>NZ_CP017768.1:2092500-2282500 GCF_002813695.1 Methanobacterium subterraneum | reverse complement strand
TCTTGTCTCGTCTACTCATACAATTCACCCTTTAAAATGAGTTGAATGATCAACCTTAATGGGCTGATCTGGCCACTCGCTCTTTTTCCTCCTTCTTACCAACTGAGAAACTTCTGGTATCTGCTTCTGCTGCTAGTAACAGTTCTTCTGCCAGACATTCTCCTGCGGATTTTTTCCGTTTAAAGGCTGACTGGAGGGCTCCTTTGGTTATGAAACCTATGGCAAGGTCCACCCTGCGCTGTGGTGCTATGTCCACTGCTACCTGGTAACCTATTCCACCATACTTGATCCGGGTGGTTTCTTCACGGGGAGCAGCGTTTTCCACGGCTTTAACCAATACTTGTATTGGATTTTCCTTGGTACGCTGGTTTATTACGGTGAAGGCCTCTTTTACAATATTGTAAGATTTGTTTTTCTTACCTGAGTTCCTCTGGGTTCTCATTATTTTGTTCATTAATCGTTCTACGATTGATACTTTTGATTTGGCGAACTGTCGTTTCACGTGTCTCCCCATGGTATGGGGGACCATTATTTCGTCCAGGCAGATGTAGTTGACCAGTCCTAGGTCTTCTACCTTGACTTCTTCCAGTTCCCAACTTTCAAAGACTTTGAAGCTCATATCATAACCTCGCTTATCTCACTGGTTTTTCGATTTTGCCCTTAACCATTTCTTCTAGGGCTACGTTGTTCACTTTGGTGACTTTCCAGCGTACACCTGGAATGTCTCCCATGGATCTTCCGGATGGTCCACCAATTCCTTCGATGACCACTTCGTCGTGTTCATCGATGAATCCTATGGCGCCGTCTCCTGGGGCGAATGCAGTGAGTTGTTTACCGTTCTTGATGAGTTGAACTCTTACACACTTCCTGATGGCAGAGTTGGGTTGTTTTGCTTCTATTCCCACTTTTTCTATGACGATTCCCCGTGCTTGGGGTGCGCCTCCCAATGGGTCAGCCTTAATATCTAACCCGAGTGCTTTTCGCTTGTACTCGGTGTCTTTCCACCGGAAGTTCTGTCGATTCTTTTTAAGCTTTTTTGCTGCGAATAATCCTGGCAAATGTAATTCCTCCTTGTTAACGTTAATACGATGACGATTCCCTGATCTTATGTAGGTTTCCCTGGATCAGGGATGATCAGTGTAATTAGATCGCTAGTTTTTTACTATTTTATAACTATGTTATTTATATTGTGCTGCCTTTTGGCCAGTACCCGGGCCCTTTCAATATTCTGCCCGCCTTTTCCTATGGCGGTGCGTTTATTGCGAGAATCAGCCTCTAAAGTGGCTATTTTCTCCCCGTTTTCTTTTTGGAGTATGCGTACACTCCTTATTTTTGCGGGGGCCACTAGGTTGGCTATGAATTCCACTGGATCATCAGAGTGTTCAATTACTTCCACACCCTTATCCACGGTTTTCTGCACCTTGGCAACGGTGCTTCCTCTTTTTCCTATGGCCAGACCCATGTCTCCCTTTTTAACCAGGAAGGTGATTTTTCCGTTTTCATCGTCCACCAGGCAATCTTTTACTGTTGCCCCGGTCATGCTCTCGAAGAGGGCGATGTACCGGATTTCATGGGTACTGAATTTGATGGTCACAGTTTTACCCCACTATTTCCAGTATGGTGGAGTCTCCAGGATCATTGACCATCATGGTGGCCACAGTGAATGGTTTTCCACAAACTGATCCTAAATCCACACTAGTACCTTGGAAGGTGTAAACCGGGATTTCAGATAATTTGGAGTACTGCATCACGTCTTCAGTTACCTCTTTTGGGCAATTTTCTGCGATGATGACCAGTTTTCCTTTTCCAAGCTTCAGAGCCTGGATTGTTTTACTGGATCCCAGTGTGACATTACCTGTATCTACTGCTACTCGAATTCCTCTCTCTACGTCCATCTACTGCCTCCTTATTTCTCTTTCATGATGACGCCAACTGACCCTGTTCCCAGTGGTATTGGCTGCCCGATTATAATGTTCTCTATTATTCCGGTGAGATGGTCCACCTCACCTCTGATGCTGGCCCGGAGAAGGTGTTTACCAGTCTCCTCGAAGGATGCTCTGGCCAGTACACTGGCTTTTTCACCGCTGATACCATGTCGACCTATGGATTTGACTTTGCCGTCGGCAGTCATCATATCTGCAACCAGCATGATGTGCCGCACGTCCACAGTGAGTCCCTGCTCTTCCATGGTGGTCTGGGCCTCGTGGATTATGGAGTTACGAGCGGCTTCCACTCCCAGAACTTTTTCCACCTCATGGATATCATTTGTGGTAGTTCGCACCGGGTCAACACCATCCATTTTTAGGACGGCTCCCAGATTTGAACCTTCAGTGTGTATAACCCATTCCTGCCCTTCTTTTCGGATCACGACCTTCCCTATGTTCTTAATTCCACTTATCTGGAGATCGCGAACCTTGTCAGCTAAAAGTCGAAGTTCCCTAATGGCATGTTTAGATTCTGTAATTTTGGGTTCAAAACTCAGCAAGTTGTTATTTATTTCTACACTTTTAAAAGTTTTTTCTATCTTGGCCATGACCTCATCATAGTCCAGTCGTTTCTCCTTCACCTGCTCCTCGTCGATCTCCACACTCATATTCATACTGGCGTAGTTGACATTGAAGTCTTTGAGGATGTCATTGAAGGTTATTTTACCTATACGATTGGCAATGGTCCTTATGAACTCCTCATCACTGGCATGGTCTTCGTCGAAATATATGGCCATGGTTGGTGTGGATATCTTCTTACGGGCGTCCACGATCTCTATGAGTCGGGGTAACCCCAGGGTAACGTTTAGCTCTGCTACCCCTGCATAGTGAAAAGTACGCATGGTCATCTGAGTACCAGGCTCTCCTACTGACTGGGCAGCCACTGTACCTACTGCCTCACCAGACTCCACTTCAGATCGTATGTAGGCTCTCTTAATTTCTTTCACCAGTTCATCCAGTTCATCATCATCCAGCTGGTGCCTTTCAGCAGCTTCAGCTATTTCCTGGATGAGTTTTTCCGGGAATTTGGCTCTTTTCTTTTTGACCAGCTTTTCAACTTTCTCTATATCCACAAAACCACCTGAGATTTTAGTACCATGCATAAGTATTATCCTTTCATCTGTTTATTAATCATTTACCGGATTTAGCTTTGATTCGCATTTCTTCAATTAATCTGTCGATATCAGCAACTTTTCCATAATCACTCTTGGCAGGATCTATTCCGTCTTCACCATAGTGAGTTTGAATAACCACTCCCCGATTGTCTCGAACTGTTTTATCAGTGTTAACCGAGAGATCCTGTAAGGCGTTCACCAATCGGCGTTGCATGTAACCACTCTGGGCTGTACGGATAGCTGTGTCCACCAGTCCTTCACGCCCTCCCATGGCATGGAAGAAGAATTCCAGTGGGTCCAGTCCTGTTTTGTAACTGGAATGTACGAATCCGCTGGCTTTAGCACCAAGCTCCCCTTCCTGGAAGTGAGGTAGGGTTCTTTTACTGTAACCTCTCTCAATACGACCACCACGAACAGATTGCTGCCCCACACAGGCAGCGATCTGAGTCAAGTTCAGCATCGACCCTCGGGCACCTGTTAGTGCCATGATAACTGCGTGGTTGTCCATTCCAAAGTAGCTTTCCGCTATTTCTCCTGATTTGTCCCTGGCTTCCCCGAGTACTTGCATGATCTTCATCTCCAGGGTTTCCCGGAGACTACGGCCAGGAAGGGCTTCCAATTCATCGTTATGGTAAGCTTCAATGAGCATTTCCACTTTCTGTTCAGCCTTAGAGAGTAGTTCCTCAATACGGTCCTGAGCTTCCCGTGGTATTTCCTCATCAGCAGTACTGGTGGTGAATCCCCGTTTCATAATACCGGAGATTGCCAGTTTAGTGGCTGAGTCCAGGAATTCCCTGGCCCTGTCAGTTCCGTACTCCTTAACAATTGAATCCAGTATCTTACCCGAGAATGCACCATAGGCTTTTTCATCTATGGCTCCGGATACAAGCTGACCATTTTCTATAACCACATATGCATCGTTTTTACATTCCTGCTTGAGGCATTCGTCACATTTACGGCAAATTTCTGCCTTGTAAACCATGTTCAGGTTTTTGGGGAGGAGTAAGCTGAATATTTCCTTACCAGTCCATTCCTGGTTTCTTGGTTTGGGTAATGGTAACTGGGATTTTTTAAGCATCTGGAATACTTCATCTTCCCGGAAGTTGGATCCTTCCCTGGTGAGGAGGTATGCTCCTGATATGTGATCGTGTATTCCGCCGATGATTGGTCCTCCGAAACGTGGAGATAGGATGTGCTCCTGCACCCTCATTAGGGATTTGGCCTCTGCACGTGATTCTTCAGTCTGGAAGACGTGCATGTTCATTTCGTCCCCATCAAAGTCTGCGTTGTATGGAGGGCAAACACAGAGGTTTAACCTGAATGTTTTGTATGGTAAGACCTTTACTTCATGGGCCATCATGGACATACGGTGCAGTGATGGTTGTCGGTTGAAGAGTACAATATCCCCATCCATTAGGTGTCTTTCCACTACGAATCCTGGTTCCAGTTTTTCAATAATGGCTTCTTTGGTTTCATCATAGACCCTGATCTTTCGATCATCTGGTCGGATGACGTAATTGGCACCTGGATGTTGATTTGGTCCGTTGAGTATGTATTTCTTCATATCTTCAATGTTCCAATCAGTAACATAGATTGGTACCGTGACTTCAGTGGCTATCATCAGGGGCACCCCTACCTCGTTGATGCTGATGTTGGGGTCCGGAGATATAACTGTCCTGGCAGAGAAGTTTACCCTCTTACCAGAGAGGTTACTTCGGAAACGTCCTTCTTTACCCTTCAATCGTTGGGCCAGTGTTTTCAGTGGTCTTCCTGATCTATGCCTTGCTGGGGGAACTCCTGATGCTTCGTTGTCAAAATAGGTTGTGACGTGGTATTGTAATAATTCCCAGAGGTCCTCCACGATGAGTTGTGGTGCTCCTGCTTCCATGTTCTCCTTGAGACGCTGGTTAATTCGCAGGATATCCACCAGTTTGTGGGTCAGGTCATCCTCGGATCTTTCCCCGGTTTCAAGGGTGATGGATGGCCTCACGGTTACTGGTGGTACTGGTAGTACGGTTAGTACCATCCATTCTGGTCTGGCTACCTTGGAGTTGATTCCTAGGAAGATATAGTCCTCTTCAGGGATTTTCTCCAGGCGTTCTCTGACTTCACTGGGTGTTAATTTGTAGTTGCCCTCGACAATGGATACTGGTTTGTCTATTTTAACATCTTCCTGCTCCGTGTCACAGTTGGGGCATTTATCCCGACGTGCAGTGGTGTAAACATCCTTCACCAGTCCAGTGATACTTTCTTCATTTTTCAGTCGGGATTCAATCCTGTCCTGATAATCTATTCTTTCAGTTTCAGTTAAAAGCACCTTTCCACATTCACTGCATGTTGAACGCAGTATCTTGTGTATGGTATCTGCGAATCCCACGTGGACTACTGGTCGGGCCAGGTTTATGTGACCAAAATGTCCCTGACAGTCTCCTCCTTTAGAGCCACATGATCGGCATCGGAGTCCTGGATCAATAACTCCTAGTCGTGGGTCCATTAGACCCGCTTCTATGGGGTATCCATCTTCATCGTAGGTATCAGGGGTCACGATTTTGGTAACGGACATTCTCCGGATATTCTCCGGCGATAGCAGGCCAAAGTTGATCTGGGCGATCTTCTTTAAAATTCCTTTCAAACTCACTCTCTCCTCTTTTTAATACATACCATTATTTCTAGACCCTAAATCAGGCTTTATCTTCAAGAACCAGTTTGGGGAAAATACACAGGCTCTTGAGTTCATCCAATAATAGTTTAAATGCGTATGATATCTCCACAGGGAAGCTGTCAGAATCTCCGCATATAGGACAGTACCTTTTATCCCTTATTCGGTCGTATATAGCTACCATTCCACATTCACCACATACTATGGCCTCATATTTATCAGACTCATCCAATAATCTCTCTTTAAGAGATAAAGCAGCCCCATGAGCAATAAGGCAGTCTCTTTCCATTTCTCCGAATCGGAGACCACCCTCCCGGGCTCTTCCCTCGGTTGGTTGTCTGGTTAAAACTTGTACCGGTCCCCTTGACCGGGCGTAAACTTTATCGGAGGTCATGTGGTGCAGTTTCTGGTAAAAAGCCACTCCCACAAATATCTCTGCCTCTATTCTTTCACCGGTGATCCCGTTATAAAGGGATTCCCGGCCTGCGGTTTCAAAACCATTTTCCCGCAGGAGATCCATTATTTCCATTTCCTGGTTTCCACTGAATGGGGTTCCATCCATACGCTGACCTTCCATGCAACCGGCTTTACCAGCTAACATCTCCAGCACCTGCCCCACTGACATCCTGGAGGGTATAGCGTGAGGGTTGACTATTAAATCAGGAACTACTCCTTCGGCAGTGAATGGCATGTTTTCCGGTGATACTATGAGACCAACCACTCCCTTTTGTCCGTGTCTGGATGCGAATTTGTCTCCGAATTCAGGTTGTCTCTGGTCCCTTACTCGTATTTTAGCCAGTTTACTTCCTTCCACTGTTTCGGTGAGCATTACTGCATCTACCACTCCGTGTTCCCCATGTCGTACAGTGACCGAGGTTTCTCTTCGTCTTTCAGCCACGGTCCCGAATTCGTCAATTTCTTCTAAGAAACGGGGTGGTGATGTTTTTCCGATGAGGACATCCCCAGACTTTACATTGACTTCAGGGTTGACAATTCCATCTTCATCCAGGTTGCGGTACACTTCTTCTGAACGGTATCCTCGTACCATGTTTTCAGGCACTTCAAATTTGTCTTCCTGTCCACCGGGATATCTTCGCTCAGAGGCTTCGTAAGATCTGAAAAATGATGATCGGGCTAGTCCACGTTCTATGGAAGCCTTATTTAATATGAGGGCATCTTCCATGTTGTAACCCTCGTAGGACATTACCCCCACCACAAAGTTTTGACCAGATGGTCTTTTATCGTACTGTGTGGCATCCATACTCCTGGTTTTCACGATTGGAACCTGAGGATGGTGCAGTAAGTGCGCACGGGTGTCAGTTCTTAAATGGTAATTTGAAACGTAAAGTCCCAGTGCCTGTTTGGTCATCCCTGCTTCCATGGTGTTACGTGGGGATGAGTTGTGGTTGGCGTAGGGTATGATCCCGGCACAGATCCCCAGCATGGTGGAGGGGTCTATTTCCAGGTGAGTGTGATATTCATTAATTTCATCAGGGAACATGGAAATGTAGGTGTTTTCTTCTTCCTCGGCATCGAGGTATTCAATAATTCCTTCATTAACCAGATCATGCCATGCCATTTCTCCATCGGCAATCTTCTGCATGTGTTCATCTGTTAAGCATGACCCTCCGTTTTCCACCACGATGAGTGGTCTTCTGGTTCTTCCAGGGTCATTGAATAAGTATATCTCGTTGTTTTCAGGGTAATGAGTGATGTTCATTTCATGGGATACTTCTCCAGATCTCCTTTTCTGGCGCATTTCTTCCATGAAACCTTCTGGATCATCACAAGTCCCAATAAGCTTCCCGTTAGTATAAACCTTGCATTTTTTCACGAATTGGCCCCCAATAGCTGGCTTTTCATAATAAAATAAATTTTAACTCCGTAATGTCTCATTTTCATCCCTAGATAGGGTTGATGGTTTTCATCTTTTTTACCACTGCTTCCAGTTCATCTGGATTGGAACCTTCTGATATTTTGGCCAAAATTGCCAGGTTCTTTACCAGTCCACAGTTCGGCCCTTCAGGGGTTTCGTTGGGACAGATTTTTCCAAACTGAGTGGGGTGCAGGTCACGAGCTTCGAAGTGAGGTTGACTCCGTGACAGGGGAGAAACTACACGTTTAAGATGTGAAAGAGTTCCCATGTAACTGGTTCTATCCAGTAACTGGCTTACACCGGCCCGTCCACCAACCCAGTTTCCAGTGGCTATGGCGTGTTTGATGTTTTCAGTTAGGACATCGGACCGCACTGCCTGTTTGACTGAGGGTTCTTTTCCCCTTGCCAGACTTCGTTCCAACTGGTAGGTCATGTCACGGGTTAAACTGGTGAATGCAACTCTGAACAGATCTTCCATGAGGTCTCCAGATACCCGGAGTCTCTTATTGGCGTAGTGGTCCTTGTCGTGTGGTTCACGTTCGTCAAAAATAACTTGCAGGAGCATCTCTGTCATTTCAGCCAGATATGTGGCTTTTTCTGCTCTTTTTTCTGGTTCCACACCAATGTGTGGTAATAGGTAACGGTCTATGACATCTTCCGCCCTTTTAATTCGGTATTCCTCAGTCATACCCTTGGCCACCCGGTTACCGATGTACTTGATAGCATCGTAGGTGTTAGTGATTTCTGAGGTTTGAATGTCATCTATGAGAAGGAATTGTACGTCGTTTTCTTCTGAAACACTGCTAACCAGGTCTACATCTTTTTCCAGACCCAGGGCACGGAGTAAAACCACCAGTGGTATTTCTCCAGGTACGTACGGGAATGATATTCTTAAAAATACGCCTTTTTTCCTTGGTTTACGGTATTCAAGAGTTATTCGTGCTCTAAAACCACTTTTGATCGAGGTTACAATTGCTCGTGCCCGGCGGTCGTCTTTTTCCCCAATTCTTTCCAGGATGATCTTGTTGGGTGCTATCTCTTCCATGGTAACTATGGCCCTTTCGGAACCATTGACAATGAAGTAGCCTCCGGGATCCTGAGGATCTTCACCATTGGCTTCCAGTTCATTATATCCTAATCCATTAAGGTGGCATATGTTGGATTTAAGCATTACAGGAAGTTCACCAATATAGACTTTCTCCAGGTTAGGTTCTTCTTCACCCTTGGATAGAGCCATGTCCATGTACATATGGGCCGAGTAAGTTAGATTTCTGAGTCTAGCTTCAGTAGGGAAGACCTTACTTTTTGAGCCATCAGCTTCCTTAATGTAAGGCTTCCGGATTTCAACTTTACCGGTTTGTATGCAGTATTCTCCTTGCTCCAATACAATGGGCTCGGTTATATCAATTATATCCTGTATACGATGATCTACAAAGTCGTTGTATGACTTGATATGATGATCCACCAGTTTATATTCATCAAAAAAGGTATCGACAAGTCCCCAGGCATTTTTTACCATTAAATTCCTCCAAAAAACAACCCATACCTAATCCATATTCATAATCCTCACTTGAGTTAGAGTTTCAAGTGGGTTTCTGGTCCATTAATATCAATGTATATATATTATATTATTAAAATATAACACAATTTATGTACCGGTTTATTATATAAGGTAAGGCATTATTCACTCAACTATTTATGTCCTTTGTTATTAATTAATTATCCATATTTAATCTAAAACCAAACGGTAGGTTTCGAATTTACCTGCTGTCTGACTTTTTCTGGTTATTTTGAGAATATCCCCCGGTTTAGCTTCAATAGCCTTAACAACCGGATCATCAGCTTTTATTTTAGGTAGCTGTTCAGGATGGATATCCAATTTTTTCAGTACTTTCTTAACATCAGATTTCGACAAAACAACATGATCTGGAACCAGTTCGTGTTTTAAGATATCCTTCTTCACCATTTAATCCTCCATTAAAAATCAGAACGGGCCCGACGGGAGTTGAACCCGCGGCCACCTGGTTAAAAGCCAGGCGCTCTCCCAGACTGAGCTACGGGCCCTCTAGAACGCCCTGGCCGGGAATTGAACCCGAGTCGCGGGCTCGACAGGCCCGCATGATAGCCCCTACACCACCAGGGCAACTTTAGCAGAACTAGAGTATATGGGTTTAGGTTATGCTCCCATATATACTTTTGCTTTATGTTGCATACTTATAAAGGTTTGGATTAACATCTGGAGGACAATGTAAATTGGTCACTCTCATTTTTGCCTAAGAGTCCCACCAACAGTTTCCATTGATTTACAGATAGTTAAGTCCCGCCTGCCGGACTTGAACCAGCAACATTCGGATCTACAGTCCGACGCTCTGCCAAATTGAGCTAAGGCGGGTAAAAATACTGATTATTTGACAATTATAATGGGACCACCCGGATTTGAACCGGAGTCTCAGGCTCCCAAAGCCCAAAGGATCGACCAAGCTACCCTATGGTCCCACATTAATTTTTTTTAAATCACCTTAGTTTGTATCAAACCTACATCTAAACTATGTTTATATTTGCTCACCATCAGTCTAGAGCCCCGGACGGGAATTGAACCCGCGACCACGAGATTACAAGTCTCGCGCTCCACCAGACTGAGCTACCGAGGCATTTTAACTTTTATGATATTGCCTTATATACTTTTGGGTGGAGAGATGTATGACTTAAACTCTGGCCTTCACTTCCCCTCATTGTTAAGAGGGGGAATGCTTACTATGATCAATCCAAGTATTTAAAGTTGATTTTAATAAATCTATTTGAATTTTGATTATTACTTGTTTGGAAGTTAATTTAAACTGGATTTATCATCAAAGGCGTGTTATTAACTAATATAAATTAGAGGATTAATATTTTTTTAGATGTTTAAATCCGCTTCCCGGAGTACTTCCACCGCAGGCAATCTTTCCCCCGCAATGAGGCTGATGGAAGCTCCGCCCCCACTACTTATGTGGCTAATCCCAGATAACCCCATCTGGTTGGCTGCTGCTGCCAGGTGCCCTCCACCAATAATGGAAAACCCGGGGGAAGATGAAATTGCATTTAGAATATCTTCAGTACCCTGGTTAAATCCTTCTTTTTCAAAAACCCCTGCAGGACCATTGGCAAATATGGTACGTGCATTTCTAATCACCCGTGCATATTCCGTGGTGGTTTCAGTACCCAGATCAAATATAGGTAAGTTGGGAAGCTTGTTCACTGAGTATTCCAATCTTTTATCATCCTTGCACACTGCCAGATCCGTGGGTACCAGTATTTGGTCCCTGAATTTTTTACATAATTTCCTGGCCTTTTTAACATATTCACAGTAGTCCCGATCCTCAATGAATTTTCGGTTATGTTTTTGAATGTTGACTCCTCCCCCCCATAGGAAAATGTTGGCCACCAGTCCAGTGGTGAGGATGTAATCAGCACTCCCGGCTTCCAGGGCATTTTCCATAACCATTATGGAATCATCCACCTTAACCCCACCTAAAACGTATACACAGGGCCTTTCCACATTACTCACTGCACTATATAATGCTTTGAGTTCCCTTTCCATCACCCTGCCTGCTGCAGAGGGCAGGTTAACTGCAAATCCAACCAATGATGGTTGTGAACGGTGGGCAGCGGCAAATGCATCGTTGACGAAGTAATCCGCAAGGGGAGAAAGTAATTTTACCATATGGGTTTCTGCCTGTTGTGGTGGTTCCCTCTGCAAGATTTCTTCAGAGTAGAAACGCACATTCTCCAGTAGAAGAATATCTCCTCCTTCCATATTTTTTATGGTTTCCCTGGCGTTGCTACCAAATATGTCATCCACATAACCCACAGATTTATTCAGTAGATTGGAAAGGGCTTCAGCATGCTGTTGGAGGGTGGTAAAATCTTTTTTACCAGGACGGCTTTGATGGGCCATTAAAACAGTTTTAGCACCTTTATTTGCCAGTTCAGCTATTGTTTCAGCGTGTAATCTTATACGAGTATCATCCAGTAGTAGTCCGGTGAGGGGGTCGACTGGGGAGTTTATATCCACCCGAACCAGTACGGTTTTACCCTCCACTTCAAGATCATCTATGGTGTTAAAATCAGGGGCCATGTCATTCCACCATTTTAAAATTACTGATTTCTTTCATGGTATTTTCAGTGTCCAGAGGATTAACGAATTAATTAATCTAGTTTTGATGCTAAATTTTTTCTGGTTTTAAATTTTACTTACAAGATCCAGCAGGGCCTGCTTAGGGTCCGAAGCCAGTATTATTCCTGATGCCAGGAGTACACCTTCACTTCCCAGTTCTAGGGCGGCTTTCATATCGTCCCCTGTGGAGATACCTGCACCACACAGGACTTTTACCTGAGGATTAATGTCCTTAATTGCAGCCACGCTTCCTTCCACAACCTCAGGCTCTGCCTGGGATACGGGAATTCCAGACCCTATGAGTTCTGGTGGTTCTATGGCTACAAAATCGGGTTTCAACGCTGCGGCTGCCGCACTGGTCTGGATGTTGTTAGTGCATACCACGCTGGTCATGTCCATGGAATTCATTTTACTGACCACATTATCAATATCAGCCAGTTGCATTCTCTGCTCAGAATGATTTATCAATGTACCGGCTGCCCCGGCTGCCATTGCACATTCAGCTAACATGCTGCCGGTGTGTCCCCCGGCATCCACCGGGTCAATGTGCTGGGCTAAGACTGGTATTTCAACTTCTCGGGATAATCTCCAGAGATCGGCTCCCTGAGGTGCTGCAACCATGCTTATTCCAGTTTCCTCGGATACTTCTTCCAAAGCTTTGGCCAAATCCCGGCCTTTTTCTCCAGTAGACTCTAAGTAAGTTTTAAAATTCAAAATTACCAGAGGGGTTTGTTTTATTTTCATAATCAGCCTCCAAAAAGTGTGCAGTTTACTGTATTTCTTTTTATGAGAAGAATATAAAAATATTGTGGTTTCAATGCTGCTTAACCCCCGAAAATGAAATAAAAATGATTGGCTCTTAAAAACCTCAAACCAGTTATCTGTTGATTTATAGAAACTAAAACAAGCCAAAAATGAAGAAAAATTCCACATAACATAATATATGAAAATTATAATGTGAAAACTTTCCTGGGGAGGAATAAAATAACCATAATATGATAGATACATTAAAAAGCTAAAATAAAATAAAAAGGTTGTTTCAACAGTTTTTGCGTTGGAACTGTTGAATTATGATTTTTTTAACTGGTATCGGTGTATTAATCGTATACTTTTAACCTGTAATTACTGTTTCAGAGCCTCTACGTGAGGTAGGCACACCTCTTTTTGGTACATCGTAGTAGTCAACCCAAGTGTTACCATTCCAGGTTTGCACTGAACGGTGGTTGCCAACATAACTGTTTGCATACTGGATTATTCGGGCTTTTTGACCGGATGATGTTAGTCGACTGTACGCTGCATTACTGATATCCCAGCAGTCACCACTGCCACTCCATTGAGTGTTATAAGTTCGGGTGTAGCTTCGAACTGTAGTAGCATACGATTTCTTAGTTGAAGTAGTTGATTTGCGGGAACTGTAACTTGTATCAGCACTGTTATCAGTACTTTTCTCACCGGCTGCTGCCTGGACTTCTGCAACGTATTTGTCCCAGTTTTCCATGGCTTTAGTTGTGTCTTTACCTACAACACCGTCAACAATTAAACCAGCTTCTTCCTGGAATGTTTTAACCGCTTTTTCAGTGTCAGCACCGAAAACACCGTCTACATTTCCAGAATAGTAACCGTAATCAGTTAACCATTGTTGTAGTTCTTTGACCTTATCACCAGAAGAGCCAAGTTTCAATGAACCATCAGTAGTGTTATTTCCTAAGATTTTAGTTGTTTTCTCACCAAAAGGCTTGTTCTTCTGAAGTACGTCCTGAGTTTCTTGAATCTCAGAATTAGTAACCCCAATGGACAAACCATCGGCAGGATTCTCACCTATTGCATTATTATTCTGATCACCTACAGCACCCGAGATGGGGATTGCTGCGACAACCATACACAACATACATAATATTGCATAGGTAGAGTTTCGCTTCACTCGCTTAATTATACCGCCTCCGTATCCTATAAAATCGAGTTTACAGGACTCTCTTGGACTACACTATGATGGAAACAACATAGCTTATAAAGGTTTCGAAATAATTCCCCAAAAAAGGACCATATATGGCTTTTTTTAGCATTTAAGACACTCTATGCGGTTATTTAAATTAGCGATCTGGGACCGACTCCTTCCTTTAGTATTTTTACCAAATCACCTTTATTTAAAGCCCATTTCCTCAAAATAAGCTTATGCAATTCCATTATATGTGAGGCATATACTCCATTATAAGGGATAAAATGGAATTAATGGAACTTTAAATGATTAAAGGCCACCAAATCATGAGTTTTTGCTAAATAAGGTTAATACGAACCTTAACATAATTTAAGAGATTTTAAGGTCTTTTTTAACAATTGAGGTCTGATTTCTTTTTTTTAATAATTTTAACTCATTTAAAATGGAATTTTTAATAACAAATAGTCGGAATATATGTTCCGACTCAGGTTTCTGGTATCCGCATATCCAACGCATTAACATCCAACACTATATACGCCATGTGAATATAATTGGTTTAATACAGGTAACCAATAATCAACTTCACATAATTATAATCTAAATAACTTATCAACACGACTTTAAACATAGCCCTAAATGTCTACAGTAGATCTTACAGTAGACTGTGATCATTAAAATGCAAATATTAATCTGAATATGATATCCTGATATATTTCTATCAGAAATATTATCAGGATATAATTATTTCCAATCTGGATATAATTTCATGAAAAAATTATTATATAAAACGATTATTTACACCAAAAAAAGAGTTTAATAGGTGAAACAGTAAAATGCTATTATCAGATCCGGCCATTACATCATTGGAAAAAAAAGGATATCGTTTTGTTGGTTCAAAAAAACATGCCGCAGCCAAAGTGTGTCACTGGACCAAAAAAAGCATCATGGATGATGGTGTTTGTTATAAAGAAAAATTTTATGGTATAGAAAGTCATCGTTGTCTGCAGATGTCCCCCAGTATACCATTCTGCCACCATAAATGTCTATTTTGCTGGAGAGATATTTCCATAACCAGTACCACCTGGAAGGATGAATTCGATGATCCCGGAGAAATAATAGATGAGTGTATTAAGGCCCAGCGTAAACTGCTGGTGGGTTACTTTGGCAATCCCGGTGCCAACCAGAAAAAAATATCAGAAGCCCAGGATCCCACCAATGCCGCTATATCACTGGCCGGGGAACCATTACTTTACCCTCCCATCAACCAGCTCCTGGAAGAATATAAAAAGAGACATTTCACCACTTTCCTGGTCAGCAATGGCCTCAGTCCAGATAAACTGGGGAAACTGAACCCAGAACCCACTCAACTGTACCTTTCCCTGGATGCACCCAACCCTGAAATATATAAGAAAATTTGTGATCCTCAGGTTAAAGATGGTTGGGATAATTTAAATCAATCCCTGGATCTTTTATCCAGTTTCAACTGTCGCACCGTGATCAGGATGACCAGTGTTGCCGGTTATAATATGACCCATCCTGAGGAATATGCGCGGATCATCGAAAGAAGTAATCCTGATTTCGTGGAGATCAAAGCCTACATGTATGTGGGCAGCTCACGTGACCGTTTGACATTTGATAACATGCCCCGGTCCAAGGATCTGGAGAGTTTCGCCCAGGAAATTGCCAGTTTATGCGGAAGGGAAATTGTGGATAAATCCTCTGAAAGTAGAGTGGTGCTTCTCTCATGATAATGATGTTTATTTATTAAGAATAATCATTACATTAAATTAATTTCGCATATATCGGTTAAATAGCTCTTATATCTTGAAAATAACTCGCATATGGTTAAAATGGTACTTATATCCTGAGAAGAATTCATCTTTCTTAAAAATAGTGTTTTTCTTTATGTTGAAAATATAAGTATTGTTTGGGTGATGACCCCATTTATTTCCATCCCATTATCCAAAGGAAGGGGCTAGAGGAACCCGATGACAGTTTTGAATCATATTTTTCCCATAGATTTAATTAGTTGTTAAATCTAATATGGGAATGATAAAAAAAATTACAAAAAATAAATTTAAAATTCAGGGAGTGGTAGGATGAAAAGGTTGTTGTTGGCTTTAATAATATTAACCATATGCTTAAGTCCCATTTACAGTGCCAGTACATCTGGTTTCGCAATCACCTATGGGGAAACAACTTACAATAACCCCACATATAAAAGTTCGGTGAACAGTTACTTTGGTTCTCACACTGATAAGAATTTGAATAACGCCAATACTAAGGTTGTAACTGCATCACAGGTGAATCAGATTGCCAAAAATATCACCGGACGGACCTACAATTCTAACCAGATTTTTTCCTGTGCACTGGTTGATCTGAGTTACAGTCAGGGCATCAAGATCATTGTGGACACCAGTAAAATTAACACTGTAACCTCTAAAATGTATGCCAATGCCTTGAAATCCACGGGGATTGAAAATGGCTACGTGGTGGTTACTTCACCAGTAAGTGCTACTGGAGAATCAGCACTTACCGGGGTTTTAGAATCATACGAAGTGGCAGTGGGAACACCAATACCTGAAGAGGCTAAGAAAGCCGCCACTGAAGAGCTTTACACTGAAACTCAGATTGCCAATCAAACTGGTCAGAGTCCGGATAAAATAGCTGAACTCTTTGACAAGGCCAAACAGGAAGTTCAAAAACAAAATTTGCAGGATCCTGCCCAGATAAAGGTTATTGTTATCAACGTGGCCAACAGCTTGAACATAAATTTAAGTGACCAGCAGGCCCAGGACATAGCCAATGCCCTTGCCAACTCCCAAAAAGTTCAGGGTAGCCTCACTGACTTTAAAAACCAACTCCAAGCTGCCACACAACAGGCATCCCAATCCCAGGGAATACTGGATCAGATCCAAAATTATCTGCAGAGTTTCATTGACTATATAATGAGCTTCTTTGGAGGCTAGACAATTTATAAATATTAGTTCCAGATAATGGCATTAAAATGGATGTTAAATTTATCCCATTATCATTAACTTAAGTAGAAGTGAATAGTAAAGTGAATTAGTTGGAATTTATGATCAAACACATTACTGGATGAAAAATATTTTAGGATGGGAAAATAACATTTGCCAGTGACTATGTTTAGGTTATTGTAACTTATCTGCATATTAATAGTAATCCATCTTCATGCAATTTGAATATAGGATCGTGCCAGTATTGATTAAATGTCCAAGAATACACTGAAAAAAACAATACCCATACACATCAATTAATCAACTACCAATTACCTTACAAACAACGATTAAATAGAATATGTATCCAAAATAGTGATAAACATGTTAATCGCCCAAAATCATTTGCAATTAATATTAGAAATGGCCGTGATAATACATATGGGCGTTTTACTGCTTATAAACATCATTCCTTTTACCCTGAGCATGGTATTATTCCTATCCCTTATTTTAACCATGTTCCTGGCAGGGATATTCAGTATTGATTCTGCCCTTCTGTTCCTACCCTATGTTTCCCATCAAGAGTTCACCCATCCCTTCGGCCCATTGGCGGTTTTTGCATGGGTAACCCTCTCCGCATCAGCCAGCCTGTTAAGTGAAGTTGAAATTAAATCTACCTCAATAACCACCCTTTCACTGATACTTTTCGGTGCTATAGCAGTTGCAGGGGGTTTAATGCACCGTTCATTCCTAATATTATGGTTCCTGGGATGGTTCATAGGATACTTCATCATGTCCAAAAGCTTCCGAAGAAGTGTTAAAATCACCCGAAAACGAATTATGACAGTTGTAGGGGCTGCTTTAGGTGGTTTTGCCATCCTGGAAATAATGTCAAAGGTGTTAAATGCTTCTGTACTCAGTCCTCTGCTCAGGTTAACCCGTTTAGAAGAATATGCTATTCCCAGTCTTAAAATGGTTGTTAAAAACACACAACTATGGGGACATGTCCATGGCTCATGTTACTGGGCAGGAGAATGCCTGGGTGGCTCTGACGGCTATCTTTCATTACCCATGAACATGATCAACACATTCACTCTACCCTTTCCCCTGTTCTTCGGGGTTTTAGTGACTAAAAAAGATATCATTGACTATATGCTCCCGGGAATCTTTGGAGTGGCCTTTGACTTCGGATACGGGGGACTGTTTGCCTTATTGTGCTGGTGTACCTTTGTCATGGGCAGTGGTTTTTACGTACTGGGTAAGTACCGTAGCAAAAGAAGGGTGGGGAGTAGAAGATATCTGGGAAGAGAAGCACTTCTCATAGGGGCCTTAACCGCATTCATAGCCCAGACCATAATTGGACTTTTCCTATTCAACCGGACCCTCAATGGATCCGCCATGCTAACCTACATATTCTTATCAGCCATGGTGGTAGCTCACCTGGTAACCATAAAACCAAGTTTAAGATAAGAAACATGTTTTATTTTTGAATAAAAAAAGTTTTCTGTAATAAACAGCAAGATCATTATTTTAAAGATATGCATTTTTTTATTTAGTGGTAAAATTCACTAAAAAAATAATGATTAAAGAAGAAAAAAATTAGTAGCTGAAATGGGGAATACAATTCATAGAACCTATTTTTTTTATTCCAGATTATGGCATAATTCAACTGCTTTTCGGGCGGCAGATTCCATGGAAGTTTCATAACTTACCCCTGCTGCATTGAGTATGCGCTGCCCTTCCTCTTCATTGGTACCAGTGAGTCTGATTACCAGGGGCACTCTTCGTTTAGAATCCTTCAAAACACTTATAACCCCATTAGCCACATCATCAGCCCGGGTTATACCACCCAAAACATTAAGGAACACTACTTTCACTTGGGGATTGGAAATTACAAGGTTCAGTGCACGGGCAATATTTTCTTGGGATGCACCGCCACCAATGTCCAGGAAAGTTGCTGGTTTTCCACCGTAAAGGTTGAGCATGTCCATTCCAGTGAGGGTGAGACCAGCACCATTACCAATAACTGCTATATCCCCATCCAGTTTCACGTAGGCAAATTCATCACTGGGTTCAGTTTTAAGCTGTGCCAGGTCCCGGTGGCGGTACAGAGAATCATCATCAATTTCCAGTTTAGCATCAGCAGCAATGATCCCCCCATCAGTGCGAACCAGGGGGTTGATCTCGGCTATATTGGCATCATATTTTTGGAATATCTGGTAAAGCTTCCAGATGATCCCCCCAACTGGTGATATTAGATCACTGGTTAATCCCATTTTACGGGCTATTTCCCGGGCCTGGTAGGGCATGAACTCTTCCAGGGGATCCGGGTGATACTTGAATATTTTTTCAGGGGTTTCACGGGCTACTTCCTCAATATCCACCCCACCTGACTGACTGACCATTATCAGAGGTTTCCGGGCGGATCGATCCACAACTACGCTCAGATAAAATTCTTCCCGAATATCAAGCATCTCCTCCACCAATACTTTTTCCACAGGTTCTCCCTTAATATCAATTCCTATTAACTCTTCAGTGTATTGATAGGCCTGGGTTGGGTTTTCAGCGAATTTAATACCGCCTGCCTTGCCCCTGCCACCCACTAAAACTTGGGATTTGATGGCCACGGACTTTTTAATAGTTTCGGCAGCTTTTTGAGCTTCTTCAGGAGTTTCCACCATTATACTTTGTGGTGTGGGTATTCCCCCTTCACGGAAAATCTCTTTAGCCTGGTATTCATGGATCTTCAATATTCTACACCTCCTGACTGGAGAGTTCCATTCCAGCTTCAAAGGCAGACAGGTTTTTTTCCTCAGTTCCTGGAGGAACACTAGCTTCTATGGCTTTACGGGCTGCCTCCTCAGATATGGCTTTGGTGAAGCCAGTTATGGCACCAATCATTACAATATTAGCCACGATACGCAGCCCTACCTTCTCATCGGCGGTGCGGGTGGCTGGTGCATGGTAAACCTTAATATCATGCTCTTCCACGAATGAACGGATCTTATCCTCCATTACCATATCTGGATCTATTATCAGAATGCCTCCTGGTTTCAATCCATCTAGATATGCTATTAAGGCCTCGTGTGACATGGCCACAAATATATCAGGATGGTGTACTTTAGGGTAATCTATTTCCTCATCACTGATGACCAGTTCGGTTCTTGAAGCACCTCCACGTGCTTCAGGACCGTATGATTGAGTTTGAACTGCGTAGAGTCCATCGTATAATGCTGCAGCTTTACCTATAACTATTCCGGCCAGTATGACTCCCTGACCTCCGAATCCAGCTATTCTTATTTCTTTACGCAATATTTAATCCCCCTGATATGCGGATCTAGTTGCTGATGGTTTTCCAGTTGTGCATTTAGCTTCCAGTAGTTGGCATATTTTGTCTGAGAATTCAGGTTCTTCCTTATTCTGGAATTCTCCCACTATGATCTTCCCTTCCAGTTCTTCTTCAGAAAGTTTGTCTGCTCTTCTTTTGACAATGCTCTCTTCTTTCATCCATTTCATCATGGCAACTGGGGTGCGCAGCTTGTTTTTACGGCCGAAATAGGTGGGACACTGGGAAATTACTTCTATAAATGAGAATCCATTATTTTGAAGGCCTTTTTTGATGGCGTTAGAGAGTTGCACTGGCTGTGCCGTGGTCCAACGAGCAACATAAGTTGCACCTGCGGCTTTAACCATCCTTGAAAGGTTGAATGGCCTTTCCACTGCCCCGTATGGTGCTGTTGATCCGTAACTTCCCTTGGGGCTGGTGGGGCTGATCTGTCCCCCAGTCATTCCGTAGATGCTGTTGTTGATACATATTACAGTTAGGTTGATGTTACGGCGTGCTCCGTGGATGAGGTGGTTACCCCCTATAGCTGCCGCATCTCCATCTCCAGTGAATACTACAACTTCATGATCTGGATTGGCCAGTTTGATGCCGGTGGCAAATGATATGGGTCGGCCGTGGGTGGTGTGTAATGAGTCGCATTTAACGTAACCTGGTATTCGGGAGGAACATCCAATCCCTGATACCATCACCACATCTTCAAAGTTCACTTCTGCCATTTCCATACCGTTGAAGAATGTGTTCATGATAATTCCATTTCCGCATCCTGCGCAGAATATATGGGGAAGTCTATCCTTCCTTAAGTATTTCATAAAACGGTTTTCCCTGTTTTGGTCCATCTTCTCCATCTCCATGGGATGAAAATTTATACTCGAAATTATTTTATTTTTTTAAATCCAGTTGAATGTTAAATTATTAAATCTCAGCTGATTTTTTAACCATATTTAATTGTAATCATCAATTTGATTTTATTCGGTCCAGTATCTCTTCTGGAAGGTGCATTTCACCACCAATCTTAGGTGCTAATTCCACCTTAATCCCAGGGAGGATTCTTTGAATCTCATAGAATATTTGTCCCAGGTTCATTTCCACCACAATTACCCGTTTAGCCCCTTCAACAGCATCCTGAATCATTTTCCCAGGGAAAGGCCAAACAACGTCCATTTTGATAAACCCTGCCCGTATATCCTGTTCCCTGGCTGTTCTAACTGCTTTAAGGGCTGAACGGGATGGTGCACCATAGGAAATGACCACTACCTCTGCATCATCCACGTTTTCCGTTTGAATCCTTGCTATTTCATCAGTGTGATGCAGGATCTTATCACATAAACGTTTAACCAGTTTGGAATGATCATGTGGACTGGAAGCATCAGGGTATCCTCTCTCATCATGGGTAAGTCCAGTAATGTGCATTTTGTAGCCATCACCCAAAGCAGGCATGGGACTGGTTCCATCAGCCTCAGCCTTGAATGGTAGAAATTTTCCTGGCTTCTGGGTGGGCATTTGCCGTGGGGTGATGTTAACCTTTTCTGGTATGCTTATCTTTTCCCTCATATGACCCACTATTTCATCACTCATAACCATCACCGGGACCCGGTACTTCTCAGCCAGATTGAATGCTTCTACTGTGAAATCAAAACATTCCTGTACTGATGATGGAGATAAGGCTATGACTTCGTAATCTCCGTGGGATCCCCAGCGGGCCTGCATCATATCACTCTGACTGGCCATGGTGGGTTGTCCGGTGGAAGGAGATCCTCGCTGCATGTTTATTATTACCAGGGGTGTCTCGGTCATTACCGCGTATCCGATGTGTTCTTGCATCAGGGAAAAACCTGGTCCTGATGTGGCGGTCATGGATTTCATTCCAGACCACACTGACCCAATGACTGCACCCAGAGCAGCTATTTCGTCCTCCATCTGGACGAATGTTCCTCCCTCACGGGGTAGAAATACCGCCATGTCTTCGGCGATTTCTGTAGATGGTGTAATGGGGTAGCCAGCGAAAAAACGACAACCGGCTTTAATTCCTCCCCTGGCACATGCTTCATTGCCCTGTATAAAATAATCCTCAGTTTTCATCCGCATCATCCACTTTTTCGTCTACTCTTATTGCTTGATCAGGACAGAGCATAGCACATAACTGGCATTGAGTGCATTTGTCCTCATATTCTGGTACTGGAACATTCACACCCTTCTTGTTAAGAATCCCGGATTCCTTGTAAACTTTACGAGGGCAGAACTCGGTGCAGATGTTGCAGCCTTTGCACAGATTCTCATTAACGGTTATCATGAAATCTACCATTTTTTTTATAATATTAGCTTTGATATTTTAAATAATTGTTGATGGTTAACACCCTTCATTAAAGCCATCAACTTCCATTATAAATGATTTGGCGAAATTTAATGCATATAAACCAGTACGCGAACTACTAATTCCCAGTCCACTGTTTTCAATCAACTTCCTCCACATACATCAGTGGATACTGGAGCTCTTCAATGTAGTGCATGCGTACCACTGTATTCACCTCCTGGTACTGGGATGAAACACGTACATCCAGCATATCTCCAGTGAGAGAGAGGTATTCATATTCATTATCCGCTTTTTCAAGCATTTCACGGTTAATACTTACTTGAACATTATTAATGCATGGTTGTAAGGTTAAAGATTCTTCAATGGCTTTTTCCAGGGAGGGTGCACTATCAATACTTACTGGTGTTCCCACGAACTGATGAAAAAGCGCCCCCATGGTAATTGCCCCTTCAAATATGGCTCGTTCACGTGTGGTGATATTCTGGAAATATTTTTGGTCACTCATTTTAAACACCTGATTAGAAATTCAGTTCCACTACACATTATTACTAGGTTGACCATGGCTATTTAATTAGTGTGAAACATTGGAAAATGAATAACCCACATTTAGATATTACCCAAGACAAATGAAATGATCAGTTTATCTCTAAGATCTACAAATTTAATGAAAATTTAAGATTTAAATCCAACTTAAATTATTCTAGAATCCTAAACCTAAAAAATCACTCACTCTAGATATATTTGCTTCCAATGCATTTGGTGGAGTGGGGAAGAAATAACCCAACACCAGGAAGAAGGTTAAAGCTATTGTCACCATAAATATTATGACTTTATCCTCTTTAACCGGGTATAAATAGCTTAAAATAGTGCCTCCAATCATGAAAGCAATGATTATGATAATTGCATAGTGTTGCTGTTGATTTGGTACTCGGGCTGTTTTGATGGGATATATGTTACCCTGTTTAGCCTTGATCATCAGCCTTTCCTTGGTTGATCCCAGGGGATAACAGGTGATTAAAAATAGTACGTTACCCTGTTCCACGGATAATCGGTAATCTGCCGGTACGATGGTACTGTTTTCAATGGTGTATTCAACATAACCTATCCCGGGCCATTCCAGAGTTACATTATCACCGGGTTGTAACTGGTCCAGTTTGAGGAAGGGAGATCCATGTAATGTCCGGTGCCCGAATAGAACCACAGTACCACTGGCTGGTTTGGCTGATTGTGGCTCATGATAAATTCCATAATCCACGGATTTATTGTTTATGGCTTCATCAACCCCAATTTTAGGGATAATAACATAAGGGTTATCCCCAGGTTGCTGGCTGATGGTTTGGGTGGCAGAGTAGTAATTCACTTCCACCAGAGCGTATATGGAAATGATAACCATTCCGGCAATAATAAAAAAAGTGGATATTTTCATGTGCATTCCCTGATTAATCTAAAATCTTGAATGGTATTCTGCAAGAGCATTACACCATCAATACACTATGGTTAGATCATAGATATATTTTTTTGAAATCGGTTGGTTTTGAAATCAGTTTATGCACTATTACTCCATTACTCATTCTTTCGGAAGAACTTGGCGTAAGTTACACCACCAGCAATGATAACCGCTCCAACTACAAATAAGCCAAATGGAACACCAGTTTCTGATGTAGGTACCGAAGCATTGGTGGTGGCTGCAGCTGTAGTAGGAATATTGTATGATGCAGAACCAGCACTTCCTTTACTTGATGAACCACCGCTAGTTGGCCACTGGTAAGTGTAGGAGTAATGTTTGCTTTGACCAGGATATAATAATACATCCCACGCAGCCGTATTAGCCCATGCTAATTGTTTATCAACGTAAGTTACCTGAGGATTACTGTAGGTTAAATTTGAGTCAATTGGAACGATTGGAGCCCGAACAATGCCAGATACCTTTGGACGGGTAGTGTCCATATTTTTTATCCAGAAACAGAAATGTCCCTTCCAGGATACAAGATCTAAACTGGGATTTAAGTACTCAATTTCATTGGGTAAGAACCATGATGCTTGTAAACCAGGTTCGTTTAGAAGTGGCCAAAAGGTGTTGTTGGATCCAGGTTGCCGTATATAATTTGGGAATGAAGAGTTAATGTTGTAAGCACGCACTTTAAATGAAACTGTTTTAGTTTCACCTGGCTGAACCTTCCAACCAAGATCATCCTCATCAACATCAGACATGTATTTAATCATTTTTAGTGCGCAAGGGTCAGTCCATACCACTGTCCAGTATATGGGGGAGCCAGAAGTAGTATCTAATGTTCCTGTATATTTTTGACTAATCTTAAAATATTCCACGTGATCATTGTTGTTTTTGATGGTTACAGTGATGGTAGACTCCAAATATGTGAACTTCACTTCGGAGTCTTGTTCCTGAACCCACGCCTGTTGATCTTTAAATGGATCATCAGCTGCCCAGGAAGTTGAAAAAGCTGAGCACAGGACTAGGAATATCACGACCATGAATAATTTGTTAATGTTCATCTTACAGCCTTCCCCTTAATTTTTTGATCATTCATGCTTTAGTGACTTTATCCTGCCCCATATATCCTCTTAAGCTCCGTTATCATCCATTCTGGAGCATTCTGGGTTGGAACTGTTAGTTGTAAGCTTGGACTATTTTGCATCAGGAATAGTGCATTTTCACGTGGTACTTCCAGAACCAACATATATTTTACATCCAAATCACCTAGATTGGAGGCTCGTTCAAAGTCAGATAATCTCCAACCATAAGCATTCAGTAAACTGTTGACCTGTGCTTCATTCCAGGTACGGGATGCTGCTGCTTTTAAGAGATCTTCCAATCCACTACCTGATGTGGCTGTTGACTGGGTACGGGTGTTGGTCATGGTCAGTGTGTTGACTGCAATTGATTGTGATTGTTCCAAGTTCGCCTCAATAACTCCACTGTCCTTAGCCCTTAAAATTGCCAGCACCGTTGCCCCACTGATGGTAGGTGATGATAAACTGGCACTGGATTGAGTAGATACACTCTGGTTAGTGGTTTGGTTAGTTGTGTTGTTGGCAGTTGATGTAGCTGTAGTGTTAGTGGTGGTGAGATAGACATCCACACTGTCACCCACATTGATCAAACCTCCAGCAGCCTGAAGCCTGGTAATTATTATGGGCACCGCTACAGTATCGGGAGTTTTGATTTCCATGTTTGCCAGTACCGCTGCATCAGCCTCGTTAACTATCTTTTGAGCATCAGCAGTTTTCATCATCAGATTTTTCTGCCCACCAGCCTGATAGGTGATCATTACTCGTCCGTAGGGATCTTTTTTAGATTCTATCTGTTGATTTTGATATTCTCTCCATCCGGAAGTGGCTGGGCCTAACACATCCACTGCTAGAACCATTTCTGGCGTTGTAGCGCCATCAATTTCCGCACGAATCGATGTTTTCCTGGGATCTAATGCAAGAGGTCCTTTAAAGTATGCGTTAACCTCAGTAATTTTGGTTTGCTTGGCTGCGGCCATGGCATCTTGGTATGGTGCAAAAACCAAAAAGTAGTAACCAGCACCAACTAATACAATTAATATAATTCCAAAAACAGCAGCACCAACCAGGGTTCTCTGATCATCATCAGGAGCTCCTTTTCCAAAACCTGCCCCACCAATACCACTGAAACGTCCTTTCTTCTTTTGAGGTGGTTTCTTCAATGGCGGCTTTAGGGTTGGTTTATCTTTAGGCGTTGAGCGAGGCATTGGACGGGGTTTAGGCATTGGACGGGGCTTTTTATCACCATTTGAAAGTTTGCCATCCCCTGCTTTACCGTTATTGCCTATTTTATCCTTGGATTTTTCAGTGGCCTTGGACACCATACCCTTTAGACGCCCGCCGATATCCGAATCCGCTTTTTTACCTTCTTTTCGCAGATCAGGAGCATCTTTTTTGTTTTTATCCTTCTTTCCTAAGATCTTATCTAACATGTGGACCACTTCTATGAAGCCTACCGTATAATTCCATGAGAGGCACTATTATTACATATATTAACGTGAAGATGAATAAAAGCTTTGCGGGAAGATAAGCAATTGATGAAGAAATGTTCTGGGGCAAAATTGTTCCAATGATCAATACACCGCCACCAGCCATCAACATCAACCCCCTAAATTTAGGATACTCAATTGTGCTTATCATAAGCATCGCAACCACTGCCATGATGATTAATGCAAGGTCCATTCGGAATATACCTGAGATGTAGAATGATCCTAGGATCAGTGCAGTGGTAGGTATGGGTAGTCCCACGAATTTATCTCCACCTGGAACATCACTTGAATCTGCAAGTACATTGAACCTGGAGAGTCTTAATATTCCACATATAACTATTAGGAGTGATACTAGTATATTAATGTATGGTATGAAAAACGACTGGCACGCATAAAACAAAAGCATTCCCGGGGCAACACCGAATGAGATCACATCCGAAAGTGAGTCCATGTTAACGCCGAAACCATGTTCATCAACTCGATTAGTTTTTCGGGCCACCCACCCATCTACAGAGTCAAAGATCACCGCCAGGAGCATGAACTTGGCTGCCAGGATCAGGTCCCCGGTGGCCATCATTACCACTGCCAAGAACCCTGAAGAAGCATTAGCCAGTGAAACTAAGTCAGCAGCAGCCATATAATGCCTTATATTCATATTTATACACCAATATAGATTATAAGAATATTTATAAATTTATTTATACATCTGGGCAATTATAGTCTCCCCTGCAGTTGGTTTTTCACCTTCAGTGACCATCAATTCTGTGTTTTCAAAGGGGATTATTAGATCAACTCTGGAACCAAATCTTATCATTCCCAGACGGTCCCCCATTTTCACCTGGTCACCTACTTCCACATACTGGACTATGCGCCTGGCCACGAAACCGGCTATCTGTATGACACCCACTTTTCCATAATCTGAATCTATAACTATTAAATTCTTTTCATTTTCTGTAAGTACATTTCGCATGGCAATTTTAAATTTCCCCGGGTAATGTTGAGTCTTCACAATCCTCCCTGAGATTGGAGCTCGGTTGACATGGACATCGAATGGAGACATGAAAGTACTTATCAAAATGCCCCTCCCTCCAGGACGTAATATATATTCCATAAGTGGGTCTTCATAGTGAACTGTCTGTACGCGATCGATTTTTCCCTTTAAGATTTTACCATCAGCCGGAGCAACAATTAGGCCATTATTATATGGTATTTTCCGGTTAGGGTCCCTGAAAAACTGCATTATGAACGCTATCACCGAGAACATCACAAAGCTTACAATAAAATAGCCAAATAGAAATGGTAAAACCGCAATGGTTAATAGTATGCCTGCTTTTTTTAAGGTTCCTTTGACGAACATGTGGTATCCCTATTATCAAAAATTTAAGTTGATTAATGCTGTATACTGGCCTTATATTGAAAAAGACAACACCAAGGCATTATAAAAATATATATACCGTTAACATATGATAGTAGCTTTAATCATTATACATTAAGAAATTAATTGTAATTCAACCATTTACTTATATATTATTGAGAAATTAAAATAGTTTCATCGCTATGAACAATTAATATATATCAATAGAGTTTCATCACGAATTATTATAATAGTCAATATAAATTTAATTAATACTTAATATTCATCCAACTCAAAATATATTAGAAATGCAAATTTAGAAATTAGTGATAATTTTGACGATTTACTTATATTATAGAAATCAAATTCATATGCTGAACTATTTATTGTATATTTCCATACTCAAATAAGAGCTAATCCAATTTTAATAAAAGTGGTAACTGATGATTGAGAATAAAATAAAAATCCTGAGAAAAGCAGCCGAAGTTTCGACAGTACAGGATTCAGATTATATATGGTGTGTCATTGCTGGTAATGAAGACATGGTTAACAACGTAGCATATTCTGCTATAATGGACAAAGACCGGGTTAAGGTACTATGCAGAGAACACGTGACCACCAGAGAATCATTCGTAACCAAAAAATTTGATTTTATCATGCTCCACGGCGAAACAAGTAAAATAAGAGAATTGAGCATGATATGTAAAGATAATGGTGGTGCCTATCTCAAAATAGCACCTTATTACGTTAAAGACGAGGATAATCTTCTTTTGACAGTTGGTCCTGATAATACCATTAAAAAATTTGTGGGGGATTGTGAAAAAAGCATGGTTAAACTTTCCTTCCTTATTGAGGATCAAACCACTGGATTCATAGAAACCGATGTTTACATAACCAACATGTTACCACGTTTTATTCGCAACACCATAGACCCGTTATTCAAAATGGCTGATGTTGCATTATCAACTGTTTTGATATCTGCTGAGAATGAAAACATTGAAAAAATCAAAGCCATTGCCAAATCCAATAAAATATTCTTAATCGAATTTAATAAAATTTTAAAGAAGTAAATAAACTAAACTCCATAGGAGGATTAAAATGTTCAGTTTTTTAGGTAAAAAAGAGGAAGTAGAAGAGGAAAAAAAACAAGCTTTGTCCAACACTTTGGGCATAGACTTGGGAACCCTTAACACAGTGGTGGCCCGGCCATCCGGAGATAAATTCGACTTATTCAAAATACCATCGGTAGTAGCTGTTAAGAAAGAAGACCCTGGTTATGTTCTAGCAGTTGGTGAAGAAGCCAAAGCAATGCTCGGAAGAACTCCCGAGGATATCATTGCAGTAAGACCACTAAGGCAAGGGGTTATTGAAAGTATTGCCCAGGCAGAGTCACTGCTATTGTATTCCATGGATCTTGGTTCCGGTGATGATACTGCCAGCATTGACCGCATTGTTGTGGGTATCCCTGGAGACGCTTCTGAAGTGGAAAAAAAAGCTGTAGAAGATATTGGAAAAAAAGCTGGGGCTAATTATGTTCTGGTAATAAGTGAAGGACTGGCAGCAGCAATAGGCGCAGGCCTCCCAATAGCCGAAGCATCCGGTACCATGGTCATTGATATAGGTGCTGGATCCAGTGATGTGGTGGTTATATCCCTGGGTGGGATAACTGATATTGAAACCATACGCAGTGGTGGAGACGACATCGATTCCAACATCGTGGAAAAAGTCAAGGAACTCTACAATGTAGAAATCGGCATTCACGAAGCTGAAAAAGCAAAAATAGAAGTGGGAATGGTTCACTCCGAGAACGATGGTGAAAATGGTAAAACCGAAGTTATAGGTAAGTCCATGGAAACCAACAAACCAGAAAAAGTGGAGATCAATTCCACCCTGGTGGCAGATGCTGCTGAACCAATTATTGTTAAACTGGTGGAAGCACTGGCCAAAGTACTGGAAAGAATGTCCCCTGAACTCATTTCCGGTGTCTACAACAAAACAGTAGTAGTAGGTGGAACTTCCCAACTCAAAGGACTTAAAGAACGTATTTACGAAGAAGTCGGTGTGCCAGTGGAGATCTCAGACGACCCCATGACTGTGGTTGCCAAAGGAACTGCAATTGTGGCTGCTGAACCACGTGCCCTGGAACCTGAAGTGCGTCTTAAAGCCATGAAATAAATGAAGAATAATTGTGACTTTATAGGGTAGTTGCCTTTTTTCATAAATTAGGTGACATTTATCCCCTTTTTCAACCACAATAACATACCCAAATATAAATTGGAATCCATGAAAATTATAGGAATAGACGAAGCAGGACGAGGATCTGTTTTAGGACCTTTAGTTGTTTCCGGTGTTGCAGTGGAAGAGGATCGGGTTAAATATCTGGAAAGACTCGGTTTAAAAGATTCCAAAAAGATTTCACCCAAAAGGAGAGTAGCTTTATCACGAAAGATAGAACGAATCGCCGAGTGCCATACCGTGAATATCACTGCCCATGATATAGACACACTACGATCCCGTGATGTTAATCTAAATGAGATTGAAAAAATTGCCATTAACCGTATAATTGGTGATTCTAATCCATCAACCTGTTTCATTGATTCTATGGATGTTAAACCGGAAAGATTGACCAGGGAACTGGAAACCATGCACTCTGACCTTAGGGTGGTAGCTGAACACAAGGCAGATGACCGTTACCCCATTGTCTCTGCTGCATCCATCATAGCCAAAGTGGAACGTGACCGGGCCATTCAGAATATCCGGAAAACATACACAAATGTAGGATCCGGTTATCCCAGTGATCCCAAAACCATCCAGTTTTTGAAAAACCTCTCTCAGGAACCAAATGGAGAACTGCCAGATTTCATACGTCGTTCATGGGCTACAGTTGAAAGAATAATTGGATGAATAACATATATATCATTAATTCTTAAGTTATATTCAAAAATAGAATAATTACTGAAAAACTTATATAATTCTTTAACCCCTTGAAAAATACAAGATAAAATTCTTATAGTGCCAAATACGAGGATAAGATGATCTACGAATTTTTCGCAGGCTCCTTCAACACCATTCTGGAGATGTTCAAGAGTGGAGGAGTCATCACTTATATCATTACCATAATTGGAATTTATGGAATATTTTATTCTGCAGAGAAAATATACTACCTCCGAAAGATATCCAAAGCAGGATTACCCCAGATTATGGGGGAAGTTAATAAAGCTATGGAAAGAGGTGGTTCCCTGGAGGCATTACGCTCCATAGGCCGTTACCAAAATCCTATCTCTAAGATAGTTGCTGAGGCTCTTAAGATTGGTTTCCGTAACAATAGGGAAGTTGAAGATGCCATGGAACGAGTCTTCATTGTGGAGATGGGACGTATGACTAAAGGAATGGACACCATACGAACCATTATTGAAGTAGCTCCACTTTTAGGGTTGATTGGAACCGTTCTGGGAATGTGGTTCACCTTTAAAGCGATGGGAGTGAACGCCAGTCCCACTGGTATGGCTGAGGGTATTTACGTGGCCCTTATAACCACCATTGCTGGTTTGGCCGTGGCCATTATTATCCTTCCACTTTACACCCATATCAACAGCAAAATTGAGAATGAACTGGATAAAATAGAGATCGCTAAAAAAATGACCAACTGGCGTACTGCTGAGATGCGTATAAAAGTTGATTCAGATATTGAAAATGTAATTATGGCTTTAAAAGAATCTGATGGTATTCTAGAGGCTAAGGAACTAAATCTGGATAAAAATGCCAATATATGGATTTCAATGAACCCCCATATGCTGGAAAAAAGTATTGGCAATATTATAAAGGAAAAGTGCAATACTGAAGCCAAAATAGTGGAAAGCAAATTAAAACAGTGATGGATTCTAAATTCACTAAAATTTTGTAAAAATAGATTTAATCTATAAAATTTAGAGGATAACTTGAAATCAGGAAACAATAGGTTTAAATGGGATTGAAATGGCTATAGACACCAATAGTTACCGAATGAAACTGCGAAACAGGCAGGCCAGGGTTAACCTGGTTCCCCTCATTGACGTTATTTTTACTATTCTCATATTCCTCATGGTTACCAGTAGTTTCCAGGTTGCCACTGATTCCAGTGCAGGTAAGCCAGATGTGAGTCAAAGCAACGGCAATTCAGAATACTATCTGATCCCAGTGGCCGGTTTAAAAACTGTTACCGTCAATGGAGTGGACATGTCCAGTGACATACGTAACAGTGCCATTGCTGTTCACACCCGAGTAATTGACGAAGGTGAAATCATCATCAAACCAAAGGACGGAACCATCACCATCACCGCACCGGCAGGGATGAGCCCTGAAAAAGCAGTTAGTATTCCCCAGGGTTGATTCATACCCCAAATATCAAATGTAGGTTACTAAATTAAGAATTATGAGCTTTATAGCTAACAAATATATTATCGTTGAATTAACCTTACTCAGGGAAATTGCAGGCATAAAAAATTACATTGGATTAAATCCCAATTTAGGTTGCATACTCACTTTGAATTGAAAACTGGAGAATTTTAAAAGGTGAAATAATGTATCTAGGAAGAATATTGGCAGTTGGAAGTAATGAAACAGGTAGCTTTGTGGCGTATAGGGTGTCCAGCCGTTCTTTTCCCAATCGGATCACCAGTACATTCCCTGAAAGGGTGGCTGTGGTTCCTAAGGAAGGCTATGAAAAGGATGTTTTTGTAAGTCCTTACATAGCCTACAATTGCATACGTCTGGTGGATGATGTGGCTGTAGTTTCCAATGGATCCCACACCGATGTTATTGCTGAGAAAATCGCATCAGGTATGAGCATCCGTGATTCATTAGCACTTTCACTCATGACCATGGACTATGAGAAGGATGATTTTAACACTCCCCGGATCGCTGGGGCGGTTACCCTGGATGGAAATGCATACATCGGCATTGTCACCCATGAAAAGGTTCAAGTGGAAATGGTTCCTGAAGGAGAATCAAGTTACATATCCACCTACGAACATGTCCAACCCAACAAAGTGGATTTCACTGCAAGTAATGTTTCTGAAGCAGCCCAATTCATAATGGATGGAGGGAAATTCTCAGAATTTACAAATCCAGTTACTTCTGCTGCTGCATTCGGTAAAGAGGGATGGGAACTAGAATCTATTTAGGTATCAGAACTTTCTATAGGTCATCTCCATTAAAAAAGACTAGTAACATAACTTGGGAACATGTTAAATAAAAAAAACCTCCGCAATAAAACTTAAATCTACCACCGAATAACTAAACATCCCACATTTCTATTGAAATTTTTACTAAGCCGGTGAAACCATGGAGATCGAAATTATAGGACTAAAAGGTATTCCCCTCATTAAAAAGGGAGATGATTTATCCCAACTTATCATTCAAGCTGCAGTACTGCAGGGTATCCAACTGAGTAACGAGGATATTCTGGTTATTGCTGAAACTGCAGTGGCCAAGGCCGAAGGTCATGTGATCCAGTTAGAACATGTAGAACCTGGAGAAAAGGCCAAAGAAATTGCTAAACACACAGGTAAAGATGCTGAGCTGGTTGAATCCATAATCCAGGAGTCTAATGAAATCATTAAGGTTGGACCAGACTTTATTATCTCGGAAACTAAACATGGTTTTGTCTGTGCCAATGCAGGTATCGATGAATCCAATGTGGATGAAGGTCTGGCAACACCCATTCCAGTGAATCCTGATATTAGTGCCCATGAAATAAGAGAAAAATTAGAAAATAATACGGGAAAAAGCGTTGCAGTTATAATATCAGACACACAAGGTAGAGCATTTCGTGAAGGAGCCATTGGAACAGCCATAGGTATTTCAGGAATGTCACCGCTATGGGATCGTTGCGGTGAACTGGATTTGTATGGAAGGGAACTTAAAACTACCAGCATTGCTGTAGCTGATGAATTATCCTCTGCAGCGTCTCTTATGATGGGGCAAGCCAGTGAAGGGATACCAGTAGTTATTATCCGTGGAGTTAATTACTTCCAGAAACTCCGGAATGAATCTGCCACCATAAAACCCTTAATAAGGCCCAAACAATTCGATGTTTTCCGTGAATGAGTAACTAGTTTGCTATTAGCAAATGATATTAATTTATTCATGAACTTGGGAGATAAAATTGAAGACTAGTATAATAAATAAAAAAAATGTTTTAGGATATGTTTGTTGAAATGGTTGATAATGAGTTGATCTATATGCCGGTTAATCAGATGGAAACACAACTGGAAGCTATAACTACCACTATTGCCTACCTGGAAAAAAAGGATTCTTGCGATCCAGAGGTACTGGAAGAACTTAAAAAAGAGAGAAATCGCCTTTTGAGGGAACTCAACGTGCATCAAAGGTGAATAAATCTTATATATTTTGATGATTTTTTTGAAGGTAGAAAAAAATAAAAAAAGTTTTAAAACTAACTCGTTGTAGATCAAATTTGACTACAATCATCTAACTTGTATACATTGATAAAATGATTAGCATCCTTTCTGGTGGAACCGGGACTCCCAAGCTCTTACAGGGTATGGTAAAGTTAGTGAACCCTGAAGATATCACGGTAATAGTTAATACCGTGGAGAATGATTATTTTTCAGGAGTTTACGTGGCCCCCGATGTTGATACTGTACTTTATACCCTGGCCGGGATCATCAATGAAGACACTTGGTATGGAGTTAGGGATGATAGTTTTATAACCCATGACCGGTTAAAGGAGATTGGGTGTCCGGAAACACTCAAGATCGGAGATCGTGATCGGGCCATGAAAATCCAGAAAACCCTGTTAATGAGGGAACATCTCCTTTCCAAAGCCGTTGACATCCAAAGAAGGGAACTGGGAATCAAGTCCAGGATTATTCCCATGAGTAATCAGGAATCTCACATCACCATAACCACTGATATTGGTGAAATGGAATTCCATGAATTCCTGGTGGAAAACCAAGGAAAGCCAGAAGTACATGGTATAAGTTTCAAAGAGGTTGATCCAGCCCCTGGTTTAATAGATGCCATTGAAAATTCAGAGATGGTAATTATTGGGCCATCAAACCCCATAACATCAATTGGACCTATAATCTCAGCCCATGGTGTTAGGAAAGCCCTTAAAAAAGCTTACGTTATTGGTGTATCCCCAATAGTTGGTGATAAGGCAGTTAGTGGCCCTGCTGCTAAATTTATGCAGGCTATGGGTTATGAAGTTTCATCCCTGGGAGTGGCTGGCGTATATCATGACTTTTTGGACAGATTCATAATTGACCTGGTGGATGGAGATCATCAGGAAGAAATAGAAAAACTAATATCAGATGTCATGTTAACTCAGACCATCATGACCAATATTGAAGATAAAATAAATTTAGCCAGATGTATTTTGGGTGAAAATGTATGATACAAATGACTTTAATTCAGATTGACAACTACGGACCCTGGACTGTTACCCCCACTCCAAGGGCCGAAGCAGACCTGCAAATCCTGCAGGCAGAGTTATACGCAGATGTGCAAAGGCAATTCGCAGCCAAAGGGGGATTGGTCTTCTTCACCCGCTTTGACAATATGCTGGCGGTTACCAACGGAGTGGACATGGAACATCATCTGCATATCCAGAAATCTATAGGCAACCGTTATCCCATAACTTTGAGTATGGGTGTGGGAACTGCTGAAACCCCCTATGAAGCACAGCGGAGTGCCACCAGTGCACTTCAAAAATATGGTGGAGCTCAATCAGAGGACCGAAGCGAAATACTGGCCATTGAAGGACTGGTGAATCCTGATGACAGTTTCGTTCAGATTGCCCACATTGATATTAATGGAATCACAGACTCACTAACCGACATTATCCCTGCATATGATACTTCTTTTATAGTTAATCGGGTTCAACATTTCCTCATGAAAAAATTAATAGAAAAGGGATCTTTACTCTTCTTCATTGGTGGGGATAACTTCATGTCTCCCTGTAATGGTATGACCCCTGAAGGAATACTTACTGTAATTGAAGAAATTGAAGAAGAAATCAACATCGCCCTTAAAGCAGGTGTTGGGAAGGCATCTACGGCCGAAAAAGCTGCCAACCTGGCTGATTTGGCTTTGGAAGAAATAAGGGATGGTAATACCTACAATTTAGTCCATGTTCTGAATAATAAACCCTAAACCTTAAAAATTTCACAAATTTTTTTTAAAGGATTTATTATCAAATTTCATTAATTCAAATTAATTAAAAAAAAATTCAAGAACCTTTTCTGGTCATAAACTAACCAGTCTAGGTTTTTTTACTCGTAATATTGGAGAGGAATCTATTGAAGTTCTAGCTCCCATGGCCGGTATCACGGATGGTGCCTTTTGCAGGGACATTTCAACGTTCGGGTTTGACATGGTGACCTTAGGAGGTTACAATGCTGATCAAGCCACCTGGAATGCGGGGCAAAAAATCTTATCCCGTGGAAGACCCGAATTTGACCTAAAACCAGGGGAATTATTAGCTTACCTTGAAGAACAATCAGTTCTAGTTAAGGATCAGGACTTATGGAATGGTTTGATTTCTGTAAACCTCCGTGCCCTTACCCCCGATCCAATTATTGAAGTTTCAAAGCTTAATAACGTGGATGTAGTGGAGATCAATGCCCACTGCAGACAGCCCGAGATAACTGAACTGGGCTGTGGTCAGTCCCTCCTGGAAAACCCATCCCATCTGGAAGAATTCACCAGAGAAGTGGTTAATAAGGCAAAAAGCAAAACATCAGTGAAAATTCGGGCTAATGTTCCATGTGTTGATGACCTTGAAATTGTCCGAGCCATTGAACATGCTGGTGCTGATTACCTGCATGTTGATGCAATGAAACCAGGTTATAACTCAGCAGATCATGAAACAATTAAATCAATCCGTCAGGAAACTTCTCTGTTTATTATTGGTAATAATTCCATCACCAATGTTGATTCCGCCCAGAAGATGTTAGCTGCAGGTGCTGATGGGATATCAATTGCCCGTGCCGCCATTACCGGAACGCTACCCTTTGATCTATCCCAAATATAGCATTGAAATATTTTTTTATATAAAATTTTTAATATGTAATCATATAAATTAAAAACAAAGGTCAAAGATTAGAGAACCTACTGCTCATAAATAAATTACTCATTTAGTTGATTATTATTGGAAAAGGTGGTTAAATGTATTTTATACAATTGGAAAACGTCACCAAAACCTTTGATGGTGTAGAAATCCTGAAAAATTTGAACATAACCATAGATGAAGGCTCTGTTCTGGGTATCTTGGGAAGAAGTGGTTCTGGAAAGTCCGTCCTCATGAACATGTTAAGGGGAATGAAGGACTACCGCCCCACTGAAGGTAAAATCATATATAATGTAGCGGTTTGCCCTGAGTGTTTAAGAGTAGAACCGCCTTCAATGGCAGATAATCCCTGCCTATGCGGATGCAATCTTGAAGTTCAGAAAGTTGACTTCTGGCATGCTGATCGTAAACTGTTTGCAGCAATTAAACGTCGCATCTCCATTATGTTACAGAGGACATTTGCCCTCTACGAGGATGACACAGTTATTGATAATGTTATAAAGTCAATAACCGGACATAACGAGGAAGAGAGTACTTACATGGCCATTGATCTTCTGGATATGGCCCAAATGACCCACCGTATCACCCATATTGCCCGTGATCTCTCAGGTGGGGAAAAACAAAGAGTGGTTCTGGCACGTCAGATAGCCAAAGAACCAATGCTGTTTTTAGCTGACGAACCTACCGGTACTCTTGATCCACAAACTGCGGAATTAATCCACCAGGCATTGATTAAGGGAGTAAAAGAAAAGGGAACCACCATGGTAATCACCTCCCACTGGCCAGAAGTAATGCGACAACTATCGGATTATGTTATCTGGCTGGAAAAGGGAGAAGTTGTGAAAGAAGGAGACCCAGAAACTGTAGTACAGAGTTTCCTTGATCAAGTCCCCCTGCCTGAAAAGAAAACTGAATTCAAAACCGGCGGCCCCATAATAAAAATGGGTGGAGTGAAAAAACACTACTACTCCATTGAAAGAGGAGTGATAAAAGCCGTAGATGGTATAGATCTCATCATAAATGATGGAGAAATATTTGGAGTGGTTGGACTCTCTGGAGCCGGGAAAACAACCCTTTCCCGTATTCTTTACGGCCTCACAGACCCCAGTAGTGGAGATATTGAGGTTAAATTAGGGGATAACTGGATAGACATGACAGAAAAGGGCATATTCGGCAGGGGCCGGGTTAAACCATACCTGGGAATATTACACCAGGAATACAGCCTTTATCCACACAGAAATGTTTTAGGAAACCTAACTGAAGCTATAAGTCTTGAATTACCTGCAGAATTTGCTAAAATGAAAGCACTCTATGTTCTACATGCAGTGGGCTTTGATGAAAACTACGCTGAGAAAATAATCACCAAATATCCTGATGAACTGAGTGGGGGAGAAAGACACCGAGTTGCACTGGCACAGGTACTCATTAAAGAGCCTAACATCGTCATCCTTGACGAGCCAACCGGTACCATGGACCCTATAACACGGGTTCAGGTTACCGATTCCATTAGAAAAGCACGGGATGAACTTAAACAAACTTTCGTCATTATCAGTCACGACATGGACTTTGTACTGGATGTGTGTGACCGGGCCGCTCTCATGAGAGGAGGTAAAATCCTTAAAACCGGTTTACCAGCAGATATTGTGGAAGATTTAACCCCTTCAGAAAAAGAAAAGATGTTAAAGGAGGAATAAGATGGTCTGGGAAGATTCACCATCACATGTGTGTCGAGGGGGAGACAAAAGAGCATTGACATTCTGCTGCCCTCCTGTTAAACCTTGTCCTATTGTGTTCGCTCTTGAGGAAGCAGGAATTACACCTCAAGAATACATTGAGATTAAAGAAAAATTCGGAGCAAAAACCCGTCTTGGTGAGGGAGATGGAACCTGTTTTGGATCCCTGGTATGGTGTTGCAAACCATCCAAACCCTGCCCTCTAAGGGACATGGTACTGCGCAGAATGGATATGAGTCATGAAGAGTACATGGATTTAAAACACCAGTTATCACAGGAACTGGTAGGTCATGAACCAACCGACAATGAAGAGAGCATTAAAGCCCTTGCTGATGCCTTTGATGTTCCTGAAGAAGAGGCATCTCAAGTTCTTTCCGAATGCGGTAACGACCTGAAAACTGCCATGAAGGTTCTTAGAATGAAAAATCTGGAGTTATAGATACTGGAGTGTTACCCATGGGCTGGACTCCCCTCTACCTGGAGATGCAGGATAAAAATGTTCTGGTGGTGGGAGCAGGGGAAGTTGGCCAAAGAAGGGCACGACGTTTCCTGGATTCCGGGGCCAATGTGATTGTAAGTGGAGGTCATATCCCCCCTGAACTAAGAGAATTGGGAGCTATCTACCAACCACGTTCAGAACTTCCAAAATGGATAAAATGGGCTGATCTAGTGGTGGTGGCCAGTGGCGATCCCCAGTTAAACCAGAAAGTATCTGAACTGGCTAAAGATAAACTCATAAACCGTGCTGACTATCCTGAAGAGGGTAACATCATTGTTCCCTCCTCTTTTTCCATCAAAGATGTGCAGTTTTCCATTTTCACACAGGGTAAAAGTCCACTCATGGCCCGAGAACTGCGAAAACGTATACAGGCCGTGATTCATGAAGAAGACATTCTAAAGATGGAATTACAGCATTTCACCCGCCAGTTACTGAAAGAAAAAATGCATGGTCAGAAAAACCGGCGTGATTATCTATACCAAATCTTAAATGATAAGAAGATTAATGAACTTTTAGATAAGGGTGAACTGGAGGAAGCTCAAGCTTACGTCAGCTTTCTTCTGGAAACCCCTGACTGATATATCCTGGTAAATCCTATCTCTGCAATGTAAACCCATATTGACCGTTCTTATTACAAAATATAATAATAATAATAATAATAATACATCTTTATTTAGAAATTACCAAAATATAGCAAACTACATTATATTTCCCCATTTCAGGAGGGTTAGATTGATTCTTAACATCCGGATCGACCATAAAACCGCGGATATCAACAAGATAGAGGAATCCACCAGCAAGATGGATGAAATATTCGCGAAGATGCAGGAGGAACACCATGTGCAGGAGTTTATCCAGATAAAAACCTGTAATCGTGCTGAAATCTATTTGGTCATGGATGAATGTTCCCTTGACTATCAGTGGAACGGTCTGGTGGTTGAAAAAAATGAAAAAGCACTTGAACACGTCCTAAAACTTTCCTGCGGATTAGAATCCATGATCATTGGCGAGGATCAAATACTGGGCCAGTTGAAAGAAGCATATAAATCCAGTGTTAAAACCAGTTGTTGTGGTCAGGTTTTAGGTACAGTCTTCACCAAAGCCATTCATGTGGGGCAGGCAGTGCGGAAGAAAACACGAATCAATCAGGGTTCGGTTTCCATAGGTTCGGCAGCTGTTAATCTTGCAGAATCAGTTCTGGGAGATCTTAAATGTAAGAAAGTACTGGTTATTGGGGCCGGTAAAATGGGAACCCTGGTGGCCAAGGCACTGGTGGAAAAACATCTCAAGGCCATTGTAGTGGCTAATCGTACTTACGACCGGGCAGTTTGCCTGGCCAAAGAATTGGGAGGAAGTGCCATCCATTTTGATCGTCTTTCAAGGGCCATGGAGGATGCAGACGTGGTTATTAGTGCTACTGGAGCACCCCACACCATTCTTACTGCTGAAAAATTAAAGGCTGCAGTTCCCCCTGAGAATCTGGAGAAGATGGTGATGATAGACATCGCCAATCCAAGGGATATTGATGAAGATGTTGGTGATTTAGGTGTTAGACTCTATAACATTGATGACTTACGTGGAATAGCCGATAAAAATAAAAAAATGAGGGAGTCTGAGGCAGAAGAAGCTGAAAAAATCATTGCTGAAGAGTTGGAACTCCTGGAAAAATCTCTCAGACACTTGGAAGTTGAGCCGGTTATTGCCCAAATACGTTCCCAGGCTGAAGCCATCAGGCTGCGGGAAACTGAGAAGGCAATTCGAAAGTTGGGGGATATAGATGGTAAGGAAAAGGTGGTTGATGATCTTACCAAGGTAGTGGTGGATCGGGTGTTTCTGAACATAATCCACAATCTTAAAGAAGCTGCAGAGCATGATGATAAAGCTGTTTTAAAAACTGCAAAGTATATTTTTAAAAATAACCGATTATAATAAAAACACGCCGATCTTATTAATTTCAATCCACCATCTTCAATTTACCTCAATTTGAGTCTATTTTTAAAATAAAAAACTTCTATTTTATAAAAACATAGGCTACCTTTAACTTTTATCATTCACTATAATATTAAAAGAAAAAAATATTGGTGGTTCTATGGAGTACAAATCAAGTTACAATAAAGTAAATGATGAATGTGTATTCAAAACTATGATTAAATTAACGGCAACTATTTATCCGGATTAGAGTGACCTGTTTTAATTAGATCTTATTTACCCACCCAACTCCATACTCATCAACAAGTTTATTTATACAATTTTTTTCCAATCATTCTTCATCAACAGGTACATCCATTAATCCCACCAAACGGGTGGTGAATATCATCAGGAATGGTGCAATTATAAGGGTAGAGATAATTTCACTCACCATGGACTCCGGGTAGGGGAGTCCATGTAGGGTGTCAAAGATTATTTGTTTTACAATGTAGAGCACCACGATGGTGATTATTGAAACTATGAGCATATTTTTCAATCCTACTTTTCTTATCTTCCTAAAAACCAGGGGTAGGTTGAATCCGGATCGAATGCTGCCCTCATGATGAGCCATGGTTAGAATTGCCCCTTGCAACATAATATTAAAACAAAGGAAAAATATTATGGCAAGAACTAATGCATAATCTGTGATTAATGGGCTTAAATCTAAGTTAATCAGTTCTACAAACTCTGAAATGCCAAAAACAGCCAGGATGAGGGGGATGATAAAGTAAGCAATTAAGACTAAACTTTCTTTAATTCCGTGCCAGAACAAGTTCCTTAAATTATGGAAACCTGGTGGCCGACTAGATCCTTCCACTGTTTCTTCCACAATACGGAAACCATATCCCACCTCAATGAAGGACAAAAAGATAATAACCAAGACTAGGAAGATATCCCACAACCCATCGATCAATGAAGGAGCGCTTAAATCAATGAGATGATCAACTAAAAGCAGTATTACCCCCAGAACTAGAAAATTATACCAATCAGAAACAGCAAACCGCATTGCGTCATTCAAAATAACCTTTAATTTCATATAAACACCATATTACATATTACTATACTTTTATTTGGCATTAACTTAATCTGGGAGTTTTTCCATTACAATTTATGCGAATAATTGATAACAGCTAATTTGATGGAATACTGAATATTACCCCATTGTTGATTAATGGTTTAATCATTATTTGTTTTTTTTTGAAAATAATTTCATGAATCCGTAGTTTGCAGTTCCTAAAAAAAAGAATAAAAAAATGAAAAAAGATTAAGCGAACATATTTTTAGGTTCGTTTTTCTCTTTTTCATGGTGTTTCAGTGCGTACTGGAAGTTTTCCCAGGTCACTTTGCCCTGGTCTTCCGAGATCGCCTTGTGCAGTGCCACCTTTAAGAGACGATCTTTTATTTCCCGGCCAGACATACCCTTGGAAAGGCGGGCTAGTTTTTTTACATCAGTTTCAACTGGTAAAGGCATAGAATTTATGTACAATTCCAGGATCTGCTTTCTTTCATCCTCATCAGGGAGAACAAATTCAATCTCTTCTTCAAACCGACTCCGAAGGGCGTAATCCAGTAACTGTGGATTGTTGGTGGCCCCAATGGTTACCACCCCCAGGTTGGGATTGATGCCGTCCAGTTCTGTTAATAGGGCATTGACCACCTCGGAAACATCACCCCTAAGGGACTGGTATTTACGGTCCAGGCCTATGGCATCTATCTCGTCAATGAAGATCACTGCCGGGGCACAGGCAGAAGCTGCATCGAAAAGGTCGTGGATCTGGCGTGCTCCATCACCCACATGTTCTCCTATTAGGCTGGTGGCTTTAACCAAGAAGAGGGGAACTTGCATTTCATGGGATAGTGATTTAGCCAGCATGGTCTTCCCAGTACCGGGAGTTCCGTGGAACAGAACGTTACGGGGTGCCCATTCCTGGAAGGTTTCTGGTTCCCGGAGGTACTTGGTGATGATCTTGCACTTGGTTTTGGCCCGTTCCTGGCCAATAACATCATCCATTTTAAAGTTGCTTTCCACCTTTTTGATCTCACGAACCTCTTCCACTTCCATCAAGAGTATGGAAGTGTTTTGGGTTATGCGGGAGTCATCAGGGTGGGCTTTAATAACCTTAAACGCAAAATCAGGTAGTAATTTTTGATCAAAAAGGAATGATCCTTCCTTTACTGTGGAACCTACCCATTGTTCCCGGGCGTAGAGTTCGAAAAGTTCATTGTCGAATATTTCGATTTTAGGGTTCTCCACCAGGTTGCACAGGAAGGGGTAACCAATAGATTGTAGTACCACCATCTTGGTTTCTTTCCTGATTTCTTCCAGACCAGTGGAGGTCTTTTTTTCAGATACAATTGGGTCAGGAGTTATGTTGTTGAGTTTCAATATATCACATTTTACGCCTTTTTTCGAATAATTAGGATGATAAATTCTTTATTCTATTAAATAATGGATTTAAGAAATAAAACTGATTGGTTAATGTTGAATTTATATATAGATTATTTGTAAGATTTATATATAGATGTTAGTTATTTAAGAGTTTTTTCATTACATGAAATTCCTATATTTTAGAGGAGTAAGATAAATTTTTTTTATTTAGTGATTATAGTCCAATTTTTAATTTATTTGTTGATTCATTTTAAAACATTAAATAAAAAAATTTAAACCGCCTAAAATGGATGAAAATAGTTTCATATGCTTGAATGAGTATGGCAATTAATAGAATCAATTATTAATTTTTTATGGTGAATTTGAATGTGCTGCCTTTTTCTGGTTCGGATTCTACCCAGATTTCACCACCATGTTGATGAACAATCCTATGGACAATAGAAAGGCCAATTCCGGACCCTTCATACTCATTATGGGTGTGTAATCTCTTGAAAATGGTGAAAATATGGTCCAATTGTTTAGGATCGATACCTATTCCATTATCTTTAACATGAAAAACATGGTGATCCCCTTCTTTAAAAGCAGAAACAATGATTTCAGGATTTTTATTACTGCGATACTTGATAGAGTTAGAGATAAGATTTTGGAATAATAAAATCATCAGATTTTCATCAGCTCTCATCACGGGTAAGTTTTCATAGGTTATAATAGCATTATTCTCATTAATAACGACGTTAAGGTTTAAAATAACCTCATTTAGGACTTCTTCTAAATTTGTATCATTGAAAATTAATTCTTGGTTGACTACGCTTGAATATTCCAATAAATCCATGATCATTTTATCCAAACGTTTGGCTCCATCCACAGCAAAACCTATGAATTCATGGGCATCATCATCTAACTGATCCCCATAACGACGCTCTAATAATTGTAAAAAGATAGTTATCATTCTCAAAGGTTCTCTTAGATCATGAGAAGCTATGTAAGCAAATTCTTTTAGATCAGCATTAGATTTTGCAAGTTCTTCTGTGCGTTGTTTAACTTGTTCTTCCAGACTTTCCCAATATTCCATGAGCTTTTTTTCTGCTTTTTTTTGTTCGGTAATGTCGCGTGCAGCAGCAAAAACTCCAATAACCTCACCAATCTCATCCTTGTATACTGAAGCATTATACAAAACTGGAGTTAAACTACCATCCTTATTTTTAATATCCAATGGATAATCCTTCACCACCCCTTTCTGGAAAACTTGTTGATATCCATCCTTAGCATCCTGGGGATTGGTAAAGTAATCTGCGAAATCAGTACCTATCAGTTCCTCACGCCTGTAACCAGTTACTTTTTCCGTAGCTACATTCACGTCGGTGATGGTACCATCTTGTCCTATGGTTACCAATGGATCTAATGATGTTTCAATCAGATTACGGTTATAATTATTAGCTAATAACAATTCTTTGGTACGTTCTTTAACCTGATCCTCAAGATTCTCTAAAGTCTCTTTTAGTTTAATTTCTGCTTTTTTAATGTCAGTAATATCAGCAACGGTTATTAAAAGTGATTTAAAACCCCCGATCTCATCCGGAAGATAGTTAATTCCTGCGATAACCGGAATCGGTTTTTTATTCTTTACGAGATTCAATTCGCATTTTTGCCTATCTTTATTGTCTTTAACACTTTTAATCAGTTTGAAAAATTTGTGACGTGATTCAGGAGCGATGAAACTGATGAAAGCAGTGTTTATTAAATTGGTTTTCTCCACCCCCAGTAAAGTGACGGCTGCTAAATTAACATCCTTTATGAGCTCATTCTCACCTAAAGTGAAATAACTGGTTGGTGCGAAATTATAAAGCTCAAAATATTTATCTTGTGAAGTTTGAACTTTGAGTTGGGATTTTCTTAACTCATCATTCTGCATTTCCAATTCTATCTGGTGCACCTGAAGTTCATGGATTAGTTCACTGGTATCATCAGGAATATTCAAGCCTTTAATTTTTTGGTTTAACAATTTCTCGGCCTTTTCTCTGCGGTTTTCAGGATTTTTGATAACAACACCCCCTAAACAACATGTAACATATCAACCATTAAATTTCACTTTGGGAAAACTAATTCTAAACTCAGTTCCATCATCTACCTTCAAATCTATTTCACCATCAATCTGACCTGTGAGTACATTTATAAGTTTTAAACCAAGTGAATCTGTATTTTTAAAGTCAATATCCGGAGAAAAACCCATCCCATCATCAATAACTTCTAAAATAAGATTTTCATCTTTTGAATGGAATTTGATATTCACCGTTCCATTTCTATTTTGGGGGAAGGCATGTTTCAAGGCGTTGGTTACCAGTTCATTAATAATAAGCCCACAAGGGATTGCAGTATTAATATCCACATTTACTGGCTCTAGATCCATATCAAGATTGATAAGTTCAGGGTTACTTACATATGCTTGGTATAAATCCATAGAAAGAGATCGGATGTATTCACCGAAATCAATTTCCCTGAGGTCAGTGGACTGGTACAGGCGTTCGTGAATTAAGGCCATTGAACGTGCACGATTCTTACTTTCCATGAACATTTCATATGACGCTTTATCCTCGACATAATCAGCTTGAAGATTTAGGAGACTGGACATTACAATTAAATTATTCTTCACCCGATGATAAATCTCTTTTATAAGCATTTCCTTTTCTTTTAGAACTTCATTAATTTGTTTTTCTGCTATTTTACGTTTGGTTATATCGCGTGCTAGCCCAATAAAATGAGATTTTGATTTAGGAACTGGTTTTTTAGCAATAGAAAGCTCAAAATACTTTTCTCCATAGGGTAAAGTTAATTGATATATCATACCCCTATGTTTTCCTTTTTCTGAAGCTTCTTTCAATGCTTCCATGATCTTAGCCGCTGCTTCAGGAGGTAACACCTCAAAAACGGTTTTACCTAAGAAACTTTCTGGTTGAACATAAAGATCGCCGGCAGAAGGTGCATTATAATCATAGAAACGTCCTTCTATATCTACTTCAAACATTAAGTCGGGAATTGCGTTTATTGTTGATTGTAACTGATTATTGAATTCTTCAATTTTTTCCTCTGCCTTCTTTCGCTCACTGTTGTCGGTAATTACAACCCTAAACTCTTTAAATGTTCCATCTTCATCTAAAACAGCCATAGTATCTAAAGTAACAAAAAGAGGAGTTCTATCAGGAGATATTAATTCAATATCGCATTTTTTTTTAAGTTGAGTTTTCATAACCTGGTGAAAGTGAGAATGTAACGTTTTTCTATAATCTGGAGCCACATAAAGGATGAATGCACTGTTAAGGATGAATTTACGAGGTTTTCCCAGAATATCAGAGCCAGTTAGGTTCGCTATTTTGATGATCCCGTTTTCATCCAGAGTGAAATATCCCACTGGAGCGAAGTCATATAACTCGAGATAATCCCTTCTAGAATCTTCTAATTCAATTTGAATTCTAATAAGGTCTTCATTTTGCATTTCTAATTCAATCTGGCGGACTTCCAACTCATGAATCAATTCATCAATTTCAAGTCCAAGTTCCTTTCCAGATTCCTTTTTATCTCTCAATACTTCCTCTGCCTTATTACGAAGTTCTTCAAACTTCCCCCCGTATTCATTCTCCGCCATAAGAACACCCCACTTATTTAATAAAATAAGTTTATATTGAAGTCTCATTATTTTAAATTATGAATCCGATCTTTAAGGGGTAACATCTTCCATGGCCAGTAGAATCATGCTTGTACCTTTACCTTTCTGGTAAATCTGGCGAGCATTTAGAATAATTTTTTTATGACCAATATTTGGAAAATCATCTTCCACCACGAAATCTTTCAAATCAGCTTTTTTTGGAAGTATATCTTCTAATAAATTCCTTAATGATGTTATATCCCACTGTCTGTCACCCATTATGTACAGGTTTTTTCCAATTGTATTTTCAGGGGTAACTTTAAATGTCTGGTAAAATGATCTGTTGGCTGAAACCACTTTCATCTTGCTATCTAACACCAGCAGAGGTTCACGTACTGTTTGAACAACACTATCTGCCAGTTCCAGAGCATCAAGAGCATCTGTGATTTGTTCTTTCCTCTCTGTAATATTGTTAAATGTGATAACAACCCCATCAATTACGTTTTTAAAGGTTTTATAGGGCATTATTCTGGTTTGAAACCATTTTCCATCCTCTGTTTCTATTTCTGTTTCTTTAAAGGTCACCCTATCCATGACTTGTTGAATGTCATCTGTAAAATTATCATATTTTAAATTGGTGGCAATATCAGAGAAGGGGCGCCCCACATCTGATTCTATCATTTTTATGAGATTAGTTGCCTCTTTGGTGTAACGTCGGATATTTAGATCCCGATCTAAAAATATAATGGCTATTTCAGTACTGTTGAAAAGATTGTTCATATCATCCGTGGCCTGGGTTAGCTCGTCGATCTTCATTTGCAGTTCGTTGTTAACTGTAACCATCTCTTCATTGATGGACTGTAACTCCTCTTTGGAGGTTTCCAGTTCTTCATTGGTACTCTGGGATTCTTCGTTCATTGATTGAAGTTCTTCGTTGGCTGAACGGAGCTCTTCATTTGAACTTTTCATCTCTTCAATGGTAACGTTAAGGCGTTCTTTTGTTAGATTTAACTCACTTTCCAATTCACGAATTCTCTCATCGCCTTTAGTAACCATGTTCAGCTTCATTTTATCTTTTTTACCATTTTTATCCACCGAAACCTCCTCAAAAGAGACAATTAACAATCCCTTAGTGGTTTCAAGTTCCAGTGGTTTTACATTGAGGTTAATGAAAATATGCCCTCCATTGTTTTTCACTCTCAAACCTTCAACTACTATTTCACTTTTTTTGGAAATGGCATTTTGAATTGATGAGTTTAATTCAAACTTAAGACCTTCCCGAGCCATCTCCACAATATTAAGCTTGGCTTTCCCCTGGGCAGGCTCCAGATAATTCCCTAAACGACCATGAATATATAAAATTTCACCAAAATCTGTGATTATAGCTGAAGGCGGGACGTAAATATCCAAAAGCTCTTTTTCAGCTAAATTTACAATGTTAACCGATTTGGATGTGTTTAACTGTTTTAGGCCTATTCCAGTTTCAAAATTTGAGAGTTGCAGGGTTCGGGGTATGGGATGAACTTCCACGAATCTGCGAATAAATTCAGTGGATTTAACACATTTGAATATTTTCCACTTCTTGTCCACCACATTAAATGCATCAACGAATTCCCCTACACTTTCTGAAGGGCCTAAAAATAGAATTCCATCTTTATTAAGAGCATAATTGAAATTAGAAATTACCTTTTGCTGTGCCTCACCATTAAGGTAGATTAGGAGGTTTCGGCAGGATAGAACATCCAGCTTGGTGAAGGGGGGGTCTATAAGGACATCATGCGGTGCAAAAACTACCATTTCCCGTATATCTGTTCTAATGGTGAAAACATTGTCTTTTTTTACAAAATATTTATTTAATAGTTCTGGAGATACATCTTCTGCAATTGTGATGGGATAAGTTCCAGAACGGGCAGTTGTTAATGCATCAATATCTATATCTGTGCCAAAAATCTGCACATCTATGTTTTTCCCAGACTCTTCCAACAGCTCATGGATAATAATAGCTATGGAGTAAACTTCCTCACCACTTGAACATCCTGGAACCCATACTCTTAAGTTGTCAACATCCAATTTTTGCTTTATAAGTTCCTTTAAACTATTTTTAAAAGAATCAAATGACTTTTCGTCTCTAAAAAAGCTGGTTACATTAATTAAAAGTTCTTTGAACAGAATATCTATTTCATGTGGGTTTTCCTGTAAATAGCGGAGGTACGTTTGTATGTTTTCTATTTGATGAATATTCATACGCCGACTAATTCGCCTATAAACCGTGTTCTCTTTGTAATAAGAAAAATCATGGCTAGTTCGGTTCCTAATTAGCATGAATATCTTCTGTAACGCCCTTTCAGTTTCTTCTTTCGGGGTGATAATTTTTTTAATGGTTTTATGGGCAGATTCTACATAGTTCATCAGTTTTTCAGGCATTTCTTCAGGAGGTAAGATAAAATCCACCAGCCCTGTCTGGATGGCACTGGCTGGCATACTATTTGAATCAGCTGTGGCGGGATCCTGTGCCATGACCATCCCCCCGGCGGCTTTGATGGATTTTATGCCAATGGTACCGTCACTTCCAAATCCGGAAAAGATTATGGCAATGGAGCGTTCCTTTTGATCCTCAGCCAGGTTCTTTAAAAAGAAATTAATTGGCAGTCGCATTCCATGAGGTTCTACTGGTTCCATTAGTTGGATGGTTCTGTTCATCAGCCCCATATCCTTGTTAGGAGGTATAATGTACAGGTAGTCAGATTCCACTTTCATCCCGTCTTTAGCCTGAACCACTTTCAATGGGGTGTACCTGCTCATGAGATCTGCCAGGGTACTTTCATGGGTGGGATCCAGGTGTTGGACCAGGACAAAAGCCATTCCTGGATCAGGGGACATAGCAGTAAAAAACTTTTTAAGAGCATCTAAACCACCGGCAGATGCCCCAATAGCAACTACGGGCAATTTATTTGGTGATTTAGGAGTGATTTCCCCTTTTGATTTGTTTTTATTTTTTTTACTCATGAAACCCCCTTAAAAAACATTGAAAATAAAGAACTTTTGTTAAAATTTATTTTCTATAATCATTATGAATTTATTAAATGATATAAATATTGAACTGTAGATATTATCCATTTCACCAATCGGTTAAGAGTATCATAATATTAATTATGGAAATCTACTCAAAATCGTTTTATTATAATATTTTTACATTTAGTATAGCAGAATCTGATTGGAAACTTACAAATCCAAATAAATTTTCATTAATTATACTCAACAAATCTATTTCACATTCTGTAGGAAGGAACTAATATGGTTAAATGTAGATACTGCAACACCGAAAATGATGAAAATAGTGTTATTTGTCAAAATTGTGGGGAGAAAATTCCATCTAAAAAGACCAGTAAAGGAAGGAACAAAGTTATTTTAATTTTAATAGGAGTATTTGGGTTTATAGTGCTTTTGGGTGCCATATTTATTGTTACCAGCGGGCCTCAAGTTTCTAAATTTGACCAATCACTGATTAACTCAGTTAAAAATGATGAATCCCCTGAAAACATTATAATCAAAATAAAGGAACACTCCCAAATCAATAGGCAGGGTTCTAAGGCAGGATATGATGCTATTGTTTCTGGAGGGCAATCAGATAATAATCCAACATTTCTAGAAGAGGCAAAAAAGAATTACGATAACGAATTGGAGTATATTCAGAAAATAGAGAACTTACAAATAAGTTTTGCAAAACGAGAAATAAATGAAGAGACTTTTATCAAAGAACTGATCCTGTTGTATGAAGAACAGCCCGAGTTAGACTATTAACCTGCTAATTTTTTATTTAAAGTCTTTTTTAAATTTTAATGATAAATATTCCCATTATCCCTTTTAAACCAATATATTTGATGATTTCAATTATTACCCACTATTCCGATTTGATTATGTGAAAAAACGTTCTAATCTCATTTTTTTCCATTCAAAAGTCATAAATTTTTTTCCCACTAATGGACAAAAAATATAAATAGTTTGTTCTACAAGTATAGAACATTCGTTATATTTAGAACTATTCGTTTAAATTAGAACAATTAAAGAATGATAAAAAAGTAATAAGTACAGAAGAAAGAAAAAGGATTCATTGACTTATTTAAGAAAACCATAAACGGTTGAAAGTAATAAAGGAGGAGATATAATGGAGAAAAAAGAAGCATTAGATATGTTCTGTTACCAGTGCTCACAAACTGCCCGTGAAACTGGTTGTACCGTTGTAGGAGTGTGTGGAAAACAGCCCACCGTTGCTAGGCTGCAGGACAACCTGCTATTCGCTATAAAAGGAATATCAGCCTACCTTTACCATGCCCGTGAACTGGGATACACTGATGATGATGTGGATGCCTTCCTGGAAAAGGGTTTCTTCTCCACCCTGACCAACGTCAACTTCGACGCCGCAGACCTGGTGGAACTGGCCCTTGAGGCTGGTCAGATGAACATCAAAACCATGCAGCTACTTAAAAAGGCCCATAATGAAACCTACGGCGAACCCGTGCCAACTGAAGTTCCAGTTGGATCAGTTAAAGGCCCAGGTATCATAGTCACTGGTCACAGCCTTAAAAACCTGGAAGAACTCCTAAAACAAACCGAAGGAAAAGGAATTAACATATACACCCACTCGGAAATGCTACCAGCCCATGGATACCCAGGACTTAAAAAATACAAACACTTAGTGGGACAGCTGGGAGGACCCTGGTTTGACCAGAAACAGACCTTCTCCAAATATCCAGTAGCCATCCTGGGAACTTCAAACTGTGTACTTTTACCACGGGATGAATACAAAGAAAGAATGTTCACCAGTGGTGTGGCTCAACTACCTGGAGTGCAACATATAGATGACAATGATTTCACACCAGTAATTGAAAAGGCCCTGGAACTACCAGAACTGGAAGATGAAGCACGAGACACCGTATTAACCACGGGATTCGGAGCTTCAACTGTACTGTCCCTCGCCCCTAAAATCAAAGAATTGGTGGAAGCTGGGAAAATAAAACAGTTCATCCTGGTGGGCGGATGTGATTCCCCCAAACCTCAGGCTAAATACTACACCGAATTTGTGGAAAAACTCCCTAAAGAAGTAGTGGTGCTGACACTGGCCTGTGGAAAATACCGTTTCAACGACATGGATTTAGGGGATATTGAAGGAGTGCCCCGACTGATAGACCTGGGGCAGTGTAACGATGCCATAGTGGCCGTGGACATTGCCGTCGCTCTGACTGAATTATTCGGTGTGGAACTCAATGAACTACCATTGACCATTGTTCTGAGCTGGATGGAACAAAAAGCTGCGGCAATTCTTTGGAGTTTACTGGCTCTTGACATTAAAGGAATGTACATCGGACCAATACTACCTGGATGGGCCAATGAAGACATTATCAATGTTTTAGTAGAAAACTATGATCTAAAACCAATTGGAGATCCGGAAGAGGACATAAAAGCCATAATGGGATGAATAATCCCATTCCCTCCCTTTTTTAGGAATTATTTTGAGGACTTTTCATTATTGAGATTAAACGAAGATTCCGTTATTAAGATAAGTGGTAGGGTTCCATTATTAAAAGATGAATAATTAAATTTTGACAAAGGGTGTTGGAAATGAAAATTGTTGAAATGGAAAAATTACCTATTGATGATACACCACATAAAGTGGATGTCCGGAAAATGTACGATACTGAAAATGCAGTGGCAGTGCACATAAAACTCGAGCCCGGTGAATCACTTAAAAAGCATATAACTCCTGTAGATGTATTTTTCTATGTTTTAGAAGGTGTTGGCATAGTTGAAATTGGTGAAGAGAAGAAAGAGGTTGCTAAAGATTCATTAATAGACAGTCCTGCCCGTATACCTCATTGCTGGTACAATGAAAGTGATAAAACACTCCGGTTTTTGGTGGTTAAAGTACCCAGACCCACTGAGAATACAAGATTATTATAAAATATAATATATAAATGGGGATAATATGCCTAAAAAAGAAGTTGATGAAGATAAAGCATTCGAACAAGCATTAAAAGGTAAAATGGGTTGGAAATGCTCATGTGCCCTGGAAGTTATTGACAAAAAAACTTCCCTGCATGATGTGACTTGTAAAAAGTGTGGCATAACCTTCAAAACTGATCGGAATACTGACACATGCTTCCGTTGTGAAAGAGGCCAATAACCAACACCATCCTAAATACTATTTAATATTGCACCGCAAATATAAGAAAAAAAGATAATCTAGGATGAAAAATGGAAAAAAACAATACAATACAGGATAGAAATATTATTGATAATAGGATTAACGACAATAATCCCGTTTATGGATCTGAAAATATACAGATCGAACTTTTTGCCACACCTAAAGGGGTGAAGGCTATTAAAAACCCGGTACGGGTAAAAATTTTATCCATGCTACGTGAGGGTGATCTCAGTTTCGATGAGATAGTTAAGTTTTCTGGGCGTGCTAAATCAACTGTATCCAGTCATCTGAAATCAATGACCAGGGAAGAGATCATCAACTCCCGTATCGACCCTAATGATGCCAGAAAAAAGATATTTTTCATTCAATCAGAGTATATAGGTAAATTACAGCGCCAGCAACTTCAGGAAGATATTTCCGCCTACATCAAGAGATACATTGCAAGTGAAAATGATCCATTCGAATTCTTTAGACTGATATTCCATACTATAAGAATTTCTTTACTAACCCAGGGCGTGGATATAGATCCCATACTCCATGAAGCCGGTTTAAAGGTAGGGGAAGCCCTCTATGAAAAAGTTAAAGACCCTGATATGGATAAATTTCTGGGAAATATTGCCAATTTTTGGGAAACACACAGTCTGGGATCAGTTGAGATTAAAAATTTCCAACCATTAACCATCAGTGTACAGGATTGCTTTGAATGCAGTGGCCTGCCCTACCTGGGTAGACCGGCATGTGCCTTTGACAGTGGCATCCTTGAATCATTATTCAGCAAGTACAATAAAGAAAAGATCCGTGTTAGGGAAACCAAATGCTACGCTCTGGGAGATAATTCCTGCCGTTTTGTAATTGAATAAAGTTATAATTGAATGCCTGAATCAATGGACCCAAAAGGGAAAAAATTCCCAGAAAATATATTATCTAATTTCATCTATTATTTTTACATTTCAGAATCTTTCGCCCGGAATCTGGCTTTAGTAGCCAACCATCGCAACTCACGATTCTTCACCTTTAAATAATTCACATCTTCATCTATAAACTCATTGATTACACTTTTTAGGACACTTTCCTCAATAAAATCATGGATTATCGCCAGCAAATCATCTTCTCTGATTTGATTCCCATCAATGAAGTTTTTAACCATGATTGGTTCTTTCATTAACCCACCATTATTATCCCTGGTAAACATTATCCATATTGCGAATATATATTTTACTTAAATATCAACATTCCCACTCCTTACTACTGGATATATTAAATGGATTACAGGGTATCTAAAATTTAATAGGGTCCAATTTTCTCTCCTATTCAGTGTTAACGTGTTATTTTTCCAGGATATCCTGATAATTCTGCTTCATTACCAGAGCATCTTTCTCTAAAAAGGGAGTTTCGCATATAATGGTAGCATCCCACCCACATTCTACCAGTGCTTCCAGTAATGGCTCCAGTGGAGGGCCGTATTCTGTTTCCGTAAGGATGTGGTGTTTCCTTTCACCAGCATCAGTGTATTCAATCCTAGTAAAATGACAGTGCAATACTTCCTTCTTACCCCCAATTCCATCCAATCCATCCTCTAATTTAACCATTATCCGGTGATAATCATCAGCCCCTTTAATACAACCTCTCCCCCTGGCGTGAACATGGGCAAAGTCAATGGTGGGGTTGAAATGATCAAAAGACTGGCAAATATCAATGATTTCATCCAGACTACCTAGTTGTGATCGTTTGCCTGTGGTCTCAGGTGCGAAAGTGAATTTTTTTATTCCCCGGGAGTCTAATTTCTCCAGAAGTTCGTTAATAGCTCCTTTACACATATCCAATGCTTGAGATGGAGTGTATTTTGTATAAAATCCCGGATGAAAAACTATACGGTAGGCACCTATCCACTCCGCTGCCCTGGCTGATTGAACCAGCCTTTCAATCGATCTTTCCAGTACATCCTCCTTTTGCGCAGATAGGTTAATGTAATAAGGTGCATGCATGGAAACCCTTACATCATTATCAAGGGCATTTTCAGCCAGTTTAAGGCCAGATTGTTTCTGGATTCTCACCCCATATGTGGCTTGATATTCGTAGGCATCCAAACCTATTCCACGGATGTAGTCACAAACTTCGACTGTTTGGCCATTGAAACCCAGGGGATTGCCCGCTGGACCGAATTTAATCTTATTTTTCATGAATATCAGGTTCGATTTATCTAATTTATTCTTTAATTATAAAATTTACTTTGAAAAAATAAATTTAATGGATTTTCTGTATCCCATAAGACTAAATACGCAGATGTCTACCCCATCACATCTTCAAATGCGGATAAGGCTGCCACTGCTCCTTCAGCACAGGCCACCACCCATTGTTTAATTCCACCAGTTATATCTCCAGCAGCATAGATTCCAGGAATGTTGGTTCGCTGGTACTTGTCAGTCTGGATGTATCCGACATTATCTACTTCCACACCAGCCTCACTGGCTACTTTACTAAGGGGTTCCTCCCCACTGCTATGAAAATTCCATGAAGAGGTAGTTCAGTTTTCTCCTCGGTTTTACGGTTGAACAAAGTTACACTGTCCACAACCATGTTTCCATTTATCTTTTCCACCACTGAATCCCATATTACCGGGATCTCATTCTCTTCTAATTTTTTCTGAAGATACTTTTCAGCCCTTAACTGGTCTCGGCGGTGTATTATGGTTACATTACATCCCAGTCCTTTCAGGTAGATTGCTTCCTGAACTGCAGCATTTCCTCCCCCTACCACGATCACATCCTTACCTGGATACAAAGGTCCGTCACAAGTGGCACAATAACAAACTCCACGTCCAATATATTCGATCTCACCAGGTACCTTCAGCCTTCTGTGACGACTTCCAGTGGATATTATCAGTGACTTGGTTTTATATTCACCTTTTGATGTGGTTAAGAGAATACCAGAAGAATCATTTGTTTCAATTTCCTTAACTTCCTCCATGTTGTTCACTGGAATATGTTTTTCCACCTGTTTCCTCATCTTCTCCAACAGTTCTTTTCCTGAAATCTCATCAAACCCAGGGTAATTCTCCATACTGGGCACCATGTAACCAGAACCAGCCCCAGTCATCATCTCCAGTATCACCGTTTTCATTCCCTGCCTTCCAGCATATATCCCTGCAGTTAATCCGGCAGGTCCTCCGCCAATGATAATCAGATCATATTCTTCCATAAAAACATCTCCACTTACTGTAAATATTTTTGTATTTCTTCTTTTAGAAGTTTATTTACCAGTTTCCCATCTGCTTTTCCCTTGAGTTCTTTCATAGCCATTCCCATTAAAGACCCCATAGCTCCCATTTTTCTTTCTGTTATCAAGTTTTCATTGGCAGATACTATCTCCACAATTATGGTGCTGACATTTTCTTCTGAAAGCATTAATAAATTTAAATTTCCAGCAGCCTCTTCAGGAGTCCAGTTTTCCTTCAAAACTCCCACTAACACCTCCGAAACAGCATCTTTGGATATTTTGCCCTGTTTCAGTAACTTGAATGTTCCCTTCAGACTATCAGAGAGATTTTCCACATCCAGACCTTCCCTTCTTAGTTCTTTGAGAGTGTAAGCCAGTAGTGAAGCCACAGTCGTCGGTTCAACCCCACATTCTGCAACAATTTCTTCGAACTGTTCCACTCTGTTCTGTCGCACTAATTGATGTGCTAGATCTTCACTTAAGTTATATCCATCTATTATACGGGCCTCTTTTTCTTTGGGAAGTTCCGGAAGATTGGCCTGGACGTACCCTAGGAGTTCTTTAGAGACCACTTGGGTGGGAATATCAGTTTCCACATACATTCTGCTGGCAGTGGGTAGCGGCCGGAGGTACTCAGTGTTGGCATCATCCAGGGCCTTCCGGGTCTCTTCAGGAACGCCTTCCATGGCCATTTCAGCCCTTCTCTGCACTTCTTCCAGGGCATTTCTGGCTTTATCCTTTTCATCGGCAACTAGAATAAAAGCATCCTCTTCCCCGATTTCCAGGAACTGGTTAATGATCTCCACTTCCAGGGAAGTTATTCCGTAGGCCGGTAATTCATCAGTGTGGAATATACCTGCTACACCCATCTTTTTGGCATACCCTGCCAGTTCAGTTCCGAATCTCCTGCCGGGTTGCACTTCTTTACCAATTAATCCCCGGTAACCCTTGAGTTTAATTGCTAATACTTTTCCACCCGTTTTAATGGCTTTATGGATGATTTTTGACTCAGTGTCCTTTAACTGTTCCCCAAGATCGTGGATCTTGTCTTCAACTTGGGCATCTCTTTTTTGTAGCTCATCCTTAATTTCCAGCAGTTTAAGTTGGCGTAGAACTTCATTTTTCACCAGTTGTTCCATGGAATCCAGGTCCTGGACACCTTTCACCTCAACCCTGGCTCCTTCGCGGATGGATATGTTCAAGTCCTGACGTATGGTTCCCAAGCCCCTTTTTACCTTGGTGCTGCGCAGAACCTGACCGATCTGGTAGGCTACTTCCCGTACCTGTTCCGGGCGTTTCATGGATGGATCTGTGGTTATCTCCAGGAGAGGGATTCCCAGACGATCCAGGCGGAATTCTACTTTCCCCTTTCTTTGTCCCATACGCCGGGCTGCGTCTTCCTCCAGACAAAGGTTCTCAATGGTAACCTTACCGTAGGGTGTTTCCATATGTCCCTGGATAGCCAGGAGTCCTGTTCTCTGGAATCCTCCAGTGTTACTTCCATCGATTACCTGTTTTCTCATAGTGTGGAATTCATCCACCACTTGCATGTCCAGGAGGGTGGCAATTATAAGTCCGATCTCCAGTGCTTCCTGATTCAGGGGATGTGGTGGTTCATCATCTGTTTCCACCAGACAGGTGTGATGAGGATAGGCATCATAGAGGAAGGTGAGTTCACGGCGTGATTCTTCAAAGGCCGCCCTATCGATTTTTCCCAGTTCACTCTGGGTGGGCCTCAGATACCTTAAAACACGGTACTTTGGTTTTTTATCGGTTAATTCACATTCACAGGGACAGAAGAGTTTTTTAGTTGTGTTGAGCTGCTGGTGTATTTCCAAACCCATCATCAAGCCCAGTTTATCGTAATCAATATTTTCATCCATCTTAATCACCACGATCCATCTTATTCCCCGTAATCTCTTAAGAAGTATTTTGAAGAGGATTTTTCATTTATTTCTCCTTTGAGGTTAGTTTGCATGATTTTTTTAACTTCTTCCCGTTGGCTGGTCTGTCCCAGTGCCCATACCAGTTTAACATATGCTACTTCCGGTAGCATGTCACCGGCAGGTATGACACCTGCAGTTAATAGTTTACGACCTGTACTGTAAACGTTGAGGTTGGTTCGGCCGTAGAGGCATTGAGAAGTCATCACCACCGGGATCTTTTCATCAGCTGCCCTCTGTAAAGAGGGGATCAGATGGTCTGGGCAGTGACCCAAACCGGTTCCCTCTATTAAAAGTCCTTTGTAACCCTTATCAATGTGATAATCCAGTAGTTCAGTAGTTATTCCAGGATAACTTTTGATGAAACCCACTTTTTCTTCCAGTGAATCATTTACCTCCAGTTGACATTCACCACGTTTATGGTAATGGAAGTTTTTATCAATGATTTTTACCTTGCCTTCCTTTACCCGGGCCAGTGGTGGGCTATTGATACTGTTGAAGGTGTCCCGGCGGCTGGTGTGCATTTTCCGAACTCGGGTCCCCCGGTGGATGTGTGCCTGGTTATCGTTTTCTGTGGAGTGCATGCAGACTGTGACTTCGGCTATGTCTGACTTGGCAATGGCCACTGAACTCATGAGGTTTAAGAATGCATCAGAAGACGGCCGGTCGGAACTTCTCTGGGCACCGGTGAGGACAATGGGCACCGGAGTTTCCAGGATGAAACTTAAAGCTGCTGCAGTGTAGTGCATGGTGTCGGTTCCATGGGCCACTACCACCCCATCAGCTCCCCCACTTATTTCATCAGCCACAGACTGAGCCGCCTGCACCCAGAACTCTGGTTTCATGTTCTCACTTAATATGTTCATGATGGCCTTTCCACTAATGTTGGCCTCATCCAGTAGTTCCGGGGTGGCCCTTAGAAGGTCGTCAGCGGTGAATGCAGGGTGAACTGCCCCAGTTTTATAATCGATAACAGAAGCCACTGTCCCCCCTGTGGATATAATTGATACATCCTTTTTTTCAGGATCCCGCTGAATATCCAGTGGGGGAAGGTTAATTTCTGGTTTTTCTCCCTTATCTATGAGTTCAACTTCAGCTCCGTCTATGGCAATTCCCACATTGTAGCCACTGTCCATCTTGAGTACGATGTGCAGTTGGTCAGCATCTTCTGCCCGGTCCAGGAGCATGCCCCTGTACTTGACAGTCTCTTTTTTTATGGAGATCATATCTCCAATGGAAATATTCTGTGACTCTAAAAATTGTTTAGCTCTTCCACGATAACTCATAGCATCCCTCTAAATTTTTTTTAATGAAAAATTAAATTTGACGAATCAAACTTACTTTAATCTATTATTCTAATCCATTTTCCATTTTTACTCAAAATATTCATTCTCATTTCCTAATTCCCATCAACTTATAATCAATAACTTATCCATCATATTTTTTAAAAAAATCCTTAATTAATGGTTGTTAATTCTAGGATAAAAATCTATAAACTACACTTAAAAATAAAAAAAATCTAAAATAAAGAATTTTGAAGATGCTATGAAAACAAATAATAAATTGGGAGAAAATATATCCCTTAAAGTCCTCTCAGTTCTTTTTCTGACCCTTTGATGCAGAATAAATCATTTTTAAGTTCCAAATTTTCTGCTACTTCACATTCCGGACATATACAGTCATCTTCTTCCAGATTACAGGTGGATTCACCTAACATACAGTACAATCCTTCGTATTTTTCCTGGGCGCACTGGTTGAACATGGGACAGTCTGGACAGATACAGAAATCTCCCATTTCATCCAAAAATTTCTCCCCAATTTCCGAGTCAGAAAAACCTTCTGAAGCCATTTTATCCATTTTTTCCTTGAATTTGTCCATTTTATCATTCCCGATATATTTTAATCTGCAATAATATGTTTAATCAAACCAAATTCAATCAGAGGATTGGAACATGTAAGCACTTGAAACCTAACCATTCAAACAAAATCTATGGTACATGAACTGTTAATTAAATCCAATTTATAGCCAATAATAATATCTAGAGGAATTAACCATCCAGTTTTATGTCGATTCCCACTGGACAGTGGTCAGAACCCATAACATCGGTAAGAATGTAGGCTGATTCCACATTTTTCATGAATTCCTGGTTCACGAAGAAGTAGTCCAGCCTCCAGCCAACATTTCTTTCACGGGCTCGGGTTCGGTAACTCCACCAGCTGTAATTATCGGGTTCCTGGTTGAATTCCCGGAAGGTATCTACATAGCCATGACTTAAAAACCGGTCCATCCATTCCCTTTCAATAGGCAGGAATCCTGATATTTTCTCGTTTTCCTTGGGGCGGGCCAGGTCGATTTCATGGTGTGCGGTGTTCACATCCCCGCAAACTACGATGTTACGACCCTCTTCTTTAAGGGCATCAGCATAGTCCAGGAAGGAATCATAGAAGTCCAGCTTGTACTGTAATCTCTCCGGTGACATTTTACCATTGGGAAAGTAGATGTTAAAGAGAACAAAATCCCCAAAATCCGTGATGAGGGTACGGCCTTCACTGTCAAATTTGGGGATTCCAAACCCATTTTGCACTTTTTCAGGTTTTATACTGGTGTAAGTGGCCACTCCACTGTATCCTTTGCGTTCTGCTTCGGAGAGGTATAGATTATATCCATCAATACCCCTAATATCTGCAGGAAACTGTTTACGAACTGCCTTTGTTTCCTGTATACATAATATATCAGGTTTATCTTTCATGAACCATTCTCTGAATCCTTTTCTGTGCACGGCTCTGATTCCGTTGACATTCCATGATAAAATCCTGATTTTTCTCAAATTCCCACCTCATAACTTATTAAACACCATATTTCTCTAATTTATTATTTGTTGATTAATTTTGATTAATATTGCAAGATGTAGTTTAGTAATTAGTAAATTTACCATGGCATAACTATCTTTTAGTTTCCACCAATGCCCGGAGTTTTTCTTTGTCAAATTTCCGCTGGTAAAGGGGTTTTTTAACCTCTCCATATACACTCAGGTTTTCTTCAAAGGTACTCTTAGTTGGGTTTTGGTAAAATATTCCCAGAGGGTACTCACCGGTTTCAGTGGCTCGTTGGAATGCCAGGTTCCTATTTTCAGGGTCATGATCATCTTTCAAGTAGTAGGTGTGTTCCCGGAACCAGTTCCGGGTGTTCACCTTGTTGAAAGTTACACAGGGCTGGAATATGTCCACCAATGCATATCCTTTATGTTTTATGGCAGCTTTGAAAATTTCAATGGTTTGTTTACGATCCCCACTGAATGCTCTGGCCACGAATGATGCATCCAGTGCTATTGCTACGGCCAATGGGTTGAATGGTTCCAGGAATACCCCATCCACTTGTAAGGGTGTGTTGAATTCCCTCTGGCTAGTGGGTGATGCTTGTCCCTTGGTTAGGCCGTAGACCATGTTGTTGTGCACCAGATTGGTGATGTCCGGGTTCCGTCTGATGGTGTGCATGAAATGATTTCCCCCCTCCCCATACATACAACCATCCCCACTGACATCAATGACCGTTAATTCAGGGTTAGCTGCTTTTATACCGGTTGCGGGAGATAAAGACCTACCATGGAGTCCATTAAATACATTACCCCTTATGTAATGAGGGAGTTTGCCGGCCTGACCAATGCCTGAGACAAATACCAGGTCTTCAGGTTGTATTTCCAGTTCAGCTAGGGCAGTTTTAAGGCTGCGCAGTATGGACAGATTTCCACATCCCGGACACCATGCCACATCTGCCCCAGGTATGTCAAAGTCCTTTGGTTTCATTTTAACACCTCCCCTGCATCCATAGTTTCATCATATCCACCAGTACCCTCATTAGCTATTCCCATGAATTTTATGATTCTTTCTTCCACTTCCTCTACTGAAAAGGGCATTCCATTGTATTTCAGTAATTTTTCCTGTATTTCGAATCCTGTTTCAAGTTTTATGATGTTGGCCAGTTGTCCCTGGGCATTGTTCTCTAAAATGATGACATCTTCGGCTTTTTCAAGATATTCCGCCACTGATTGGTGTAGTGGGTAGACTTGTTTGAAGTGGAGGAAACCTAATTTTTGGTCAGGATATTTCTTATTGAAACTCTCCACACCCTCCCTGATAGGCCAGTAAGTGGAACCCCACCCAATAACCAAGCTCTGGTAATCTTCAGATCCGCCCAGTTCAGGAGCTACCACCTCTTTCCTTATCTGTTCCATCTTAATCAGTCTTTTATTCACCATATGAGTCCTTATTTCCAGGTCCTCGGTGATATGGCCTTCTTCATCATGTTCATCAGAATCCACAATTACCAGTCCATCCCCATAACCGGGTATTCCCCTGGGGGTGATGCCGTCATGGGTGATCAGGTATCTTTTATATTCAGGAGTGGTTTTAACCAGATAATTCTCATTTTCCACATCTTCCAGGGGTAGGGAGGGAATGTTGTAGTAACAATCAGCGAAATACTGATCAGAAAGAATAAAAACCGGGATCTGGTATTTTTCAGCCAGATCAAATGCTTTATGAGTGAGGGTGAAAGCATCTTCCAAGTTCCCTGGGGAGAATATGATCCGTGGAAATTCACCGGGTCCTGAGTAGAGTGCCAGGTTCAGATCTTCCTGACTGGTGCGGGTGGGCAGTCCCACTGCCGGCCCTGGTCTTTGACCGATATAAATAACTATGGGTGTTTCTATCATCCCGGCTAAGCCCACCCCTTCCTCCATCAGGGCAAATCCGCTTCCTGATGTGGCTACTATGCTACGGGCACCGGCGTAGGATGCTCCCAGTGCCATGTTGATGGCTGCTATTTCATCCTCTGCCTGTTCGTATATCAATTCAAATTCATGGGCATTACTGGCCAGGAAGTTCTGGAGGGGGGTGGAAGGAGTCATTGGATAGGATGAAATAAATCGACATTCACTAGCTAAACATCCCAGGCCCACTGCATCGGTGCCGTTTATCAGAAGTTCATCCCTTACCGATGATTGGCCCTGTAGGGAAAGCTGGATCTGGTTTCCTTCAGATTCCATCAGCCTTATACCAATTTTATATCCTGCTTCTCCTGCTTTTAAATCCTTTTCAAGTATTTCGGAACCTTTTCTGGTGAACATGTCACTGATCAGACCGTCGAAGATTTCCTTTGGAATATTCAGGAGGCAGGAAAGTGCCCCGGCAGCTATTACATTGGCAAATATTGGTCCTCCTATTTCCTGAGCAGTTTCCATAAGTGGAATTTCAATAAAATTAGAATCGGGAATATTACCCCCAGTTTTATCATTTTTGACTGAGTTAATATGTTCGGTGTCTCCCATAATCAGAGTGTCAGAGGAAATTCTATTTCTAAGGTGATTTATTGCTCCTGAACTCAGGGCCAGTAACAGGTCTATTCGGTCTACGTAGGAAGCAACCCTGTGGGATGAAACTCTTATTTCTGTGGAGTTTTGACCTCCCCTAACTCGTGACATGTATTCTTTAGTTGAGAAAATGTTGTATCCGCTCTGCTTTACTGCTTGGGCCAGTATTGTCTCTACTGTCTGGATTCCCTGCCCTGCTTCACCACAGAGAACCACAGAAATATCTTCTTTTATTTGAAAAACAGGCATTATAGTTCACCCCTCAGATAAATTATCCCCAAATATTATTCCACAAAATTTTAGGTTAAATTTTTTTTATGGTTAAAAATATGTTCCACAATTTACTTAAAATTGCTGCACCTAAACCACTCATAATCCCAGAATAACCTTAAAAAATTATTACTTTCTCTCAAACCCATTAACTGAGTTAATCCATCAATAATAGCCGGAATAATCATTAAAAATCTAGAAAAATTAATAATAGCGTGTAATCAACGTAAAAAAGATATACATACATAAAATAGGAAAATGCACCCATATATACTCCCGTACATCTAGAACAAACAGGGAAATAATGTCCTCTGATTTTAAATGTCCTTTCCGGTATGCGATGGCGTGTGAACTGAGAAAAAAATCTTAAAGTTGATATAGCTGATGATTCATTCTTTATTGAATAAATTCATCCATAATGCCCCACCAAATTACCCCTGTACTGTTTTATATAATCAATATTACTAGTTATGAATAATATAATATTATTTTATTCACATGTATTTAAATTTTCTAAAATAACTTGTGAACATTAGGGAAAAAATCCATTTTTCTTATCTGATGTTCTATGATATGGTTAATATCCCATTCATGGCTTATTTAATGGGTTGATGTAATCTGAAGACTTATTGGGTGTTGTTCTGGCAGGGTGTTGTTTAAGTTAACAGCCTTGGATTAAATAAGGTTGGGGATTATAGTTGTGTTCTGGTGGTGTGAGTTGTTTAAAGTGTGGTTTGTATTAGATTTTCACCCAAACTTGAAGAAATCCCTGTAGAATAAAAATTACTAAGCGGAGAATTAAAAATAACGAGAATTATAACAATTGCAAAAAAAATATCCAATACTTTTTCAACCTTAAATTCCCGTAAATCTAGAATTTTTCCAGGTTCTCTCGTATTTTATCCAGGGTTGTGTTATATTCTATCAAATAATCTTCCACTACCTCATCTATAACTTTTCTAATTTCCTTAGGAGTATTGGGCTGGTTTGCTATATGTAACAAATAAATTAACCTATCCATCTTCCTTTCGAGATTTCCTACCTGTGGTTTCCATCTATCTTTAGTCATTCCATCCCCATCTTTATTTTTTCATCAATACAAAATATTCACTGCTTGTCGCCTGTGCAACAACATTGAAACTTTCAGGAATAATTAAAGGGAAAAGCAGTATGATTGGTGGTGAGAGATAGCCTATAAATCGATCTCCCCTAATTCCTCTAAAATTGGTGTTCCCCACTCATTATTTTCTTTAGTTTCTGTTATCGTAAACCCTTTGTTTTTATACAAATATCTTGCAGCTTGTAGGGTGCTAAAAGTCCATAAAAACACACGTTTATATTCATTTTCTTTACAAAAATCAATGGACATGTCGAGAAGTTTACGCCCTAGACCTAATCCTCTTATTTTAGAATCCAAGAAAAGGAATCTGAATTGTGCTGTCATTTCATCAACGTGTTTAATAGCAGAACATCCTGATGGAACTCCATGATGTTCAAGAATATATATACAATCTTTTTCGTTATCAAATTTATTTACAAGCTCATGTACTCCATCCTTAATATAACCTTTCCATATATCGGAGGTAAAACCGTACTCCTTTTCATATAATTCTAGTTGACCATAAATTATAAAATCCACATCTTCTGCAGTAAATGGCCTGATTTCAAGATTCTCCATCCCGCACTGTATACAAAATTTAACAACTTCGCTTTCACTGAGGGAATTATATGCATTACATTTTAAACAGTATTCGTAGTATTCTCTCAGTTCAGCTCCACAATTACTGCATTTAACCATATAACAATCCCAACATTCATTATTTAATTGCAATAATCTTTATATGTGCTTTTAGAGCGTTAGTAACAATTGCAATGGATTTTTAATGTATATTGCCAGAAGATCCATTTGTTAAGTTACTAAAGGACTTTGAACAATATCATCTCCATAGTTGCTTGCAGGTTGGTTATCCTGTCCTTCTATAGTCAGTCCATATTAAGCTATCATTGGGTTGGTTTAAGATATGGATTATCCTGTGTTGTAACATTGGATATTTCAACCCTAATCTTAGCATCAGAAGGCACACTAACATATTTCGTTGTTATACCCGAACCTCCAACATCCAGTTCTGTGACAACAACTTCTTTTGGGGTTGTTGTGCATCCTGAGCCATTACTATGTTACCCCCCCAATATGTTTCTCATTTTTTTAGGTTCTCCCGTGCCCATTGTTCACCGGCTTCCAGTATCTCAAGATTGGCTGGTACCAGTTTAGGTTTCCTGCGGAAGGTATGCTCTACTGCTTCAGTAAAAACATGTTTAGGGAGGCCTGTTAATCCCAATTCCATTATTACTCCCAGCATAGCAGTGTTAGCTGCTCTTTTAACACCATGTTCCTTGGCTATCTTACGGGCCGGTACGGGGAGGGTTCTGATACCCTCAGGGGATTCGAACTCGCCAATACTGTTTTCGTAGATAATGAGACCACCTTCCTTTACTCTGGATGCGAATTTTTCCAGTGAAGGTCGGTTCAGGGCCACCAAACCATCCGAACTTTGCAGTACAGGAGATCCGATGGTTTCGCCTGATATGACCACGGTACAGTCAGATGTTCCACCACGCTGTTCTGGGCCGTAGGAAGGATACCAGGATACGTGTCGCTGATCATTACAGGCTGCCTGAGCCAGGGTAAGTCCCATGCTTAAAACTCCCTGACCTCCGAATCCTGCAATCCGGACCACCTTTCGTGGGAAGGATGGGTCATCTCTGGCTGCCCAGGAAGTGTCATCCTGGACTTCGAAGATCTCCTCCAGTGAGCCCTGTGAAAAATCACTCTTTGCCCGGCAAAGGGTTTCTGTTTCTCTTCTTAGATCACGGAAGTTTTTGAGGGGGAATTCTTTGGTCATTTCGTTGTTTACGAAATCCTCGGTTGCCTGGGCATCCATTCTGAGGTTGGTGGGACAGGGGGAGAGAACCTCCACAAATGCATATCCTTTACCATCCCTTTGAACTTCAAGGGCTTTTTTCACTGCCCTTTTAGCTCTGCGGATGTTTCGAGGGTCAGAAACAGAGACTCGTTCAATGAAGACTGGTGCCTCCAGATTATCCAGTAACTCTGCCATGTGCATGGGGTAACCCATGTAACGGGGGTCCCGTCCAGTGGGGCAGGTGACAGTGACTTCACCTACCAGGGTGGTGGGTGCCATCTGTCCCCCGGTCATGCCGTAGACTGTGTTGTTTACAAAAAATACTGCCATTTTCTCCCCACGGTTGGCGGCCTGGATGGTTTCATTTAATCCAATGGATGCTAGATCTCCGTCTCCCTGGTATAATATTACCACTGCATCTTCTTCTGCACGAGATATGCCGGTTCCCACTGCTGGTGCACGTCCGTGTGCTACCTGTACATGTCCGCAGTCAAAGTAGTAGTAGGCGAAAACTGCGCATCCCACTGGACTGGTCATGACCGTGCGGTCCTGTATTTTCAGTTCGTCAATTGCTTCCCCTATGAGTTTGTGGAGTATCCCATGACCACATCCCGGGCAGTAATGAGTGGCGGTGGGTGCGCTTCCTCCTTTACGGAGATATTCATCCAGCATGGAGTCTGGTTTTTTGATGATCTTCTCAGTGAGGATGGTTTCATTCTCTAGATTCCCATCCCCATCACCCCCATTTTCGGAACCTTTTCCAGTGACTTTATTCATGGTCATCACCTCTCACCTGCCATTTCATGGATCTTGTCTATGATGCTTTTCTGGTCTATGAGGTTTCCACCCATTCGGTTCACCAGTTCCACTGGATACTGGCAGGCAATTGCCAGGGTGATGTCTTCTTTCATCTGACCATTACTCATTTCCACTGATAGAAATTTACAATCCCGGTTAGTGGCTATTTCCCTTAATCTTTCTTCAGGGAATGGGAATAATGTTTTAGGACGGAATAATCCGGCTTTTATACCTTCCATTCTTACCAGGTCCACTACGGAGCGTGCCACACGGCTGCTTATTCCGTAGGCCACCAGGATGATCTCCGCATCATCCATCATGTATTCCTCATAGTCCACCTCGTTTTCCCGGATAATCTGGTATTTTTCCTGTAAACGGTAGTTGAAGTCTTCCAGCTGGTCGAAGTCCAGGAATATACTGGTTACCAGGTTTCCCCTAGTTTCGCGGTTGCCTCTGACTGCCCATGACTCATCGTAGGTTGGTTCCAGGGCCTGGGATGGGAATTGGAGTCTTTCCACCATCTGTCCCAGTACTCCGTCTGCCAATACCACTGCGGGGTTACGGTATTTTTCTGCTAACTGGAAGGCTTTCATGGTGAAGTCACACATTTCCTGGACAGAGTTCGGCGCCAGGACGATGTTACGGTAGTTTCCATGACCTCCTCCTTTAACCAGCTGGGTGTAATCGGCCTGTTCTGGTCCGATGTTCCCCAGCCCGGGTCCGGCCCTCATTATGTCCACTATAACGCAGGGGAGTTCTGCCCCGGCCATGAAGGATATTCCTTCCTGTTTGAGGCTGATACCCGGGCCAGATGAGGCAGTTATAACCCGGTGCCCAGCGGCCGCTGCACCATAAACCATGTTTATGGCTGCTTCTTCTGATTCGGCTTGTACAAATTTTCGACCTACTTTGGGGAAGTAGAGTGAGGCTTCGTGCAAGATTTCGGAGGCGGGTGTGATTGGGTACCCAAAGAAACAGTCACAGCCGGCATACATTGCTCCGATGATAACTGCAGTATTGCCCTTGATTAGCTGGATAGTCATTTAATATCCTCCTTATTCCCTTTATCGTTGGTTGGTTTATTCTGGTCTTTGTTTCTAATTTTTTGGGGTATGTGAACTTCAACTGCTAGGGGTTCGGGGCAGGTGTAGTAACAGTCCCCGCAACCAGTGCATCCTTCTCCCTGATAAACTGCGTAATGGTAACCTCGTTCATTGATGTCTTCACTCATCTTAAGGACACTTGGACGGCAGGCTAATATGCAACGTTCACATGCCTTACATTCCAGTTCATTGAAAACTGGATAGGGTTCTTTCTTGCGACTTGTCATGATTCATATCATCCTGTAAAAATCTTTGAATATTATTATTTTTTCACATGTGATAATTTAAATTCAGGATAATTAACAGCAGGAATAGGTTTGTAACTTAATTAAATTGTTTTGATTACTGCAATCCTTAGTATTACCTGCTTAAATAACCTTTTAAGCATAGCTAATTTTTTTTTATTGTTTTTCATCCTTTTCCCGGATTTCTACCCTGCGGATTTTCCCACTGATGGTTTTAGGCAGTTCATCCACAAATTCCACTACTCTAGGATACTTATATGGGGCAGTAACCTGTTTAACATGGTTTTGGATTTCTTTGGCCAGTTCCGGTGATGGTTCATGGTCACCTGCCAGTACTATGGTGGCTTTTATGACCTGTCCCCTTACTGGATGTGGTACTCCAGTTATGGCGCATTCCAGAACAGATGGGTGGGATATTACTGCGCTTTCCACTTCGAAGGGACCTATACGGTATCCTGAACTTTTTATCATATCATCATTACGTCCCACGAACCAGAGGTAGCCATCTTCATCCTTCCAGGCAGTGTCTCCGGTGTGGTAAAATCCATCGTGCCAGGCAGCTTCTGTTTTATTTTCTTCCTTGTAATATCCGCAGAATAATCCTGGTGGTTTGCCATCGGCGGTTTTTATCACTATTTCGCCTTCTTCACCCACATCGCTCTCTTGACCTTCCCTATTCATGATCTGAATATCGTATTCCGGGGCGGGTTTTCCCATGGATCCCGGACGGGGTGTTACCCAGGGGAAGTTGGCAATGCAAACCACACATTCAGTTTGTCCGAAACCTTCCCTTAACCGTAAACCAGTGAATTCATGGAACTTATTGTAAACCTCAGGATTCAATGGTTCTCCAGCAGTTACTGCGTATTTTAGGGTAGAAAAGTCGTAATGGGAGAGGTCTTCCTTGATAAGGAAATGGTATATGGTAGGTGGTGCGCAGAAGGTGGTGACTCCATGATGGGATGCCTTTTCCAGCATTTTTGCTGCGTCAAATCTTTCATAATCATATACGAAGATTGCGGTCCCGGAAATCCACTGTCCATATATCTGACCCCACATGGCCTTGGCCCAACCAGTATCTGCCACAGTGTAGTGCAATCCATCATCCATCACGTTTTGCCAGTACCTGGCAGTTATTATGTGTCCCAGAGAGTAGGTGTGGTCGTGCATGATCATTTTGGGCATGCCTGTGGTTCCTGATGAAAAGTAAATCAGCACTGTATCCTCGTTTAGTGTTCCTTCCCCATGAGGGCGCTGGAATTCTGGGGATGCCTTTTCAATTTCTTTGCGGAAGTTAAACCATCCCTCCCTACCTGTATCACCCACCATTGTTCTTATAAAGGGGTTGTTTCCTATTTTCTGGTGGGCTTCATCAAAGTAATCAGGTACGCCGTCTTCAGCTATGCATACCACCATTTTGATACCGGCATTTTCTATACGGTACACTATGTCCTTGGTTTTGAGCATATGGGTGGCGGGGATGGTTATGGCTCCCAATTTGTGGAGGGCCAGTATACAGAACCAGAATTCATATCGGCTCTTGAGGGTGAGCATTACCCGGTCTCCCTTTTTTATGCCCTGCTGGGCGAAGAAATTGGCTGCCCGGTCTGAGTATTCCTTCATGTCTTTGAAGGTGAATGTTCGGTCAGTGTCATCATTGCACCAGACCATGGCCACTTTTTCAGGGTACAGACGTGCATATTCATCCACCACATCATAGGCGAAGTTGAAGTTTTCAGGTATTTTTATACGGAAGTTATCCTTGAAATCCTGATATGACTCAAAATCAACCTGTGAAACAAATTTTTCAAGTAAAGATGACATTCTTTATCACCAGTTAAATTTTCAATAAATCTCTATTTTAAGCTCTAATACGTTAATTATCGGTTTTTCATCCTTAAATTAGTTTATAATGAGGGTATTTAAATTATGTCCCACTTCACATTACAATTGCCAGGAATTTGGCGGGTTTATTCTCCAGGGCTTCCATGGCGTGTCCATAGGATGAGTCGAAGAAGATGGAATCTCCTTCATGGAGTATGATTCCATTATCGTGGATGTAAATCTTTAAGGTCCCCTCCAGGATGTAGTTGAATTCCTGCCCAGGATGGGTGTTGGTTGATGGTTTGTATCCTTCACCTTTGGGTTCCACTGTTACGATGAATGGTTCCGCTTTTTTGTGTATGAATTTTTCAGCCAGATTTTCGTACTGGTACTGTTTTCTGCGACCAACTTCAACTCCTTTTCCCTTTCTGGTTACACTGAAAATGTGCATCCTGGTTTCTTCACCAGTTAACAGTAATCCCATGTCTACTTCCATTTTATGGGCGATTTCGAAGAGAATACTGGCAGGGATGTCTTTTTTACCGTCCTCATATTCCTGGTAGGTTTCCAAGGGGATTTTCAGGTAATCTGCCATGTCCTGAATACTGATGTCTGAGAGCTCTCGAAGTTCTGTAATTCTTAGCCCGATTTCCTTCATCTTCTCTTTCATAACTAAAAACCTCACAATAATTAGAGTTAAGTCTTTTTAATCAAGCCCTTGGCTAGTTTGCCAATGGTTTATAAAAACTAATAGGATTTTTATTCTAATTGTGATCCATCAAGATAGTTTGAAAGACCTTTCTTGATCTTTGTTCCACTTTGTATTATAAATTTTACACACATTTTATAATGATTGTTAATGACAATTTAATTTTGCTACTATAAATAAATTACCAATAACCCTGATACGGGCTTAAACTAAATATTGAATAAAGAGTCAAATAATCATATAACGAATAATATGTGTGATTAACTGATAATTGAGTAGATTGAAATGGAAGAGACTTAGATGAAAAAGAGGGGGGATTAAAATATGGATATTGATATTAAAATTGTTAAATTAGAAGCACCAGCAGATTGTAACCTTATTTTAGGGCAGAGCCATTTCATCAAGACGGTTGAAGACCTTTACGAAGCAATTGTAAATACTGTGCCTCATGCAGAGTTTGGTCTTGCATTTGGAGAGGCTTCTGGAAACTGTCTGGTGAGAACTGCTGGTAACAATGAAGATCTGGAGAAATTGGCAGGGGAAAAAATGCTGGAGATGGGCTGTGGTCATAGTTTCCTTATCTTCCTGTGCAATGCATTCCCCATTAATCTCACCCAAAGAATCAAGGATGTACCCGAGGTGGTTAATCTTTTCTGCGCCACTGCCAATCCAGTCCAGGTTCTGATTGTAGAAACTGAACAGGGAAGGGGAATTATAGGAGTTGTGGATGGTTTTAAACCCCAAGGTATTGAAACAGAAGATGATGTGGCATGGAGGAAGAAATTTCTCAGGGATATAGGTTACAAACTATAAATAAGAATCCAGTTAAACCATTACCATCTTTAACTGATAAACTATCCTTTTATTTCCTTATTTTATTTCGAATATTCCCGATAAATTTCAGATATTCAAGCACAAATCAGGCATTGTCGTGCGAAATACAGATAATTTCGTTTTTAATAAATTTCAATATTGATTCAAAGGAATATTCTTAATTTTTATTCACCTATGATTTTCCATCCCATAAAAATAATCCCGAATCTAGATGAATTCGAAATCCATTAATTATCTCAAATTTTATATTCCATAAACAACAATTTAATAATGAATAAAACAAGTTATGGGGTTAAAAAATGGCAAATATCGTGTTTCACAGAGTTAGTGGGAGTAAAAAGAAAGATACAACTATAGATGTGGATGATAAATACATATCACTCCAAAATAGGAGAGAAGGAGCTTTAATTATTATTTTTAGAGGTCCTGAAGATAAATTAATGGAAATACATGACTTTTTTGATGCACTGGAGGATATGGAAACTGTACCTATTGACATTGATAGTACCGGGCCAGTGGAGTACTATTTCAGGGGGATCTCACCATTCAGTGATGAGGAGGATGAAGGCATTCCCATTAAAAAGTTCAGTACCACACTACAACTACGAAGAGAACACCTTTAAACATTTAAAGAGATTATACTGGAGAATATTCAGCTAAACCCAGAATACAATATGCTCCGAATGTTCAGACCTATATCCTAACTTGTTGAACTGAATATTCAATGCCCTCACAGCTTCAATGCCCTCAAAGCATTTCAGCATGTTTCTGGAATATAGTTGATATCTCGTCAGGATTTTCAAATACATTGGTGCTATCCATAATTGAAAGCCTTTCCACGTGTTCTGCATCTTCACGAGTTATGGTTAACTCCAGATCTTTACCATTGGGAAGTTTGGTAGTAACAATACCCTCCCTGAAATCGGTGGGCATAATGTAAAGTGGGGTGTTTGTTTTTTGTCCCATTATTGCGGCATTGGTGAGCAGGGTGTCGGCTATGCGCAGTGAGATCTTGGCCACAGTATTGGATGTTGCCGGGGCCACCAAGAGGAATGCATACCTCCCTAGTTGTATCTGACCGGCCAGGAAAGGAGCGTTGGAGTTGATCTCAGTCCAGGTTTTGTCAAACTTTGTCTCCAAAGTGTTGGAAAGATTATAATATTTTAAGACCTGGTCTCCTGCCTTGGAAATAAACACCCTTATGTCAAATTGTTTATGGTATTCATCCCTCATCTGTTGCATGATCTCCACGGTTTCCACCAGTTTTTCACCACTTCCCGTAATCCCCCAGGCGATTTTTCTTTTTTTGTTCATGGTCATATTCTATTTAGGGTTCATAATTTATTTTTCGATATTCCTATGATCCAGTTCTCAATGTAAATCTTTAAGTTAAACCATTGAATAAATCAAAAGAACATGTCACATAATATTTTGAATAAATCCTGGAAAAAATCTAAATCAATCCTTTGACTTTAAATTAAATAAAAAAATAATAAACTACAGAAATTTCAATAATTAAAAGGATAATAGACTAAATATAATGGATAATCATTTAAGGTGGTGTTTAACATTACAGATAACAAAATTATCAAAGATTCCCCGGTTAAAATTTCTGATTCACACTTAAGTGAAGAAAAAAAGAAAGCCACTGAAAATCAAGATAACGAAAAAATTGAAACCTGTTACACTTGTGGTAAAAAGTTCGACATGAATAAAGAAGAAGGGGCCCGCTACCGTTACCAGAAATATCCTTTATGCGCATACTGTGCCGAATTTTATGGTTTTTACTTTGATGACCCTGAACAAAAAAGAAGGGAAAAATGATTCAAATTTATAATCCAAACTTATTTTTGATACACCCTGATATCCAGAACTTTTTTTAAAGATTAACTTATACAGAGCAGTATAAATAGTTTTAAAATTTGATAATCACCTTAAAAATAAGGAGAATGATGTTAAAAATACTTTAGGGAAAAATAAGGAGAGTAATAATTGATTGAATAATTATTAGTCCCCCAAATGCTTTTTAACCAGAGATATACCCCATTCTGCCATTTTAGTAGCATCATCAGTGTTTTTAGCTTCTGCGAAGCAACGGAAGATAGGTTCTGTCCCTGATGGCCTGATTATGATCCAACCTTCTTCCCGGAATATTTTAACCCCATCAGTGGTGTCGATCTCATATTCTTGAGTGTCTACGGCTATTTTATCCATGATCTCCTGTTTACGTTCATCCGGACATTCCACTTTCATCTTTACTGACTGGTAGGCAGGAAGTTCCGCCACCAATTGTGATAATGATTTTTTGGTGAGGGCCATGATTTCCACGATTTTAGCCGTGGATAGTGCGGCATCTCTTCCTAAAACAAAGTCCGGAAATATGAGACCTCCGTTTTCTTCCCCGCCAAATAATCCATCGCTTTCTTTGAGTTCTCGGGCCACTAGAAGGTCACCCACTCTGGTTGCCTTAACTGTTCCCCCGTATTCCTCAGCAATGTCATAGATAGCCGTGGAGGTGGCCACGGTGGTTACAATGAGTCCTCCCTGATTTTCAATCAGTAACTGTTTTTCTACCAGGGCGAAAGTTTTATCTCCCATTACAAAGTTCCCCGCTTCATCTATACAGATGGTACGATCAGCATCCCCATCATGGGCAATTCCCAGATCCGCCCCAGTGGCTTTCACTGTTTTAATGAGCTCCTGGAGGTTATCTTCAGTTGGTTCAGGGTTCCTTCCAGGGAAGAAGCCATCAGGCTGACAGTTTAAGGTGGTGACTTCACATCCCAGTTTGCGGAGAATATAAGGAGTGGTGGAACAGGCTGCTCCACTACCACAATCCACTATTACCTTGAATTTAGCGTTTTTGATGGCATCATGGTCCACGCGTTGGATAACTTCATCAATGTACTCATCAACCAGTCCCTGGTTGGTGATTACCTCACCAATCCCATCCCAAGCCACCCGGTCAGGGTTTTCATTAAAGTACATGTCCTCTATCTTGAGTTCCATGTCTTCAGCTATGCCAATTCCATCTTCGTCCACAAATTTAATTCCATTGTACTGCGGAGGGTTGTGGGATGCTGTGATTATAACCCCCCCATCGTAATAATTTCTTACGGCATATTGCACTGCTGGTGTGGGTAGTATTCCCAGATCAACCACTTGACAACCTGATGATAATAATCCAGATATCACGGCGTGTTTTATGAGAGGAGTGGATGTTCGAGGGTCCCCTCCCACAGCCACCCATCCTTTGACCAGTGTTCCGTATGCTGCCGCCAATTTTGATGCAAATTCCGGTGTTAAGACTTGATTAGCGATTCTTCTGACCCCAAATGTTCCGAATAACTTTTTCATAAATGCACTTCCTAAAATTTCATTATAAATCTTGAAAACATTCATAAATCTGTTAATTATGAATTATTTAGATTTTACTGATCTAATGACCCTTGATTTTTTTACTGATCTAGTATTTGAACCATATTTTCAATAAAACCGTGTTCAATTCCACCAGTAATGGCATGGTTTGTCACGTTAATATCCACTTCACTAGATATTTACCTGCCAGACTTTATAATCTTTGTTCTGGTAAACCATGGTGAAATAACTATGATGGACAATTGGCGACTGTACCACAAAGTATTCTATGTTATCCCTCATACAATCTTCTTTGGTGAAATTTCCACTGTAGTAAAGGTTTCGATCCAGAACTTTGACCATTCCAGGCTGATAACCCCCTGTGGAAACTGGTTGACGGGATATGGAAACAATAACCGGATCAAGGCCTTCGGTGAGTGACATTACTACCCCCTTACCATCCCCATTATCTGCAAACCATTGGGCTAAATCTCTTTGAGAGTCAGTTACCATGGGTTTTAATGATAATGCACAAAATACTGCGGAAAATAAAGATGAAATGATTAAAAGGGCAATTATTACCTTATATGCCTTTTGATATGCTGGTTTTTTATTTGAATAGATGTATTCCAGCCCCAATGCAGCAATAATCATCACTGGAAATACTGCGAAATTCAAGATCCGATCTATAAGTATGGAAAATCCCAGTAAATAGGCATTACTTAAGATTAAAGGGAATAAAGCCCAGATGATAATCAGAATATCTCCACGGGATAATCTATTATGCCATTTTTCCACATAATCCTTATTAAGTTCATCATTTATCATGGAAACTACCCATAGAAATACGAATATAAGGGCCGGTACCCCCATGGTCTTATTCAAGATGCCCAAATACCCCACCGGTCCTAGGATAACCATCTGAGGATTGTGGAAGATGAACCCGTAGTGGATGATTAGGGGCAGCCACCAAATGGCAGCTACCATGAGAGTGAATCCCATGAAAAAACCCAATACCTTGTAATCAACCCTTTCATTCCGGAGTTTAAGTGCCAGTGTGAAAAGCAGGACCACCCCCAGCATTATTAATCCAGTTAAATTGTGGGTTAACATCATTAAACCACTTAGAATGCCTCCTAAAATGGCAAATTTAGCCCTATTTCCCCTCAGCGCAAGGTAATAAAGATATATTGCCATTGGGAATAATATTAAGGCCATGGTTTCTGGTAATGGTAGTATGGCACGGTGAAATAATACTGAGAAAAATAGGAAAAATCCGGCCAGTAAGGCCACCCTCAAGTTGTATAATTTACTGGTCACGAAAGTGAATGATAAAACCATGAAAAATGCAAAAATAGGTTGGAGATAACGGGATATCTGGAAAGGATCAACTTTAAAAACAGCGGCAGATGCTGCCAGAATATAGTGGAAAAGTGGTGGGTAAAATATTGGTCTTCCGAATGGTGCGTATGTCAATGGATCCCAAAATATGATTCCCTGTTCCAGGTAGAGTTTGGCCAGGTGCACATGATAGTGAATATCCCAGCTTAATGGCCATGGATACTTTAAAGTGGGGATTAAAGCAATAATAAACGCCAGAATAGCAGGGATCATCAACAAAAGAAACCTATTTTCGGTTATTTTTCCATATTCCATTTACACACCTAATGTCTTGTATGAAAAATGTATTAGAGCCTAAAAGTTAAAGAATATTCTAATTGGAAGTTATTGATTCAAATATTTAACAGGATCAGTGCCAGTAAAAACTGGCTTTTCTCGCAAGACTGGGAAATAGTTCATTGGAACACCATGACTTATATATCAAATGAAAATATCTAATTTATAATAAATATTATTGCTTACTTTGTTACATCTTGTTAACTATCATTAAGATTCAGGATTTAAATGAGAATCATAACTATTATTCCCGCTTACAACGAAGAAACGGCCATATTAAACGTGGTTAAGGGTGTTAAAAAATACTCAGACGTGTTAGTTGTGGATGATGGGTCCACTGATAAAACCGCAATCCTGGCAAAGAATGTTGGTGCCACAGTTATTAAACATTGGAAAAACATTGGTAAGGGTGCTGCCATTAAAACCGGGTTAAAAAGTGCCATTGAAGATGATTATGATTTTATGGTTCTTTTGGATGGAGATGGACAACATGACCCCCAATGCATACCCTTTTTACTGGGGGAATGGATGGTGTTGACCTGTTGATCGGTTCCCGCTTCCTGAACATGACCCCCCAGAACATGCCCCTCCAGCGCCGGCTTTCCAACGGAATAACCACCTGGTTGATAAGATTCATGACTGGTTATCATATCACCGACAGCCAGTGCGGTTTTAGAGTAATATCTAAGAAGGCAGCTCCCTTTTTTACTGGAATATCCTACAATGACTATGTTTATGAATCAGAAGTCCTGTGTAAGGCATCTGAAAACGACTTGGTGGTTGGGGAACGACCCATACAGTGTATTTATGGTAATGAAAAATCCTATGTTCGTGCCAGACACGTGTTGCATTATTTGATGTTCACCCTGCGCCTACTGGTGCGTAAATTACTGCGGAGGATCTGAATTTGAAAAGATACTATGTTTTCCTGGTGAGCATTCTGCTACTGGCACTCCTGATAATCTGGATCGGCCCCCAAAAAATGTGGGATGTGATAAAAACTGCTAATCCCTGGTTAATATTACTGGCAGTTGGCATACACCTATTTGTAGTTTGGATACGTTCATTACGCTGGGGTTATATCATTAATCAACCTTGGGAATTTAAGAAGAATTTCATTGTCAAAACCATTGGACTTTTTGCAGGAAATTTCAGTCCCATGCGTACTGCAGGGGAAGTTTTAAACGCTGTGGCCGGTAAAAAAATCAATGGAATAACACTTTCAGAAGGTTTATCTGCAGGATTAACCGAAAGATTCTTTGACGGAGTTATCGTGGCTGTTTTATTAATATTATGCGCATTCTTACTCCCAAAAGTGAGATTAATAGCAATTATGGGAGTTTTAGCTTCTTTAGGACTTTTAGTAGTCATTTATCTAATCAACTGGAGAGAAGATACCAGTTTATGGATTTATCATCGTATTCATTCCATACTACGATTTTTACCTATCTCTGAAGAGGTGGTGGAGAATTTCTACCTAAAGTTCACTGAAGGACTGCGCAGCATGATCGAATACACCAAAACATTCAGCAGCTTCAAGAATCTGCTGGTTGTATTCTTATTTACAGCTGTTTCCTGGCTTCTGGAATGTGTGCGGTTATACGTTGTTTTTGTTGCTTTCAACGTTGAAATCAACTTCGTGGCCATCATCATCATCTTCCTCCTAGCCAACATCATTGGAATAGTATCCGCCCTTCCAGGAGGTATTGGTTCCATCGAACTATCACTCACTGGATTATTCGTGCTTTTCGGAATTTCCAGTGCATTGGGTGGAAGCATAGCTCTGGTAGACCGTTTAGCATCATTCTGGGTGGTAACTGCCCTGGGAATAATATTTTGCTCATATTATGCCCAGGATATCCTGGAAGAGATTAAAGAATACACCCTTGGTTTGAAGTCTTCCAAAAAAGATTGACCGAAACATTCAAGGATGATATAACCGTTAGGATTGATGTAATAGTCAATACACTCACTATTTTCAGATTGGGTGTAATTGTTAACGATTCCTTTTTCACGATTTTGACATACGATTTTTGAATTAGTAATATGGTTATTCTGCAAGATAGTACACTATTAATACATGATAGGTCTCATTGTACACTACACTGCTGACAAAGGTATCCACATTACTAATTCTATTCGAGAATAAAAACTTGATTTTTTTTGGAAAATATCTTCAAAAATTTATTTAATCCTTAAAAATTCTACCTTAAACATACCAAATATATAATAATGACTCACATGAACAATATTATATATTTTGATTTATTCTGGTGGCCATGATGACAAATTGGCTCTATAAAAATTGGGCAAAGTTAAGTGTTTTACTTGCAATAGCAATTACACTGCTTGTGATCTATTTTATAAAACTTGAAAATACAATTCTATTTTTGATTTGGATACAGATACCTATTTATTTGTTACATCAGTTTGAGGAACATGCGCGAAATGGGTTTAAAAATTACATTAATAAAAAGGTATTCCAGGTTCAAGAAGGAGAATATCCTTTAAATGAAAAAAACATTTTTTGGATAAATATTCCTATTATCTGGATATTGATGCCCATCTTTGCAGGTTTATCCTCAGTTAACATAATGTTTGGCCTATGGATCCCCTATTTTGCTGTATTTAATAGTTTAAGCCATGTGTTTTTTTCCATAAAAAATCAGGAATATAATCCAGGGCTTATTGTGAGTTTAATATTGGGAATTCCCGTAGGAGTCTATGCTTTGATAATATATTATTCTTACAACGCTGTTTCTCCAATAACCTCCATTATATCAATATTTTTTTCAATATTACTGCATATTGTGGTATTCGGCTACATAAAGATGAACTATCAAAAAAATGAATTATGAGCAGATTTAATAAATTATTTAGCCAATTAGTATCCACCCGCACTCTACATTGCAGGAAAAGATTCTCACTTTACACATTTTTTATAATGAGATAAAGGGCTTTAAATTCAATTGGAAACTTGAATAAATCAGAAGTTTAGTGCCCATGTATGGGGAGATGAGATGTGGGAATTTATTGTTCATATTGAAAAATGGTTCCATAAAAGTGAAGAATGGTGATAAAATTGAATTAGGGTAGCATCAAGACAAATAAACCATTGATTACGTTATTATTTTTAGTGAACTAGCATCCTTGAGTACCACTTCCAGACTACCCTGATACTCAGTGACCTTCCCTACAATCCTTACACGTCTTTTATTAAAGTTTTCAATGTTTACACTGGTTTTCTGGATTTCGGATGCCGCGCTTTCAAATATAACCACCTTGGTTTTCCCAGTGCCATCCATTAACTCCAGGAAGTAGGTTCCACCCTTCTGGGATTGGCTAACTCCAGTGACCAATCCCTCAACTGAAACCTCTTTATCAAGCATTCCACGGTCCATATCTTTAATTTGAACTTCCTGGGGTGTTATATAGTTGGCTGAGAATATCATCCCCACCAACCCCAAAATAGTAGTGAATAAAGCCAGTCTGAAGATTTTCTTGTCTTCCATTACAACCACCATTATTACTAGTAATGATATTATTAATAAATTATGGTAGTGTGCACACCAATGGGATGTTATATAAAAAAAAATGAAAAATAAAGAATTAAAAAAATTGGTTAAATTAAACTTTTTTCCGCCTGAAAACTTCCTAAAAAAGCCATGGATATGGGTGAATTGAGATTGTTATTTAAACTCATTCACTTCATTCAAGTTTTCTCTGAGTTCCTGAAGATTGATTCAATTCTCTCCAGAGTATCAATCTCATCCAACCCTAAGTCGTTACGAATCCTTTTAACCACCGGGAACCGTAGTGAATATCCTGTTTCGGATTCCGGGCTTTCCACTATTTCACTGAAGGCAATTTCCATGATTATGGATGGTTCGATCTTCACTTGCCTACCTTTTTTACTGATTATTAGAGGTTCTACCATTTCAGAAAGCTCCAACAATGTTTGATCATCCAAACCAGTTGCAGCGTAAGCCAGGGGCTTGAGCTGGTTGTCCTCATCCTGAAGAGCCATAAGATAGGATCCAATGAGATGAGCTCGCTTGCCATTTCCGTAGGTTCCACCCACCACCACCAGATCCAGGGTTTCCGGTTCTGCCTTCAATTTTAGCATCTTCTTACCCCTTATACCTGGCATGTATGGTGCATGAGGGTCTTTGATCATTATACCCTCATGACCACCCTTAATTGATGTTTCAAAGAGGTCCTGAGCCTTCCCTATCTCCTCGAGAGTGACTTTAACCTGGGCAGAAAGCTCTAGTTTACCTTCCAACACTTTTACTATTGATTCTAAGGTTTTTCTCCGTTCTTGGAGAGGTTCATCAAGAACGGGCCTATGATAATAGAGCACATCAAATAGATAAACAGTTAAAGGGATTTTAGAAACCATTTTATCGATTTCATATTTCCTACGCACTCTTTGCAGCATGTACTGGAATGATATGGGTTTACCATCCCGACTGGCGATTATTTCACCCTCCACAATGAAATCCTCGTGTGGAAGGGATTTTTCAATGTAGTCAGAGATTTCAGGAAGTGCCAGGCTGATATTTTCCAGCCTTCTGGTGAAAATATCTATTTTATCACCATGCCGGTGAATTTGAACCCTTATCCCATCATATTTAGTTTCGCAGATGGCCCAGCCCATTTCCCCCACACTCTCAGTTATGCTTGGAGATAACTGTGCCAGCATGGGTTTTACTGGTTTTCCAGGTTTAAGAGTTAGTTTACGCAGCCCTTCTCCACCTTCCATCCGGGCCACCTCCGCTACCAATCCCATGTCGTTAGTTAACATATGTGCTCGTTCTGTAACTTCTTTGGGTATGTTAAATGCCTGTGAAATTGCATCACGGATGGTTCCTTCCCCCACACCAACACGTAGTTCTTCCAGTACGGTTCGGGTGATGTACTTGGCCTCTGCAGGGGATGCTGATGACAATAGCTCCATTAAATAGTCTATTTTTTTGTATTGGGCCCGGTTACCTGAAATTTCAGCCATCTTCACCAGATTACGGTGTACTTTTCCTATGGTTATTGGTCGGCTGAACAGGGTTACCTGGCTTTTTTTGAGATATAATTCCTCTGCAGCCTCACCAATATCCCCCGTGTCCCGCATACGATTCTCCACATCCTCAGGAGAAACTCCAACTGCCTGTGAAATGGCTTTCATCAGTAATTTTGATCCGATTCCCAGTTCTTCCTCACTCCAAGTGGGAAAAATTCGACCCAGACATAGTAGGGTTACTATAGGTAGGAGTTCAGGTTCTTCATCCCCTACTTTAGACAAAAATTTGGCCAAAATATCAGTCTTTTCCAGACGCTTGGTGGTGGAGTCCAGATCCTGGTAAACTTCCACTAAATCCTTGTAAAGCATTGAATTATCACCACTACAATTAATTAGCTGTTTTAAATAGGTTTAAGCTTTTGTTTCCATTTAAAAAAATATTAAGTACCCTAGATTCACAAATTTCCGAAAATGAATCAGAACTTTTGGAACCTAAAACAATACCATCAATGTTAATATTCAGATTCAGACCAGATAATCTGGAAAGTGGTTCCCTTATCTCTGGAAAGTATTATACTCCCGTCTAACTGGTTTACCAAGGTATTCACCAGCTGGAATCCCATGGTTCCACTATCCTTAAATCCAATATCTGGAGAAAGCCCCACACCATTATCGTTAACAATCAAAACATTGTTTTCATGGTTATCCAGACCGAACTCCACGGATATTTCTCCTTCACTGGTTCCAGGGAAGGCATGTTTCACCGCATTGGTCAGGAGTTCGTTGATGATCAGTCCACAGGGTATAGCGGCATCAATGTCCAACATTAAACCATCTGTCCGTGTTTTCATCTTTATCCGGTTTGTGTCAACGTGGTAAGAACTGATAATGAGTTCTATAATTTTCTTAATGTACTGGGAAAAATCTATTAGAGCAAAATCTTCAGATTGGGAGAATCCATCGTGGATGAGTAGCATTGATTTAACCCGGTTTTTATTATCCTTCAGAACTTCCCGGTTTTCCTCATCTTTCATGTACACTGATTGTAGTTCCAGCAGGCTGGAGATCATGTTCATATAATTTCTAACCCTTCCATTGATTTCACCCAAAAGCATCTCTTTTTCCTTTAAAGATGCATTTATTTCTGTTTCTGCCTTTTTACGATCGGTGATATCTTGTGCTATGACTTGAACTGCAAATAATTCCCCATTTTTAAGTAAAGGAGCCGGATAAATTTCCATTAAGCGTATTTCGCCTTCCCGGGTAATTAAACGTGACTCAAATGGACCCACATCTTCTCCTTTTAGATACTTGGAAAATAATTCCTGATAGTAGGTAGAATCTTCCCCAGTAATGGACTGGAGATCAGTGAAGTACATACCAATAGTGTCATCGCGGGAGAGTGGGCTGAACTTTGCCGCAGCATGGTTGAGATCGATTATTTTACCATCCAATCCTAGGACAACCACGTAATTAGGGAAGTATTCAAAAAGAGTCCGGTATTTTTCTTCACGTTCTTTAAGAGCCTGTTCCGCAACTGATTTTTCAAGTTTTTCTTTAGCCTCTTTCAAAGCCCTTAAAACAGAATGAGGTAATTTTGAGAGGTTATTTTTAAGAACATAGTCTGTTGCGCCCTCTTTTAACATTTCTACCGCGAAATCTTCACCTATTTTTCCACTTACAAAGATGAAGGGCGTGTTGGGAGTGATTTCCCTGGCCAGGTTCATGGCCGTGATTCCATCAAATTGAGGTAAGGAATGATCTGCCAGGATGATGCTCGGCTGGAACTCCACCAGTTCTCTCCGGTAATCATCTTCTTTTTCCACGATTTTAGATGTGAATTGGAGACCTTCTCGCTTAAGCTGAGTTTCTATAAGTTCAGCGTCCAATGGCACATCCTCTAGTATTAGAACTCTTATTTCTTCAGCCATAACATCCCACAGAGTGTTATTCATTAAGATTTCAGATATTTATTGGTATGGATCATTAACATTTATACTTATTATTATTTCCCAATAACTTCTTTTTATACTTATAATCTGTAAGGTTTTTCAGGCTGAACATCCAGTGAAGCTTTTGGAAACACAATATAACAAAAGAATAAGCTAAACGATTCAGATCTGAACATATATACAGGAAAAAAATTGGAAAAATAATATAAAAAAAATAAAACTTGAAAAATAACATCTTAAAGTCAGTTAAATAAAAAAATAGTATGTTAAACCGATAACTCGATAGGATCGGTTTTGATTGTATATTCACAAGATTTAATTTTTTCAAAATTAATTTCAGGCCAGGATTTCATCATGAATTTCCAGTGCATCCATCTTAACCTGTGTGGCTTGTTGGAAATAATGATCAAATAACCGGTTCCCCCATGAAATAGCCTCTTCACCATGACTAATTAGGGAAATATTCAGATCATATGCTCCGTCAGCTGAAAATAGGCCCAAAGCAATGAAGTTATCTCCTGTGGTCAGTGAGATCTTCACATCTTCATCGATTTTCATTAACTGTAACTGACCATCATTGATCCATTTTTCCAGTTTGTCTTTCCCTGCATTTTCAATCAGTTTGTCAATAATTCCTTCAGTCATGATTAACTGAACGTTTCCATCTTTTTCAAGGGTTTCCAGGAAAATCTGAATGCTTGAGGGGTTATAAACTGATGTTAATTGTTTGAAATTTTTGCTCTTTGATTGGAATTCGGATAAAACCTCTTGTGGTCTCATGATATTGGTGCTGGTGGATTTGACAATGAATGATTTTTCCAGACAACCTATATCTTTGAAGAGTTCTGGGGGTATGCAGCTGATGTCATGGTTTAAGAACAGTCCTTCACATAGGTTTAGGGAGTAGAAGGATCTCATTACATCGATTAGTTTGTTGGCTACCACTTCTCCGGTTTGGGATAGGGAGTAGTTTCCTGATTCTCGGAAAATGAAATTTTTCTGTTCCAGTTGATTCATCCCATGTAGAATGGTGGATGAACTTAAATGGATTTCCTTACGTAAATCAGCCAGATTCTTGGATCCACTTCTTAAACTTATTAATATTTTAGCCCGCACATCAGAGGCTATAAAAAACTTCATATCATCTTTAACTTGCTCGTAGAGTTCAAACATATAGTCCATTTCACTTCCACCTTTGATTTGGATAAGGGGATTTTAATTATTATATAGAGTTTATGTAATGATTTTCATTATTGACTTTTGTGACCTTAATTTTAGTTGCATGATCATATGATTAGTGGAGATTAATAAATATTCCCTTAGTGGCCACTATATAAATATGGTTAATAAGTAGTAAAATTGATTATTAACAGCTATACCCTAAAATTGTGGGATAACGCAGAATTTTATTATTAATAAATAGTGATTAAATGTTTATTAAAAACATTTATCTTAAATGAACCTTTCAAACCTTTCTTTTTCCACTTTACATATGGGACATATTTCAGGAGGTTCTTCACGAGCACACAAATACCCACAAACCTTACATCTCCACACTGGAAGATATAGAGAACCTAAAGATCTTTTTTGAGTGATTTTTTTGGTTGATTTGCGTTCTCCAGGTCCTGGTCTTCTTTCGGGTATTGAAGTTAACTTTTTTTTACCTTGGAGTATTTCATTGGAGATGTATAACCCACAGTAACATGCTCCGAATTCATCCAGGTCAGTATCACGATAATCACAGGGACATATGATATCCAGGTCTTCTTCTTTGACTCCAGATGCCAGTCGACAGGGACATGCTCCGTAGCCATAACGATCCTGATTTATGAGGATGCTTTCCAGAAGTTCCTTGGTGAATGATTCATCAGGATTCAGATGATAACCAGAAGCCTTTGCATCTTCTTTTAACTTTTCATAATAAGTATTCACATCATTTGCAGTGATATCCTCAGGGTTCATCCCAATATCTCCCTCACTTTATCTTCATTGAATCCCACAATGGTTTCTTTATCATTTATCACCATTGTGGGGAATGAAAGTTGGGGGTTCCATTTTTCCACTTGTTGGATTACTTCCTGTTTTTCATCTCCTTGGAGGAGGTCAAGATAGACATAGTCATATTCAGCTCCCACATCTTCCAGAAGCATTCGGGTCTTTTTACACCAGCCGCAAGTACTTAAAGCAAAAAGGACTATTTTACCTTTGTTTTCACCATCAACATGTTGCATTAACATTTGATTTCCTCCTTTAGATATCATTAAAGTTATCCATCTGGATCAGGCCCAAATTCATTGTAATTCCATCTTTAATTATGTTTCATGATGTATTAATAAACTGACCAAACCACTAAAATATAATATTTTATTAAATGTTATAGGTTGTCCTTCACCATCCTCAAGGCACAGAACTCACCGCACATTGTACACATATCACTTTCAGGAGTAGGTTTTCTTTCCCTGCATTTTCTAGCCTTTTCAGGGTCAAATGCAAGCTGGTACTGTTTTTCCCACTGGAAATTTTTCCTAGCTCTGGCCATTCCCATCTCCTTATCCCATGCACTTTTAAGCCCAATGGCAACATCAGCAGCTTGTGCAGCTATTTTTGATGCTATAACACCTTCTTTCACATCTTGAAGGCCAGGTATGGAGAGGTGTTCAGCAGGGGTTACGTAACATAAGAAATCAGCACCGGCACGGGCTGCCAGAGCACCACCAATGGCAGATGTTATGTGATCATATCCTGGTGCTAGATCAGTTACAATTGGCCCTAAAACATAAAAAGGAGCACCTTTACAGACTGTTTTCTGGATTTGCATGTTGGCTTCCACCTGGTTTAGGGGTACGTGTCCTGGTCCTTCTACCATGACCTGTACATCGGCCTCTCTGGCACGTTTAACCAGATCTCCCAGTATAAGGAGCTCACCAATTTGCGGTATGTCTGAAGCATCAGCCAGACATCCGGGTCGGAGGCCATCACCTAATGAAATGGTAATATCATGTTCCCGGGCAATTTCCAGGAGGTAATCATAATTTTTGTATAATGGGTTTTCTTCCTGGTTATGGAGTATCCATGCAGTTAAAAACGCCCCTCCACGGCTTACTACTCCCATAATTCTTTCTGATCTTTTGACTTTCTCCACTGTATCCAGGGTGATGCCACTGTGCACAGTCATGAAGTCCACACCTTCCCGGGCCTGGTTTTCAATAGCCTGGAACATGTCATCTTCATCCATGTTAACCACTGCTTCTTTTTCCTGGGAAGCCGTGATTCCTGCTTGGTATATGGGCACAGTACCTATGGGAAGATCAGTAGATTCCATTATTGCTTGGCGCACTGCACGGAATTTTGGTCCGGTGGAAAGATCCATCAGTGCATCAGCACCGTATTCTACTGCAACTTTGGCCTTGTTTACCTCCAACTGAACATTTTCCAGTTCAGGGGAAGATCCTAGATTGGCGTTGATTTTGGTACGGAGTCCTCTACCCACTCCACAGGGTTTGGTGTTCCTATTTTTATTGGTAGGAATCACCACATGACCTTTAGCAACTCTACGTGTGAGTTTTTGAACATCTATTCCTTCATATTCTGCTACTTTTCGTATTTCGTCTGTGATCTGGCCCTTGCCAGCCTGGTACAACTGAGTCACTTTTCATCCCTCATGTTTATATTAGGAAGTAGTTCTGAATTAAATATTATGATAAAAAAACTGCATGCTCAGGATATCATGATTCAGGAAGTGCATGTTACCTCCCCCAATGACTTGGTAGCGGCTGCCAAACTGAAGATGATGCGCTGCAATGTGGGAGGCCTGCCAGTAGTGGATGAAAAACAGTTGGTGGGAATAATAACCCACCGAGATGTTTTATTAGCAGGGGGAGAATCTCTCGGCCTGAAAGTGGGGGATTTAATGAGCAAAAATCTAGAGGTAGTGGATAAAGAAACTCCTATAATGGTTATTACCCGAATAATGGCTGATAAGGGTTACCAGAGAATCCCAGTAGTGGAAGATGGTAATTTAGTAGGGCTCATAACCCAGAGCTCACTGATCCGTGCACTGGCAGATTCCGGAGAATGATTCAATGACATCCTGAAATTGTTCCTTGAATTAATTATCTCTTTATCTTGTAATATTCTGTGATAAATCGTACCACCAATCCTGATGGACATATAAATGATTATCATAACCTTAAATTAAAGGATTCGGAATTTTAGCATCTTTTTTATCCTTTAATCCACCAATTTTTTCTATTCTCATTTTAAGGAACTTTTCACCATCCTCACTGGCTGCGTAAATAGGTATTGACGCTCCAACAGAGAATACATCCTTTTTTTCCGCAATTTTTCTTAACTGCAGTGATGCACAGGCAGTGATCACATCCGCATCTTCAAAGAGGGATTCGGCATCCTTAAATGAAAGACCAGTGGTGTGAACTGTGAATATATATATTTCTACATCTTTATTCTCACTTTCAATTTCCCGAATCTTACCCGCATCCTCTGCAGAAGCCACAGTCACGCCAATTTTAGTGTAACCATCCCTAATAGCTTTAATAACCCCTTTAACTTGATTAATTTGGGCATTTTCCGGGTTTAGTACTTTATTACTACCCACAACATTGATTACTTCATTTATGGGGCTGGTGCTAATTATTCCAGAAATTCTGCCACCTATTCCCTGCACCAGTTCTGGGTCCTCCACAATTACTGTGCCACATCCTTCACATACTATCACTGCACACTGGATGACTTTTTCATCCAGCAATGTGCCTAATGTTTCTGATATACCGAAGGAAAGGAAATCAGCCATCTTCATTTTCCTTTGACCGGTGCACATACCAAAATCATCAATACGAAACTCCATGTTCTCTTTAATTACTTGAGGAGTGAGTTTTTCTATTCCCCTGTATTTATGGAACAAAGGACAGTAATCAATCAGGGGTTCTCCAATGTCGACCACTTTACCTCCCTTTATAATCACTTTTGCCTTTCCAAGAGCCTCCATAACATGTTCATCCACCTTCAACACCTCTAATATTTCACAACTACATACTTTACCATTGGTAATCATGTCTAAAAGTTTTACCATTTATGACCACATATATTTTGAATAAAATTTCCAAGAAAAGTGTTATGGATAATTATAATACTCCTGCTATAGAAAACTTTAAATTAGATGAGAATGAACAGCATATAAGCCATGCCGGGGTGGCTCAGCTGGTTAGAGCGCGCGGCTCATAGGGTATTAAGCAAGTGCTCTGACTTTTTCCTGGGATACCGCGAGGTCGCGGGTTCGAATCCCGCCCCCGGCACTTATTTTAACTTTTAAAAAGGTATTTGTTGAATAATATTAATCCAATTGGTAATTAATTATTTTAAACGTTCGCTCATCTCCCGGTATTAGTGCAATTATTTAATATTAATTGGATTGCATTTCCAAACCAATTTACCCCTTTATTGAAAGTAAATTGGAAGAATTTAACATAAGTATTCAGTTTTTTCTTTGAAACCCCTCTAAATATTCTTAAATATTGCCTTAAGAGCGAATGTCTGTTTTCACAATTATTAACGTGATTTTCACCATCAGCATATTCTTTTTCTGAATGTTTGATTATGTGATGTTCTTTAACCTTTGAATGGCCTTCTAAACCAAAGTATATAGTATAATCATCAGTAAATAACCTTATAGGTTCATTACAATGCTTATCTATTTTTTCCCGAATTAAATCCTTAGAAAGATTCTTTTCTACCATTAATATTGTATTTCGCGTTCCTCTTTCCACTACAGTAATAATTGGCGGTTTATCTTTTTTCCAAGTTCCCCTTCCCCTTAATTTAAGTCCTCTAGTCCTTGGATAGTTTTTTTAAACCCTTTTCACCTGCAGATTGATACATCTCATCTATTTCCACATCACCCTTCAAAACAGGATCCGTGGATTTATCCATCAAACTTTCTCTAAATTCATGCGCTACACGATAAACACTATCCCACTTATGACCTAACTCATCTGAAAGCCTTTGAACACTTTTTTTATCCAAATTCATAATGATATAAAATATCTCACCCACAGGAAGCTTTTTATTGGCAAATACCGTTCCAGTAAGGTCACTAAAATTCAATCCACAACTATTGCAAGAATAGCGCCGTGATTTACCCTGAACACCCCGATTATAAACTTCAAAAGATTTGCACACCGGACAATAAACTCCACTAGACCACCTCACATGTCGTAAAAAATCCATGGCCTTTTCTTCATCTGGAACAAACAATTTTGGAACTAAATTTTCGGATTTCATACATTATAATATGGCACTAACCTCACATAAACCTTTGCACTAATATGGGGATATGAGCGTAAACGTTTTTATTGAAACAAGTATTAATTTATTGAATTTAATATTTTGTAGTTTTTTGTGGGGATTCAACTAACTTTAATTCTCTTCTTAAAAAAATAATCCCCACAGAACTACAAAAACATTAAAATAAAACAACACCAGACTAAAAATATATAACTGGAAATAATTAATGATTATATTAAGGTTATGAGCAATCTGGTGTATTTATGGCCACTGAATACAATAAAGAAACTTACTGGGAAATATTAGACCGGCAGAAGGGAATCATCACTAAAGAGGACCAGGTCAAGCTTTTAAACTCTCTGATTACTGTTGTTGGTTGTGGGGGAATTGGTGGAGCCACCACTGAGATGCTGGCCAGAATGGGATTTGGAAAACTTAAAATCGTTGATAAAGATGTTTTTGAAATTTCCAACATCAACCGGCAGCTCATGAGCAGTTTAGAAAGTGTGGGAATGCAAAAAACACATGTAACTAAAGAAAGACTTGAATCTTTAAATCCTTCGGTAGAGGTTGAAGTATTCAATGAGGAGTTAACTGATAAAAACGTTTTGGAAATATTAAAGGGCAGTCAAATCGTGGTTGATGCCCTGGACAACCTTTTAACCCGTATAATAATCAGCAGATGCACTGAAAAATTAGATATTCCCTTCGTCCACGGAGCCATACACGGCACAATGGGTCAGATTACTGTTTTCAACCGTTCCACACCTAAATATGAAGATTTATTTAAATTACCATCACACGGGAAAGAATTAACTGATGAAATCGTTGAACAAGTATCAAATCTTTCTAAAGAGGTTCCACCAGTCATTGGGCCGGTACCCAACATCGTGGGATGCCTTCAGGCCTTTGAAGTTGTGAAAATTATTACAGGTAAAGGAAGTCCCATAATGGCCCCATGTGTATTAATGTTTGATTTGATGAAGGAAGAATCATTTTCAGTGGTTCGTTTTTGATAACATAGATTTTTTTTAAATTTTAGTTCATTTATTTCCTATTTCATGATGAAAATATCTTAAAAATTGTAATTTTAATGAACGTAATATCAATACCCCCTTCCAAAAACATTTATATACCAGTAAAAGGAAACATTCTTCCGGTGAAGATCACGGAGGTTACTAAAATTGCAAGACAAAATTGGAAAAGTAATTGAAGATATTGAAAGATGCGGGACTAAATTCGTTAGGATGCAATTCGTGGACATACACGGAACTCCTAAAAACATGGCTATTCCCCTGGTAAAACCAGACGACATTGAAGACATTATCAAAGATGGACTATTATTTGACGGTTCATCTGTTGAAGGATTTGTGGACATTAACGATAGTGACCTGGTAATCAAACCAGACCCTGACACATTCTCAGCCCTACCATGGAGACCAGAAGAAAAGGGAGTATGCCGGTTCATATGTGACATCTACTGGCCGGATGGAACACCCTTCGAAGGAGATCCAAGATACATACTGAAAAAGACCCTGGAAAAAGCCCAAAAAATGGGTTACGAATACAACGTGGGCCCTGAACCAGAGTTCTTTATAGTGGATGTTGATGAAGAAGGAACCGTATACCCCCATGATGAGGGTGTTTATTTCGATGTGGAACCCGTAGACCAGGGAACTGACATGAGAAGGGAACTGGTCCTGGGACTGGAAGAACTGAACTTCGACGTGGAAGTAAGCCACCACGAAGTCGGCCCCGGACAGCACGAAATCGACTTCAAATTCGACCACGCTTTAAAAACTGCTGATGCTGTTATCACCTTTAAACAGGCAATCAAAGCAATAGCAGACAAACTTGGTTCAATGGTCACCTTCATGCCCAAACCATTCTTCGGAGTGAACGGTAGCGGAATGCACTGCCACCAGAGCCTATTCAAAGATGGTAAAAACGTGTTTTTTGATGCTGACACCGAAACCCAGCTTTCAGATGAAGCATTGTACTTCACTGGAGGTTTACTCAAACATTCCAAAGCTCTGTCTGCCATTGTGGCCCCTTCAGTTAACTCCTACAAACGACTAGTACCGGGATACGAAGCCCCAGTGTATATTGCCTACGGACTCAGAAACAGATCCACCCTGGTCAGGATCCCTGCATCCCGTGGCAACGGTACCCGTGTGGAATTCAGATGCCCCGACCCATCCTGTAACCCCTACCTGGCCTTCGCAGCCATGTTAGAAGCAGGTATGGATGGTATTGACAACAAGATCCACCCTGGAGAACCAACTGAAATCGATGTATTTGAATTAAGCCCAGAAGAACTGGCACCACTGGGCATCGACACCCTCCCATCCAGCCTATGGGAAGCATACCACGCCCTGGAAAAGGATGAAGTAGTTAAAGCATCACTGGGAGACCATGTCTACAACCAGTTCATGGCTTTAAAAAGAAAAGAATGGGATGACTACCGGATCCAGGTATTCCAGTACGAACTGGAAAAATACTTGCAGATCTAAAACCCCCCCATTATTTCTTTTATTCCTTTTATTTTCTCCTCATACTTACATTGATATTTAGAAGTTTCCCATCCGATTTTAACCATAAGTATTTAAAATCAATCCCAATAATTAGAACTAACATTCTTAAATTAATAACTGGATTAAATTACTACTATTCATAAAGGAAACTATAATTCTTATAAAAGAAGTCAATTGATTTTCCTTAAAATGGAAACGTTTACTTGAAATTAAAATTAGGGAGAATGGTGAATCGATGCCACAGGAAACTGATCGTAAGATGATGGAGATCCTGAGGATCCTGGCAGACAGAAGCGAGGTCTTAGGAGCAAAAACCATAGCTGAAGAGCTCCGCAAGAAAGGATATGATCTTGGGGAAAGAGCAGTACGCTACCATATGCGCATCTTAGATGAGAAAGGATTCACAGAGCGAATAGGCTATGCTGGAAGACGTATAACGCCCGAAGGTGTGAAAGAACTCGAAAAAGGCCTTATTTATGATCAGGTTGATTTTATTTTCGCTAAATTTGAGGACATGATGTACCAAACCACCTTGAATCCCACCACCGGATTGGGAAAAGTAGTGGTGAACTCCTCCACCTTCAGTTATGATTCTGAAGTAATGGATATCATTAAAAACATCTTCAATAAGGGATTATCAGTGAGTCCCTACGTTAAAACTACCACCCAAACTGAGGATGAACCTATGGTGATGGAAACCATCTGCGGCACTACCATAGATGGTATGCTACTTAAATCAGGGATCCCTGTAGTTCCCAAGTTCGGAGGACTGGTGGAAATATCCGATTATGTTCCCCGAACTTTCACCGAACTCATTGCATATAAAAAGACTTCCATGACACCCCTGGAAGCCTTTACCGACCGGGAAATGACTTCAGTTTTAGAATTAGCAGATTCGGGTAACGGAGATATTCCCGCCAATTTCAGACTGATACCAGCCAATGCCCGTGAAGATGCCAGTAAATTATTTGAGAAACTCAAGAAGATAGGTGTGTCCGGGCTTTTGAAGATTGGTAAACCTGGTGAATCTGTTCTAGGCATTCCCGTGGATAAAGATATGGTAGGTATTGCGGTAATTGGTGGTATTTCACCTTTATGTGCTGCTAAAGAAGCAGGTTATGATGTTGACATTAAAATGGCCGAGAATATTGTTGAATTCTCAGAAATGGAACCTGTAACTACCCCCAAAAATGTTATAAAAAAGGCCAGTTCTGAACCGGGTGAAAAGGTTAAATTCCTCCTTTCCAAGGCATGGAATCTTATAAACAATGTTGATTTTGACCCGGAAACTCTTAAAGGACAGGTAATAGTAAATGTGTCTTACCTTAAAAACGAAGACTTGGATGAAGGTCTTAAAATCTTTGATCAGGTCATGGCCTCCCGCCCAGAGTACTGTACCAGTAAATATTTCCAGATACTCCCAGGACCAGATGGTAAAAAAGGCCTGGCCACAGTTTGCAGCCTTACCATCGACGGCATACTCACCAAGCACGGTATTGCCTCCACACCCCAATACGGTGGCATACTGGAAACTGGAGGCAAATCCCCTCGATTTATTGAACTCACTGCTTACAATGGATCATCACTGGATCCCCACGAAATATACCTATCCAAGGGATTGACCTCAGTGAATAATTCTCTAAAGAAGAGTGGAAGAATACTGGCTAGTTTAAGAGAGATTCCATATGTTGCCAGACCAGAAACATTGGATGTCCTGGATGATGCAGAAGAAGCTGGTTTTTCCATCTTAAAAGTTGGTAAACCAAGTGAACTGGTCTACAATGCCAAGGTAGATCGTTATCATGTGGGGATAGTTGCACCCGGTGGCTTAAATCCAATAGCAGCCATTAAAGAAGCAGGGATATCTGTTGAAGCCAAAGCAGTGGAGATGTTAATGGACATATCACAGATGGAAGAGTTTTAATTGGTGAATTTAATAGTGTTTTATAATTTTCACCATATTAAACCAAGTTATCCATTATTAAATCCATTACCAAATAATTTCTCCAATTGTTTTTATCTGAAATTTTTAGTCCAACTTTTAAAAGGGAAGGCTCATTAATTGATGAAGGTTCATTTTGATAGGTGAAATTCATTTAATAGGGGGAAGGTTCATCCATCTATATCAAGATGTAATACACTAACCCCAACAACACAAATTTGATGTTATAAAAGATCAATATAAAAATAATTGAATAGGTGATGTGATGAAAAAAAATAAAAATGTTTGTGCTACCTGCGATGAAATCTGCCATTACATTGAAGAAGAAGTTAAACCAGGCGATACTGTTAGATTATCCCTGGGAAGATGTTACATTCCAGGAAAAGTTGTTAACAATAATGATGGAGTCATCCAAATAGAAATCGATAGCGAAATGATCAAGGGTTTAAGCACTATTGATGTTTCTAAACTGAAAGAACATCTGGTGGAGCTGGAGCATGAATGTCCCGATGGTATGTGCTGCACCCTGGAAGCAAAGGATGAATAACTTTATTTTCTTTAAATTTTTTAGCTTTCATGTATCCAATCCAACTGGACTTTAAGAGTATTTTAAATTGGGAAAATAATCCGAAACTCTAATTTTTTACTATTTTTATTCCTTTTTATTCATTTATTTCCACATTTATATTCCATTTTTCAATTTTGCCAATATTCCAATCCCACAATAATCCAAAACAAAATCGATATGTTTATATATACATATCGTTAATCTGATTATAGTAAAGCAAGGGAAGTGAAGTTTATGGTTGTAGTCATTGACATGGAAAAATGTGGTCAAATTAAAGACTGTCCCGGTGAAGGATTATGTATAAAACTCTGTGAACAGGGTGCACTTAAAGAAGTTGACGGTGAACTGGTTTTAGTTCCAGAAAACTGTGATGACTGTGATTTATGCATTCAGAACTGCCCAAATCAGGCCATAAGCAAAGGATGATAACATGAGCTTTGTGGTAAGGGAGGGAAAGGAAAACCGTTCCCTCACCCATAAAAATGAAAAATGCGTAGGATGTGGGATATGTTCAGATATCTGCCCCACCACTGCAATCAAACTGGGACCAATACTCCCCATAGCCCGAGGGCTGCTCAAAACAGATTTCATAACTATCGATGAAAACAGTTGCTGTCTTTGCGGTTTATGTGCATCATCATGCCCTTTTGATGCCTTAGAATTGGATATTGATGGGACAAACACCAAAGATATGATTAATTATCCCCGCTGGACTCATGATGCTTCCATCGATTCTGAAACCTGTATCTACTGTGGAAGATGTAGTACTGCATGTCCCCAGGATGCTATTTTCCTCCACCGATCCCTGCCGGAGGTGAAGGAACTGGTTCGTGGTGAAACTGAAGTTGACCAGGAAAAATGTATCCATTGTGGAGTATGTGAGGAAATGTGTCCTGCTGATGCAATTAACATGGATCGAAATGATATCAACTCCAGTAATCCCTCCATTGCCACTTCAGTTGATATTGATGAATCCAAGTGTATCTTCTGTAGTATATGTAAGCGTGTCTGTCCGGTTAATGCCATTAAAATCGTTTGTACCACCTGTATGGAGCGAGATGAAATCGTCAATCCTGAAATTGAAGGAGACATAATTCTGGATGAGGACACTTGCGTAAAATGTGGATGGTGTCAGGAAGTGTGCCCAGTTGATGCTGCAGAAGTTACCAAGCCCTTTGAAGGAGAAATCTTCCTCCGGGATGATTTCACCTGTAAGGGTGAATCCTGCCATGCCTGTGCTGATGTATGTCCCTGTAACGCCATTAGCATTGTGGAAGGTAAATCAACCATCAATCCCAGTTTCTGCATCCTTTGCGGCGCCTGTGCCAAAGCCTGCCCACAACAGGGCATTACACTCAAAAGGAAAAACATGAACCTGGAGAATGTTAAATCCAAGGCATGGACCAGTAGATTGGCAGATCTTCTGGAGGATTAACCTTAAAAAAAATATCAAATAATTTACAGTGTTCCAAAATTTATTTTCTTCCTCCTTTCTTTTTTTTCTTTTTTTAGCTCCTTTAAAAAATAGTTTCGCCAAATTCCATTTTTATCAAGTACTTAAATAACAAGAACTATAAAAAATCCTCTAAATTAAGTTTATCCAAATTTAACCAACAGGTAAAATTTATCATAAAAAAGATAATTCTGAAAAAAATTAACCGTGAAAGTATTTTTTCTTATTTTGGATTAAACTCTAAATCAGCGGATCACTGCCAAAAAATAATATTATTTTCTTCTAATAAAGTTTTTCGGCTTTAAATCCAGTTTGTATTATAATAAACCCTTCTCATTAATGAACTGTATTTTAGTACAGTTCGTTAAAATTGATTTTTTGATCTTTATTTTAAATTAAAAGATCAAAACAAGATTTATTCAAAATTTTATATTATCGATATGTATTTATATATAATTCGTTAAATCTTGTTTTACATAACAAAAATTAAATGGAGGTGAAAAAGTGAAAAACACAGCTATATTACTAACGCTAGCATTTGTATTCACTTTGACCATTTGTGGAGCAGCAACAGCTGCTGAAAATGAAAGTTATAACTTAGGACAAGAGGCAACGCAGAATGCAATTGCAGACGCACAATTAGGATTCACTTCTGCCGATGGAACACTAGTAATAACCAATGCCGGTGCAGCAGAACTAAACGGTGACAGTACCGAAGGTGGACAACAAGCAGTGGTTGATACCACCGCACCCCTAAACCCAGACCAGCAGGTAACCTATGGTAAAGGAAACTTGGTAATACTAAACAAACCTAACGACCCCCTGGAATATACATTTGTAACCAAAGAAAACAACGTACTTTTAGCCAAACGGTTCCTGGTTAACTCTGATGGCACACTAACTTCAGGCGCAACAGTTTACATCGCAGAGAACATGGCTGAATCCAACTGGAACACCATAAAAGCCGCTCTGGGCAACAACGCATTTGATATAACAGCCATTGCCAATTTGTGGGCAAATGGAGCGCCCAGTGATCTTCTGAAAGTTGCAGGTACCAGTGGAGTTTCTGAAGGGCTCTTAACAGGTTATGTATCCTCAAAGAGCTTTTATGAAAATTTCCCACTGGCCAACAGCCAGCAATCCTACCATGTAATGGTTAGTCCTGGTGCTGGAGACGATGACATCCCCATGACCATATTGGATGTGGTACCTTTAAAATGGGTTGGAAGCGGATCATCACAGGTTTACAACTACCAAGCACTCAATAATGGTGATCCCAACGAAAACGTCTACATCATATGGAATATGGACACCAAAACCGGTATTCTGGCACTAATGAAACACAACACCAACCTGTTAAACCAGTTCAAAGCACAAACCGGTATAAACGTGGTAAGTGGCAGTTTAAGTGAGCTCAAATACATGACCTGGCTCTTTGCCAAGATGAAAACTGATCCAGGTTCACTGGTTACCGTGGATAAGCTAGCCACCATCAACAAAGCCGATTTCGATTACCTGTGGGGTACAGCGGTAATGGACCCCAATGACCCTACCAGGACCAACGTGATCTTCAACCCCGGACATGGGTTTGACAAGGCATACATCAACAATCTCCCTAACTACGCCCACAACTACCAATACCAGAACATTCTACCCCGTAACAATTACGCAACAATGGAAGCTATCGGTTCTCAAGCAGCCCAAATAGCCCAGGGATTACTGGGATTCAACAACGGAGATTCCAACCTACTGGTTATAACCTCAGCAGGGTACAGTCTTCTGGACAACCAGGGGACACTGGGAGCCTTAGATGGAATTATCAGCATGACTGGTAGTACTATAAATAACCTGTTCAGCCTCAAAAGAGGAATATGGACACCTTTATGGTTCTTATTCACTCAAAAAGGTGCTAATGGGGAGCTGAATTCAGTATTGCTTCAGTACAATGAGAATACCCAAACTCTGGAAGTATTACCTGTGGTTTACAATGGTGTTTCCTATGATGTTTTCGACATCAGCGGGGCTAATCTGGCAGGTGGATCAGGATCAGAAGGTTGGGATAAATCTGTAGCAGTATACAATGCCTACACATACAGTATACCAGACTCTGCGCAGCAGGATTATTACCTGGTGAGCTTGGCTAACCAGTGGTCCTATGGAATGCCTTACGCCTTCTTAAAATCAGCAATTAGCGGAGGTTGTCCTGGTTCAGGACTTACCCAAGGTTATATCATTGCCGACTACGTCAAAAACAACTTACCATTAAGTGCAAACGATATCTACACCTACCTGGCAATAACCGCACACTGCAAAGAACAGGTTCTAATTGACAGTCTGGGATTATCCGCTGCACAGGGAACCTACTACACCACTGGGCTTAGATACTCCACTGAAAACAGTGCGGCAGGTATATTTGTACGATGGAATACTGCAACCAACACTGGTGAAGCAATGCTCCTGGACCTGAACACTGCGGTTATCAACCAGTTACAACCAGGCAACAGCAACTACTACAAAACCATGTACTGGGCTATCTGGTACCTTGACCAGGCTTTCCCTGGTAAAGCATTATACAGTACAGTTCAGACCGCATTTAGCGTGGTCCGAACCATACCCCTAACTCAGAGTGATCTGAGCAACATGGTTGCTGCCGGTGGAGATCCAGCAGATTTCATCAAAAACTTCGTGATACCCACCCCTACACCTACCCCCACACCAACCCCAGTAATTCCTGGTGGAAATGGGCAGGGAAGCAGCCTGGGACAGCAGTTATCTGGATTTATTGGCGGATTCACATCCACCAGCACCCTACAAGATCAGGGATCATCTGCAGCCAATATTGCTCCAGGTTTACCAATACCAGCAGCCAGCACTGCTACTACTGTACCTGGAACCGAATCTGCTTCCTCAGATTCTGGAATATTATTCTGGATTTTAGGAGCTTTAATGGTGGCTGTTGCCGCAACCATATTGTACCTGGCACGTGACAGCATTGCTGCCGCAGTCTGGGGATCAGAGCGGTTAGGAAAATAAAATTACCAAATTGGAGGAGTTTTATCTCCTCATTCCCTATTTTTTTAAATAACTAATCGATGGACTTACTTTAATTAAACATCCCCCCAACTGAAAGACCAATCTACAATAACTCACCTAAACTTGGAGAAAAAAATGGCTTTTCACTGTCAAAAAGGGTGCCTTAAAATTCTGGAAAAATTTAAAAGTTTTAAAAACCAGGCTTACAAGGTTAAAACAGCTTCTAATAATTTTTATGTCCTCAAAATATATAATAAAGATTCAAAAAAATCTAATTCATTTGTTGAAGCTATTAATTTAAAAAGATTAGAGTTTAAAGGTGTTAGGGTTCCGAAGGTAGTGTACAGATCCTCACCAGATGATTCAGAGGATTACCTTTTGCTGGAATATGTACCAGGAGTAACCATTTCCCATTTACTGGAAGAACAAAATGGTCATGGTGACCACTGCATAGATATTGAATTTAAAAAATATTTGAAAGACTTAGGATGTTGGGTAGCCTCTTTACATGGAATTCAAGATAATACGGGTAGTTTTTTGAAGGGTGACTGTAATTTGCGCAATTTCATCTGGACCGGTTCTGAGATCTGTGGTTTGGATTTTGAGGAAACCAAAATAGGAGATCCCCGTGAAGATTTAGGTGAGATCTGTTTTTTTCTTCTTACCAACTCCCCACCATTAACATCCCTCAGGCTGGAAATGGTTGACTGGTTCTTGAAGTCTTATGAAAAATCTTCAGAGACCAAAATTAGGAATATATCTGATTTTATAGCAAAAAGTGCTAGAGAAGCCTATAGAAGACGTCAAAATTTTAATCGTGTATGACATATTAAAAAAAAGAATAGAAATGGATGAATCATTGTTCGAAGTGTACCCTGAATCAACTGGTTATTCTTTGCCAATCATCACTTCAGTGGCTTTAATAATTGCCACCACTTCATCCCCAACTTTAATGTTAAGATCTTTCACTGATTCTTTAGTTATTACCGCAGTAATCTCATCTGGAGCCTCTATTTTTATTTTAACATTGGCAGTGATTGGTCCTTCCTCTACTTTCTCTACTTTTCCTTTAATACCATTTCTAGCGCTTATTTTCATGTTTTTACCCCTTAAAATATCTATTCTCAACGTGTTATTATTTGTTAAAACCATGAAATATATTTTTTGATTTTCAAATTTTCAGCCCTGTATTATCCCTATTATCATTATATTGTTACTACTAACTAAGTAAAATGTCTAAAATCAAATTTCATCAACTTTTATGATAAAATTGTTACCATGGAGCTATTAAAGCCTGAATTTTGAAACTTTGATTATCATAAAATTCGATATGGTTATATATGCAGATCGAATATACCAATTAATACATATCATTAGAGGAGATTGTAATGGAAAGAAATACAAAAATAGCATTGCTAGCAGTTATAGTTATTGCAATTGTTGCTGTAGCAGGCCTTGCTTTCAGCGGATTCGGAGGTAAACAAACCCTTAAGATTGCTACCACCACCAGTCTGGAAGATACTGGTCTGTTAACAGTATTAGAAGCAGCTTTCGAAAAACAGAACCCCAACATTGATGTACAGTTTATTGCCGCAGGTACAGGGCAGTCCCTGGAATATGGTAAAAAAGGTGACGTGGATTTGGTAATGGTTCACTCCAAAACTCAGGAACAAAAGTTCATAAATGAAAGTTATGGTACCCAACGTAATGTGTTCGCCTACAACTACTTCTACATCGTAGGACCTGCAAGCGACCCTGCCCAGATCAATGGAACCAACGCTACAGAAGCATTCAAACAAATCAACACCACTGGTTCAGCAAATCCGGATCAGGTGAAATTCGTGTCCCGTGGAGATAATTCAGGAACCCACAACCGAGAAATTCAGATCTGGAATAAAACCGGTGCCGACTACAACACCACCATACAGGGGCAAAAATGGTACATTGAATCCGGTAAAGGAATGGGAGACACATTAAACCTGGCCAATGAGAAAACAGCCTACACCTTATCCGATTCAGGCACATACCTGGCATACAAAGGTAACATCACTCTGGTACCATTCGTTACCCAGGGTAAAGATCTGCTGAACATTTACTCCATGATACCAGTGAACCCGGAGAAGTTCTCCAATGTTAACTACAACGCATCAATGAAATGGGTAGACTTTGTGCTTTCAACCGAAGGTCAAAACATTGTTGGTGAGTACGGTAAAGAAAAGTACGGTCAACAGTTATTCATACCACTGGCCGGACAAGCCGAACCAACCAAATAACCCTACTGTTGAATAGTTAGTTTTTTATTTAGGGGGAATCTAATTCCCCATATGATTCTTTTTTTGGTGGTTAAGTGAACGAGATCATAAATGCATTTTTCGAAGCAATACACTTGCTGGTAACTCTGGATCCAGAAGTTATTGAAATAACCCTGCGAACACTCTACATTTCCCTAACCTCCACGATTATCGCTGCTTTAATTGCAGTTCCCGTAGGAGGATACATACACTTTCGTAAGTTTCGGGGGAAAAGAACCCTGATTAACATCATACAGACCCTTTACAGCATGCCCACTGTTCTGGTAGGCCTCCTGGTTTTCCTGTTAATATCCAACCAGGGACCATTAGGCGACCTGCACCTACTTTTTACGCCCGGAGGGATGATAATGGGCCAAACCATACTTGTACTTCCCATTATAGCTGGTTTCACAATCCTGGCATTAAGTGGGGTTAAAGATGAAATCAGGGACCTGTCATTATCTTTAGGGGCCAGCGAATTTCAGGCTATTCAAACCATTATGCACGAAGCCAAATACGCCCTATTAGGAGCCCTTATCCTGGGATTTGGCAGGGCCCTATCTGAAGTAGGAGTGGCAATGATGATAGGAGGAAACATAAGAGGCTACACCAGAGTTATAACCACCACCATGTCTCTGGAAACATCAAAAGGAAACGTAGAGCTATCCATAGCCCTAGGAATCATTCTGCTCATTCTGGCCCTAATCATAAATCTAGTACTAAACTACGTCCAGGAGAAATAAAATGAATCTGCTGGAAATTCAAAATCTATCAAAAAAATACGACGGAAAAAATATATTAGAAGATATTAATCTTTATTTAGAAAAAGGGAGTACCCTGGGACTTATCGGCCCCACAGGGTGTGGTAAAACCACCCTTTTACGTATAATTGACCTTATTGAAACCCCATCTTCTGGAAAGATTATCTTCAATGGTCAGGAAATTCCTAAAACAAAAAAGGAACGTATTGATGTTAGAAGAAAGATTGGAATGGTCTTCCAGAAACCAATTGTATTTAAGGGAACTGTTTATGAGAACATAGGTTATGGTTTGAAGATCAGGGGGGAAAACAAGGATTCTTACCAGGAAAAAATTAAATACCTTTTAGAATCATTGGGTCTTTCTGGTTATGAAGATCGGTATGCATCCACCCTTTCTGGGGGTGAAACTCAGAGAATGGCCCTGGCAAGGGCTCTAGTTACTGATCCTGAGCTTTTACTTTTAGATGAACCCACTGCCAACCTGGATCCCCAGTCCACTGAGAAAATTGAGAATTTCATGGAAAACCTACGGGATGAAGGGGAAACCACGATTATCATAGCCACCCATAACCTGATACAGGGTCAGCACCTGTCTGATGAAATTGCCATACTTAATAAGAAGATATTCCAGATTGGTAAGCCAGAAGAGGTTTTCAGAAAACCCAAAAGTAGATTTGTGGCTGATTTTGTGGGGGTGAAGAATGTGAAGAAGGGAAGTTCCCGTAGGGTGGAAGAGGGCCTGGCCTTGATCAATACTGGAACCTTACATGTTTATTCATCAGCATCACTGGAAGGAGATGTTTACATGAGCATAAGACCAGAAGACATAACCATTTCCCAATTAAAAGTCGAAACCAGCGCTCTTAACGAATTTAATGGAGAAATAAAAGAAATAAAGGATTCTGGAGGTATTCTGGATCTTAAAATTGATGTGGGTGAAGTTTTCTCAGTTTTTATGACTCGAAAATCCTTTGCTGATATGGGGCTGACCATAGGTTCCAAGGTATGGTTACAATTTAAAGCCTCAGCAGTGAATGTTTTCCAAGTTTAAAACCTGAAATCTAATTTTTTTTATTTTAAATGTTTTTATAATATTAAATAGTTTTTAATGATGGTATATTGATTTAATACAGGAAGTTTTATTGTTTTAATAGAATCAAGTAGTGTCAGTGTATCCCTGAGGAGTTTAATGAAATCAGGGCATTAAGTTGAGTGGGTAAGATCAATGTGGATGTGATTAAAAATAATAAAGGAAGTTAGGAATTGATTTAAATGAGGGTAAATGTTAATTTCTTTTAACTGCCTTCAGTTCCCCATCTACTTCTTCCACAAAAAGGATCACTTGGTCCTTTACCGGGCATGGTTTTACTGATTTATTTTCATCATTCCAGATGATCCCAGTGGTCACCCTCCGACCATCTGTGGTGTAAATATCATCAATCCCCGCATCCAGCAAGGTCTGAGCAGTTTGTGGCCCAACTAATTCCCTTATGGTCCCGATCTTTAAAAAACGACCATCATTTGAGGTTAATGCAAGTCCCAATCCTGCCATGGAACCAATCACACCATCTTCAGTCCCTCCCAGCCCTTCTAAACGTATGCCTAAATTTTTGGCCAGGGTGCGGGCTTTTTCCTGGGTTAAGACCGTAGACTGTGCATCTTTTCCATAGGCAATCAGGGATGGTTTTATCTGTTCATGGTTGGCCACTGATAGTCCAGGGTCACTGCCCTCAATGAAGTCGTTGAGCATCTCTTCCCGGGCTATTTCAAAAATTTCGTCCAGATGTTGGTAACCATCTGCAATAATGTGAATAACCCCACAGCTATTGTGGGAAGTGTAGGGAATGTCCGGGTGGACGTATAACTGGTGTCTGGTAACTCCCCTAACCGGATAAGTTTTGGCCAGTTCAGCTGCAACAGCCCGAGCCAGCCTACCAGTCCCACGTGAGTTTAAATTGTCTGTGTCATCCATGCATACGAATATTGTCATTATATTAAAACTCCTAAATTGCACTACTTCGACATGATAACTTATACATTTCATATTCTTAAAGATTTTCTAAAAAATTCTAAACATAGCTTTAACTGATTTACTCAAGTACTACTATAAACTAAATTTCACCCGATTTGATGCAAATTAATCATTATGATAATTTTTCAAGAAGATAAGGATAATTGGGAAATAAAAAGATTAAATTATATTATAAACAGCCATTATTACTAAAGATGCATATCAGCTAAAAAAAATTTTAAAATTGAAAAATTAGTTTAAAAAACAATTTAAAGTATTTTAAGATATTATTAAATCTAATTCTCAATTTTTTAAATTATATAACTGGCAAAAATTTAAAAAAATACGTAATTAGCAATTAATTCCAATGAATATGAAACTATAAATATATGAGATGCAAATTTATGCATATCTATGAAAGAAATTTTGTAGAAAAAATGGAGGTGATACAATTTGAAAAGATATATTTTTCTGGCACTTAGTTGTCTATTGACTCTTATCTTATGTGGAACTGTTGTTGCTGCTGAGATGCCAGATAACAACTACGCTAACCTAGAGGTTTCTAATGACCAAGGTGCTAGAATTGATACTTATGGAAATGAAACATACGACTACTTTTGTGGTGAAGGTTCAGGAGGGCTTAATTCACTGAAAATAAACAATATCTCTGGCAGTACTACTGCAGAAATTACAACTACATCAGAACAGTCCGGAACATTCTATATAGTCACTACCGGGGGACAGGGCCGTGTGGATAATGGTATTCTGATGTTGGCAGTTAACGGAACCATACCCGACAATTTCCAGGTTCAAATCAAAGCCAGTGGCTACACATGGACACCCGCATCAGGTTTTGTTCCAGAACAAGGAGATCTTACCTACAAGCCATCAACTCTGGATGAAACTTTTTACAAATCTGATTTCCTTTACGACTCACAGATATGGAGACCATATTACCAGTCTAATTATCCCATATTCGAAAAACAGGACATGACCGATAGTGCCAATACATTCCACATCATGCTAATTGACCTCTACTCCGGAATTCTGGTTGGATCCAATTATGCTTCTTTAATAGATAATGGAGCTATAAAAATCCAATATACTTTCCAGGATCTACCTGTGGGCACATTAGCAGCTTTTAATGCCTATGGTTTTTCAACCACACCAGAATCAGGTCAGGTGACTGGTAGTGTACAGTGGACTAACAAGTTAAATAAAGCAACTCAAACTGCCACTGGTGTTTCTGGATACTTCGTGACTGGAACCACAGAACCACCGGTACAACCAGTAGCTAGCTTCAATGCCAACCCAACAAACGGGAACACACCACTCAACGTACAATTCACAGACACATCAACCGGAACCATCACCAACTACGCCTGGGACTTCAACAACGACGGAACAACCGACAGCACCCAACAGAATCCTAGTTGGGTTTTCAATACTGCCGGCACCTACACCGTCAAACTAACAGTAACAGGCCCAGGGGGCAGTGCTAGCGATGTTAAAAGTAATTACATTACGGTTACCGAACCAACTCCAGACACAACTCCCCCGACCGTGACTGCTAACCCTACTGGTGGAAATTACAACACTCCCCAAAATGTGGCTTTAACCGCCAACGAACCAGCAACCATCTACTACACTACTAATGGTTCTGATCCAACACCTGCCAGTACCCAATACAACGGAGCAATCCCTATTTCAACCACAACCACCTTGAAATTCATGGCAGTTGATACCGCTGGAAATCAGGGAAATATCCAATCTGAGACCTACAACATCAAATCTGATGTCTACGTGCAGATCACTCCATCCATCAACAACCCCCAAATTGGTGACAAAGTAACCTATACCTTCAAATTAGGTAACAACGGACCAGGAGACGCCAGTAATATATTATTCACCTACGTGATCCCAGAAGGACTAGAATACTCAGGCGCAAACGTGGACCAGGGTACAGTGAACTACGATGAAACAACAAGAACCATAACCTGGACCGTTGGAGATGTAGCAGCAAATGTTGACCCTTACCTATGGCTTGACCTGAACATACTAAGCACTGGGGCTTACAACATACTGCCCACCGTTACTGTAGGCAGTTACAACCCAGGATTAATCAACAACATTGGATCTCTACTGGTTACTGCATCAAAAAAATCTAATACCATTAATGCAGCAACTACCACCAGTATTCAGACTACATCCAATGTTCAAGCAGGAACCGTGCCTATGCAAAGTACTGGAATACCCCTAGCTGGACTAGTTCTTGGTATTCTCTGTATTGGAAGTGGTATAACCCTAAGTAGAAAAAAATAATTTCCACAACTTTCTTTTTTTTACTTTCTTTTTTTAGAAACATTATCTTAAATTTCAGTAATCATCAAGATTTATTGCTAATTTTGAGAAATAATCAAAAAAATGAAATAATTAAAAAAAATAAGGAATTTTTGAGAAACCCATTATCTAATAAATAAATTGAAAAAAGGGATTATATTATCTTCTTTTTTCCCAGTGAATATCCAACAACAATCAGAACTCCGATCCCTACTAGAGCAACAACAGCATAGGTACTCGTGGGGACGTCATTGTTTTCAGAGTCTTTGGTGGAATTGAAAACTTCATAAGATTTTGGAGGGGTTTGCTGTGGTAAATTCAGGGGATTGTTGCCACTGGTATTGTTCTCTTTAAGTTTATCCACAACCAAACTTGTTTTTGATGGGTTTACAGTAGTGATTGGAACTTTAGTGACAGTACTCCCTGTTGTTTCAGTATTATTTTCCCCATTTTCAATTTCCACAGTGGTGCTTTTAATCTTTATCTGGGATTGAGCAGATTTCAGTGGTAATTGTCCAGAACTATTAGTGACGCTTAAAAATGCCCCATTAGCAGTGAGTGTTCTACCAGCTGCTTCAGGTAGAACTTCAGCAGTCACGGTTAATGTTTTTTTCCCACCGTCCTTGGAAGTCATTCTCAGGTTATCCACTTGCCACACCCCAGTGCTTACATCGTAGAGATTTTTAGTGGTCCCAGTGGCACTGCTCATGAACTTCAAACCTGATGGTAGAGGTGCTGAAATAGTTATATCGCTCAAATCACCAGGACCAGTATTAGTGATGGCAACTGTCAAGCTTATCTGTTCACCTACCTCTGCGGATGCTGTGTTAAAAGAAACAGCAATGTTTGCACCGGCAAAAGCACATCCTGCCGTTGATGCGATCAGTATAAAACTCATTAAAATGGCCAACGTTAACTTACCCATATTCATATAAAATCCCTCATTAACATTTGTCTTCCTTTTTAACCAATGAATGGAAAATAATGATTTAATAGACCCATTTTTTCAGTATATAATACTCAAACTAATTCCATGATTTGGATTGGAAAGTCGTCAACTGACAGAAATAGTTTTAACGATATGTACATATATACGTATCTGATTAAGTTGGCAGTGGGACACTTAAAACACTCCAACAATCATATTAGTTAATTTTAAATTATTAAAGTATATAGATAAAAAAATAATAGATAAAATATAGAAAATAAAGATTTTTATCATTATTTAGAGCGTGAAAAGTATCATCCAACAATGAGAATGATTAAAATGATCAATACCCCCAATCATTAGTGCCAAAGGATTATCGGCATGTTGACATAACAGTATTTATTAACAGCATTAATTGGATTTATTACCAATATGAGAGGGAAAATCCATGCATATCTTAGCTAAAGCTAACTATAACTACCATTTATACCCAAACAGTCCTTATTGAGTGTTATCCTTTACCAACCAGTTTTGATGGTACCAGAGTTTTGAAGATTTTTTTTTAGGAAAATTTTTATTTACGATAGTGATATGAGTATATATGCATATCAATGAATACTATGATCAATTAGTCAAATTTTAATCAGCGTACACCATTAGGTTTTCAAAGAACAACAAAAATTCAATTAAAAATTTTATGCCTTAAAGGGGAGAAATAACCTTTAATATCCTGTTTGAGAGGTTTTTATGAATAAAAAAATAATGATAGTTATAGTGATATTGTTAATCACTGTTGTTGGTCTAACTTTGAATACCAGTACTTTGAATACGGGTTCTGGTAATCAGACTCAGATCACTGATATGCTGGGCCGTAATGTGCAAGTTCCCACCAATGTTAGTCGAGTGGCATCTTTTTCTTACTCAACCACGGTTCAGATATACATGCTGGCCCCTGATAAGCTAATTGGATGGGATTCTAATCGAAGTGCAGCACAAAACAGGTTCATGCCCCACCAGTATCAGACACTCCCAGTATTAGGGGGCAGTAAAAAAGATGCTAATTATGAAAGTTTCATATCCATGAACCCTGATCTGGTTTTTGTGGGCCACGGAATTACCGTGGAGGATGTGAATGACATGCAACAGAAGTTGGGAGTTATTCCCCTTCTGGATGTGGAGGGAGATAACAATCTAACCAACATTGACTCGTCAATAAATTTCGTTGGAAAAACAGTGGGTGAGTCAAAAAAAGCCAGTGAACTGGTGTCCTTCCATCAGAAAATGCTAAGTGAAGTAAAAAGCAAAACTGCTTCCATACCTGAAGGTGAGAAAAAACGTGTTTATTACTCCCGGGACAGTACCGGTCTTATGACCAACCCCTCTGGATCCTCCCACACCCAGCTCATAGACATGTGTGGGGGTATAAATGTTGCCCAGGTACCCATAACCAAGGGTAGTGTTGGGGTTTCCATTGAACAGGTCTTGAAATGGAATCCAGATGTTATAATTGCCAGTGATGAGACATTCTACCAGAAAATCTATTCAGACCCCCTCTGGCAAAATGTGAAAGCAGTTAAGGATAAACAGGTTTATTTAGTGCCGAATTCACCATTTAACTGGTTTGAAAACCCCCCCGGAGCTAACACCATTCTAGGAATTCCCTGGACCGCCAAAGTACTCTACCCCGACCGATTCAGTGACATGGACTTAAAGAGCATTACCCGGGAATTTTACTCCAATTTCTACCATTATAACCTGACTGATGAAGAATTAAACTCTATAATCACTTCATCAGGCTTGAAAACATGATAAGTGATGCTTGTGAATCAACCAGTTTGAATACATTGATTATTAAGGACTACAATGATAACTACCGTACTATTAAAAAAAATAAGATAGAACTAAGCATTTTAACAGGACAATAAATATCAGAGTGATACTGAATGTTCAAAACAAAAATCAAGGAGCATATCGCCGCCCACAACATATCCGTAACTATGATACTGTGCATACCTCTAATTATCCTATTTTTTCTCTCCTTTTTAGTTGGAAGGTACCCCATTGCACCCTATGATGTGGTAATTACCATGATTTCCAAGATAATACCCATTAACTCCACAGTCCCACCATCAATGGAAACGGTAATATTCCAAGTTAGATTACCCCGTATACTGGCTGCCATGTTAGTGGGAGCCGCTTTGTCCATTGCCGGAGCATCCTTCCAGGGATTATTTAAAAATCCACTGGTTGCACCGGATAAACTTGGTGTTTCTGCAGGTGCCGGTTTTGCTGCTGCTTTAGCCATACTATTCTCCTTGGGGACGATTTTAATCCAGGTTTTCTCTTTTTTTGGTGGTTTACTTGCAGTGGGACTCACCTACTTTATAAGTCGGACTTTTAAAGGAACCTCCATTCTCACCCTTATTTTATGTGGTATTGCCATTGAATCATTCTTCGGAGCCATGATTGCCCTTTCAAAATACGTTGCTGACCCCTACCAACAACTCCCCACCATTGTTTTCTGGCTTTTAGGGAGTTTTTCAGCAGTGACCCTGGAAAAACTGGTCATGATGGGGATACCGGTGATCATAGGAATAGTGATTCTTCTCCTTATCCGCTGGAGGATTAACGTTATTTCCATGGGTGAAGAGGAAGCCCAGACCATGGGGGTGGATACCAAAAAGTTACAGGCCATTATAATCTTATGCTGTACAGTGGTAACCGCTTCATCAGTTAGTATCTGCGGAATTATTGGTTGGATAGGTCTGGTTATACCCCATGTTACCCGGATGATTGTGGGGCCTGATCATAAAATTCTCCTGCCGGCCAGTGTGGTTACCGGCGCATTTTTCCTCCTGCTAATTGATGATGTTACCCGGACAGTCACCACAGTTGAAATCCCAATAGGAATACTCACCGCACTTATTGGAGTTCCGTTCTTTTTGTATCTTCTCCGGAAAAGTAAAGAGGTATGGGTATGAAGCCCATTATGGAGATAAAAGGTTGTTCATTTGCTTATGATAATAACGAAAATATTTTTGAGGATATAAATTTTAGTGTTTCCAGTGGAGATATTTTCTGTATTTTAGGTGCCAATGGTACCGGTAAAACTACCCTGATCAAATGTTTAACCGGTTTGATGAGTCCCCATTCTGGAGAGATCAATATTGATGGCCAGGATATGAATTCTTTTTCCCGTGCAGATCTGGCCAAGAAGATTGGTTACATCCCACAGATTCATAACTCCACATTTCCATTTACTGTCCTGGATGTGGTGTTAATGGGTAGGTCCCCCCACTTGGATATGTTTGAATCCCCCTCAGAAAAAGACTATGAGATTGCTCTTAAATCCCTTAAATCTCTCAATATAGAGCATATGAAGGATAAACCCTACACCGAGATAAGCGGGGGTGAACAGCAGCTGGTTTTCATTGCCAGGGTTTTGACCCAGGAACCGAGTATTCTTATTCTGGATGAACCCACATCACACCTTGATTTTGGTAATCAGATTAGAACCCTTAATATTATAAAACAGTTGGCCAGCAATGGACTTTCGGTGATAATGTCCTCCCATTTTCCGGATCATGCCTTTATTTCCGCCAATAAAGTGGCACTTATGGATGGGAAGAAATTCATGGCCATTGGTAAACCGGAAGATGTGATAACCACTGACAATATGAAACGGATCTATGGCATAGATGTCAAAGTAATGGATATTGGGAAAAGAATGGCTTGTATTCCGTAAAATCAATAATCGCTTAAAATAATGTTAATTTATTGAATGACCCCTGGAAAAAATTTAGTACCCCTAAAAAAATGGGTAAATATTCAACTACTTTTTCTGATTGTTACTAAAAAGTTTTTAGAAAAACTTCTTCCCACCCCAACATTTATATAATATGTTTTCCAACACTAAGTCATCGGAAGTATGTTTCCTTCTTCCGGTTTAACTTTATTGGAAAACCAAACAAGAGAGGTCAAAATGGTAAGAAAAATAGCTATATACGGTAAAGGTGGAATTGGAAAGTCAACAACGACTCAAAACACAGCATCAGCCATGGCACACTTTCACGATCAGAAAGTGATGATACACGGCTGTGACCCCAAAGCGGATAGTACAAGAATGATCCTTGGGGGAAAAATGCAGACAACCATGATGGACACCCTCCGGGAAGAGGGAGAAGAAGCCTGTATGGACCTGGACAAAATTATGTCCGTAGGTTACGAAGGAATAAAATGTGTTGAATCAGGAGGACCTGAACCTGGTGTTGGATGTGCAGGTAGGGGAGTTATAACTGCCATAACCATAATGGAACAGTTGAAAGTATATGAAGACAATGACTTTGTTTTCTTCGATGTTCTCGGGGATGTTGTGTGTGGAGGATTCGCAATGCCCATCAGAGACGGGAAAGCAGAAGAAATCTACGTGGTAGCCTCCGGAGAAATGATGGCACTGTACGCCGCCAACAACCTGTGTAAAGGTATGGTAAAATACGCAGAACAAAGCGGAGTAAGACTAGGCGGAATAATCTGTAACAGTCGAAACGTGGATGGTGAAAAAGAACTCCTGGAAGAATTCTGTAAACGTATTGGAACTCAACTAATATATTTCGTCCCCAGGGACAACATAGTGCAGAAAGCAGAGTTCAACAAAAGAACTGTAGTGGACTTTGATGAAGAATGTAACCAGGCCCATGAGTACGAGGAACTGGGTAGGAAAATTATTGAAAACAAAAATTTCGTAATTCCCAATCCAATGAGTATGGAAGAACTGGAAGAAATGGTTATGAAATATGGCCTAGTAGACTAAAAAGCCTATTAGACTAAAAAAGACCCCAGAAGTAAGTTGGAATGGTAATAAATAATCATAGAATTTAAAATTCAATAATTTAATGGTGATTAAGAAAATGAAAATGATTAGAGCAATTGTACGTCCAGATAAAACTGAAGAAGTTGTTGATTCATTATCCGAAGCTGGTTATGTGGCTTTAACCAAAATGGATGTCATTGGACGTGGAAAACAGAAGGGTATTCAGGTGGATAAAATCTACTACGATGAACTACCCAAAACCATGATTCTACTGGTTGCAGAAGACGATGCCACCCCCCAAATTGTTGAATTAATAAATGAATCTGCATTCACCGGGAGTTTTGGTGACGGTAAAATATTCGTAAGCCCCGTAGATGAAGCTTACACCGTGCGAACGCGCAGTAGTGAACTTTAACTTAATTTATGGAAATAAAAGTCGGTGCATTTAATGAAAGAAATAATCGCAATCATCCGCCCCAACAAAATGACTCAAACTAAGGACGTTCTAAACGCCCTTGGATTTCCGGCAATGACCGCACAGAGGGTAATGGGACGAGGAAAACAAAAAGCAATAATTGGAGAGGTATCCTTCGACATACAGAACGAAACCCTTCTAAAAGAGGAAGGTACCATGCGATACATACCTAAACGACTTATATCGCTAATTGTACCCGATGAAGATGTTTCTTTAATTGTTGAAGCCATTATGAGAGTTAACCAGACCGGACAAAACGGTGATGGTAAATTATTTGTATGCCCTTTAGATGAGGCAGTGAGGGTAAGAACGAATGAACGAGGGACTAAAGCCCTGATTTAGGTTCATATTAGATTATTGCTTAACAGGAGATAATAAGATAAAATTATTCAATTAAAAAAATAACGGAGAATTTAGCATTTTAGGAGAGTAAAAATGCCCTATGAACTTTTTGAAGTGGATAAAGAAATTCCAGATAGAAAAAAACATACCTATGTGAAAGACTCAGCTGATCCAACCGATGAAATCCCAAAATGTAATACAACCACCATCCCTGGATGTATGACAGAACGTGGATGTGCATTTGCAGGAGTTAAAGGTGTTATAACCGGAGCTGTAAAGGATGTGATCCATGTAGTCCATTCCCCAGTAGGATGTACCACATACGGTTGCGGAAGTAAAAGATATCCCACTTCACCGGATCTTCCCAATGGAGATAAAGTTCCCATTGACCAGTTTAACCTGAAATACATCATGGGAACTGATCTTAAAGAATCAGATGTGGTTTTCGGAGGGATGAAAAAACTCAGACAATCTATTCTGGAAGCTGCTAAAGAATTCCCATTCGTCAACGCTATATACACCTACGCCACATGTACCACAGGACTTATAGGGGATGATATGGATGCAGTGGCCAAAGAACTATCGGAAGAAATTGGAAAAGACGTAATTGCCTTCAATGCTCCAGGGTTTTCAGGGCCTACCCAGTCTAAAGGGCACCATGTGGGTAACTTAACCCTCTTCAACAAATTAGTTGGAACCAAAGAACCTCCTGAAACAACACCCTACGATATTAACCTCATAGGCGAATACAACATCGACGGAGACTTATGGGTCCTCGAGAAGTATTTTGACGAAATTGGAATTAAATTGCTCTCCAAATTCACTGGGGACTGCAGTCATGACGAAATTTGTTGGATGCACCAGGCTAAATTAAGTCTGGTGAGATGCCAGAGATCAGCCACCTACATTGCAGACTTAATCGAAGAAAAATATGGTATCCCCTACATTAAAGTGGACTTTTTTGGACCAAGATACTGTGCAGAGAACCTGATGACTGTGGCTAAACATTTTGGACTTGAAGAAAAGGCTGAAAAGTTAATCCAACAGGAAATGGCAGAAATACAGCCAAAATTAGATTTCTACAAGGAAAAACTTCAAGGCAAAAAAGTCTGGGTCTTTTCAGGAGGACCTAAAAATTGGCACCTTCCCGAACCATTAAAAGAACACCTAGGAATGGAAACTGTTGCCGTTTCAACCATGTTTGAACACGAAGATGGATATGAAAAGATCAAAGAACGTGTGGGTGAAGGAACCGTAATATTAGACGATCCCAACTCACTGGAACTGGAAGAAATCATCAAAGTCTACAAACCAGACATCATACTCTCAGGAATAAAAGAGAAATACATAGCCCATAAATTTGGAGTACCATGTGTATTAATCCATTCCTATGAAAATGGACCTTACATTGGGTTTGAAGGATTCATCAACCTGGCTCAAGATATATACGCATCAATTTATAATCCAGTGTGGAATATGCTGGAATTTGAAGAAACCCCAGAAGATGGAAAATTAAAAACAGAATCAGGAGTATCAAGTGAACAAAAAATAAGCTCAGAAAAAACAGGAAAGGAGGTCGTCTAATGAGCTGTGTCAATGTAATGAAAAGGGATCGAACTGCGGTGATCAATCCCCTGGTTACCTGTCAGCCCATGGGGGCCATGTATGCGATTTCAGGGATAACACATGGCCTTCCATTAGTCCACGGTTCTCAAGGATGCTCCACATTCGTCCGGTATTCATTCTCACGCCATTTTCGTGAACCATCAGAAATTGCGGTAACATCACTGCACGAAGACGCTGCTGTCTTCGGAGGAAGGAAAAACCTGATATCAGGTATCATAAATCTGGCAAGCAGGTTCAAACCCAGCGTGATAGGTGCCATAAGTACCTGTTCCAGTGAAATTATTGGGGATGACATGGAGGGTTTCATAAAAATAGCCCGGGAAGAACTGAAACAAAAAATGGGGACAACAGAAGCAGAAAAAATAAAAATCGTGCCCATAAGCACCCCTAGTTTTGTTGAAACCCATTTTAAAGGTTATGATAATGCAATTAAAGCTTTAGTCAATAACTTAGCTGAAGATCCTACCCATCCCAATGAAAAAATTAATATAATCCCCGGGATAGTGAACCCTGGAGATATCCGAGAAATAAAACATATTTTAAGCTTAATGGGAGTTGAAGGCATTGTACTTACCGATATCTCGGACCCATTTGATTCACCACTGCGACCTTCCGTAACTGAAACAAAACCATTTTATCCCAAAGGAGGGACCACTGTTGATGAAATATTTGATTCTTCAAACAGTCTGGGAACAATATCATTGTGTGGATATGCAGGTTCAGGTGCACAGTCACTGGAGAAAAAATACAATATCCCGGCTGCAGTGGGTCCTATACCCATAGGAGTTCAGAATACAGACCAGTTCATTCGGAATTTAAAGAAATTCACCAGCTTAGAGGTCCCTGATTCTATACTAGATGAAAGAGGACTGTTAATTGATTCAATGGCTGATCTCTCATCAAGGTATCTTTTCGGGAGAAAAGTGGCCATATTCGGAGACCCAGCCATAAGTGCGGGTATTGCCCGTTTTGTATGTGAACTGGGTATGATCCCCTCAGTGGTTTGTACTGGTGTTGAAAACCCAGAATTTATCAGCGAAATGGAAATAGTGGCCAAAGAATCTGATGAACCAGTTGATGTAATGATCGGAAGCGATCTGAGAGCTTTAGAAGTTCGATTGGAGGAAGATTCTGTGGACTTAATGATTGGACACTCTGATGGTAGATTATTTGCCAAACAACTAGATATTCCATTGATAAGAGTTGGGTATCCAGTATATGACCGAGTAGGTTATCATAGAATTCCTATTGTTGGATACAATGGTTCAGTAAACCTGATAGACAGGATAACCAATACCGTGTTTGAAAAATATTATGACCAAGAACACTGGAAATTACAACAGTGAAAAATCATTATATTTTTTTAAATTTTAAAAAAAAGGATAAATGTCTTAGAAATGATAAATGCAAATTAATGGTCATCTAATGCAAAATAAAAATAACTCAAACCAACAGGATTATGTAACAGAGGACGGAAAGATTTCATCCAATGATTTGACGAATATTAAAGTTTTGAAGGAATCTGAGATGAATATCAAGGTTCCTGAAATTCCATCGGAGATTATAAAGACTCTTAAATCTCGTAAAAAACACATGTGTGTTAAAAAAGATGGAACAAATTCAATTCCTTCCTGTAATGAGGCTAGCGTTCCAGGAATGGTCACCCAACGATCCTGCGTCTATGGTGGGGCCAGAGTGGTTTTAATGCCCATTACTGACGCCATTCACTTGGTACACGGCCCACTGGGATGTGCCTCCTGTACATGGGATATTCGGGGAACCCGTTCTTCTGGTTGTGAACTTTACCGTAATGGGTTCTCCACTGATCTACAAGAAAGAGATATTGTATTTGGAGGGGAGAAAAAACTTTTGGAGACTATAATAGAGTTGAACCAGATTTTTGAGCCTGCTGCCATTTTCGTCTATGCCACTTGTGTGGTAGGATTAATTGGAGATGATCTTAAAAGGGTTTGCGGTGAGGCAGGAAAAATCACAGGTTCAAGAGTTATACCTGTTCAATCAGAAGGTTTCCGGAGTGTTAACAAATCTTTGGGCCATCAACTGGCATGTGACGCCCTCCTTGAGTATCTTATTGGAACAGAACCTCCTCAAAATAAAGGAAATGTAAACAGAAAGGAAGTAAAAGACCATAACTCAGATCATTGCCTGAATATCCTGGGAGAATTCAATGTTGCTGGAGATTTCTGGGCAATTAAACCACTTCTGGAAAAAATAGGTGTTTCCATACAGGCTGTGGTAACTGGAGATTCTACAGTTGAAGAAATAGCCCAGGCCAATTTAGCCCAGTTAAACCTGGTACAGTGCCAAAAATCATCTCGTTACCTGGCAGATGCCATGGAAGAACTCTACAACATTCCCCAGATAAGAGTGAACTTTTTCGGAGTGGAAGAAACCTCATCATCATTAATGGCCATTGCTAAATTTTTCAATGACCCCCAAATGATAGAAACAGTTGAAAAAATTATTGAAACAGAAACAGAAACTGTGGAAGAGTCTATTGCCCCATATCGTCAACGTTTAAGTGGTAAAAAAGTAGCAGTATACGTGGGTGGTAATAAGGCCTGGTCCCTTATACGTGCATTTGAGGAACTGGGAATGGAAGTTTTACTGACTGGAACTCAGAACGGCCTTCCTGAAGATTATCAACGTATCAAAGAAACTGTACGGGATGGAACACTAGTTGTGGATGATGCCAATGCCATGGAACTAGCCCGACTCCTAGGCAAATATAAACCCGATTTACTGGTTTCTGGAGCCAAAGAAAAGTACCTATCACTGAAAATGAGAATTGCCTTTTGTGACTTCAATCATGACCGTATCAGCGCTTTTGCTGGTTTTAAAGGGTTTTTAAACTTCGCCCGTGAAGTGGATCGTGCAGTTTCCAGTCCAGTATGGAATCACTCCCCTCAAATTAAACCACCAGCTAAACCTGACATTTTAACTGCCAAATCTATAGGGAAGAAACCCAGAAAGGAGGTGACTGAGATTGTACAAGGCTCATGATAACCACAATAACGATTCATTTCATGATGAATCTGGATGTGAAAAAAAGTCTGAACCCCCTTATCAGAAAAAATTTGCAGTGGTTAATCCCTGCACGATGTGCCAGCCTATGGGTGCAGTTCAAGCACTTCTGGGTATTGAAGGTGCCATGCCCCTCATTCATGGTTCACAAGGATGCAGTACTTACATGCGCTTTCAGCTATGCCGTCATTTCAGGGAACCAATTAACGTGTCATCAACTTCTTTAAGTGAAGGCACAGTAGTTTATGGTGGTGAAAAAAACCTTATAAAAGCATTGGAGACCATTAAAATACAGTACAATCCCGCTTTGATTGGCGTTACTTCCAGTTGCCTTACTGAAACCATTGGCGATGATGTTGAAGGAATAATAAAGAAATTCCGTGAATCTTATCTCAAAAATCAGGGCGAGGAATTCCCGCCCATAGTGTCCATTTCCACTCCCAGTTACAGTGGTTCTCATGTGGAAGGTTATGATAAAACCATTGTTTCACTCCTAAGGAATCTCACCTTACCCCCTAAAAGTGAAGAAAAACATAACGTGATTAACATTATCCCCGGGAATTTGTCCCCTGCAGATGTGGAAGAAGTTAAAGAAATCATCAAATTAATGGAATTAAATAGCATTATCCTTACTGACACTTCCGAGTCACTTAATGCACCTCTTACTGGTTCTGTAGAATTTTTACCTTCCAGAGGAACAACTTTAGATGAAATCAGACGGGCTGCTAATTCAAAAATTACCTTAACCCTCTCCAAACATGCAGATTCGGGAGGAAAGTTATTGAACAAAAGATTTGGTGTACCCCATACCATATTATCCCTCCCAGTGGGGCTGAAAAACACCGATAGGTTCATTGAAACTCTTTCCTCCCTTAAATATGTTGAGACCATCCCATCCATACTGGAACGCGATCGTGGGAGATTGTTGGATGGAATGGTTGATTCACAGACCTATACTCATGGACGGAAAGTAGCCATCTATGGAGACCCTGACCTGGTCTCAGGTTTGGTTAGTTTTGTGGTTGAAATGGGTATGGAGCCATCCATTATTGCTACCGGGACTAAAAGTAACCAGTTCCAGGAAGATATCAGCAAGATCACCTCAAAAACAAGTCATGACCCCGTGGTGGTCAATGGTGGGGATCTCTATGATCTGCACCAACAGGTTAAAAAAACAGGAGCAGATCTGTTAATGGGAAACTCTTACGGAGGCCGTATAGCTGTTGCTGAAAATATACCCCTCTTTAGAGTAGGATTCCCTATATTTGATCGAGTGGGTGCTCAGAGAATCTGTATTTTAGGTTATAAAGGTGGTTTAAGTCTTTTAGATCAGTTAACAAACACTATAATCCAGCATTATTATGATGAAACGGGTTACGAATTATTAAATTAAATGGAATAGATTAAATGGAAATAATGGGCTAAGAAACCTAACAGAGGGATAAAAAGGCATGATCAATATCATATTGGATGAAAAACTTTGCATTGGTTCAAAGTGTTCTAAATGTGCGTATGTATGTCCCAGTAATGTTTTCACCACCAGAGATGATGGTGTAAAAGTAACATCCCCTCTTTACTGTAAAATGTGTAAGGAATGTTTAGAAATATGTCCCAAAACAGCAATTACGATAAATATATAGAAAGATGAGGCTGAATAAAGTGAATAAAAAAATAAGGGGAAACATAGTGGATTAATGTTAAAAAAACCAATGCCCTGGAGGATTAAATGAAGATTGCAGTTGCCTCTAGCGATGGTGAAAAAGTAGACCAGCACTTTGGACAGGCCGAGCACTTCCTCATCTTCCAGATGGGAAAAAGTGGTCTTGAATTTGTAGAATTAAGGGAAAAAAATAAAAACCCCATTTACGATCATGAATATCGCTGGAAAAGAGGTTTAGAAATCCTGAAAGATTGTAAAGTAATATTTTGCAGAAGAATTGGTAACGAACCCCGTCAAAAATTACAGGAAATTGGAATTGAAGTAGTAGAATCTAAAAATAAGACCATAAATAATGCAATAACAAGTTATCTTACTTCAGTTATCCGGGAAATAAAATCGAATAGTAATGTGGAGGAATAAAATGCCCAAAATAGAGATTGATCATACAAAATGTGATGGAAAAGAATGTGCAGAATGTGTGGATTCCTGCCCGATGTCCATTTTTAAGCTGGAAAATGATGGAATAGCTGTTGGATCAGGAGCCGAATGTACTCTATGTGAACTGTGCCAGGACTTGTGTCCTTCTTCAGCCATAAATATAAGCGAATGAACCTTTGAATACCTGATTTATCTTTATTTTTTAATATTTTTAAATAATCTCACCTTACAAAGCGCAACGTGGATATTTAGATTACAAAAAAAGAAAAAATGATTCTTTTGGAAAAATCTTTAAAAAAAATTGAATTATTAAATTTGAATATTAATATTTAAAAATTCGAAGATAACAAGAGAATAGATATTATGAGGGAAGTTTTAACCACATGTACAGCTGACTGTCCTGGAACGTGCAGTATAATTGCACAAGTAGAAAATGGAAGGGTAACTAAACTCCAAGGGAACTCTGAACATGAAATTACGCGTGGTTTTATTTGTGGAAACACCAGAAGTTATTTAAAAAAAAGTTTTTACAGTAAGAGAAGAATATTGCACCCACTGAAGAAGGAAGATGGAGAATGGATCAGGATAAGCTGGGATGAAGCCCTGGATGTAACTGCCGACAAAATAAGAAATGCTTGTAATAATTACGGGAGCCAGTCCATTCTTTACTATCAAGGATATGGGGCCAGAACTGCCCTCAGAATCATAAATCGCCGTTTTTTTAACCTGTTAGGTGGTGTCTCTACCCTTTACGGATCAATTTGTGGAGGAACAGGTCAGGCAGGTCAAGAAATGGATATGGGGGTGAGAATTTCACACGACCCTACCGATCACCTTAACAGCAATGTTATATTGATATGGGGAAGGAATCCAGCGGTTACTGATATTCACTTGTGGAAAATCCTTCTTCAAGCACGAAAAAAAGGTGCTAAGCTAGTAACAATTGACCCCGTCACCAGCGAAACAGCTAAAAGATCAGACATGCACCTACAACCTGCCCCAGGATCTGATGGATTTTTAGCAATGGCCATGGCAATAATACTATTAAAAGATGGATCTTCCGATAAAGAATTCATAACCAGCCATACTAAATATTTCAAGGATTACATTGAGTTTTTGAATGAGTACAGCCTGAATGAACTTTCCAAGATAACTGATGTTCCCTTAAATGAATTATATGAGATCACAAGATGGTACGCAACAGGTAATCCCAGCAGTATAATTTTAGGTTGGGGATTGCAGCGTTACCAGCAAAGCCATCTAACTTTCCGTTTCATCGATGCACTGGCAGCCATTACTGGAAATATAGGTAAAAGTGGTGGGGGTGTAAGCCATGGTTTTGATGAATATGGATATTTTGACCATCGGTATGCCCTTGATGCCCAGGCACCTAATCAAAGGAAAATTACCATACCCATCGCCGGTAAATCTATTCTCCAAATGAAAGATCCGCCTATTAAACTTATCTTCATCACTGCAGGAAATCCATTGGCCATGTTGGCAAACTCATCCCTCGTGAAAAAAGCGTTTCAAAGTGTTGATGATGTTATAATGGTAGATCATTTCCTAAATGACACTGCAGATGTAGCAAACCTCTTTTTACCTGCAACCACTTTTTTGGAAGATGAAGATCTGGTGGGAAGTTATGGTCATAACTGGATATCACCCTTGAATCCTGTGATTGAGCCTCTTGGTGAATCTAGATCGGAGTTAAGGATATTACAAGAATTATCAACAAAATTAGGTTTTAAAGATGAAATGGGTGGATCACCACGTGACTGGCTGAGTAAACTGGCAAACCCTATAATCGATGCTGGAATACCTTTGGAAGAACTCCTAAGAAAGCCCCATAGATTCCCTTCAGCCCCAATTACCCCATTTACAGATGGCAAGTTCAAAACTGAATCAGGAAAATATGAATTCCCAGGAAAACTGAACATTAAAAATGGAAACATGACATTGAACATAAATTTCAGACAAAATGATGAATTTAACCTTCGTTTATTATCAGTCAGCCCCCGAGAATGGATAGGCTCAGAGATACCTGAAAATGAACACAAAAATGGTGTTTTATCAGTACAGGTGCATCCTAAAATTCTAAAAGAAAGAAATATTGAAGAAAATGAAGAAATTTGGTTAGAATCTCAGCAAGGAAAACTTTTAGTTAAAGCTGAAAAGAACGCTACCCTGAGAACTGACTATGTTCTCACCAACAGGGGAGGGTGGAATAAGTACAATAAATGTGTGAACATCTTAACACCGGATTTAATAAGTGATTGTGGAAATGGCGCTCCATACTACGAAACATTTGTTAAGATGAAGAAAAAAAGGTGAAATTTTTTTAAAAAAAATAAAGTTCCAACAGCCCCATGACCACTAAAAAAACTAACGTTAATTCTCAACTACTAAAAAAAATAGGTGTAAACATGAATAAAGTTAAATACTCACAGAGAGATTGTAAAGACCAGGAAAAAATTGAAAAATTCCTAAAAGAGAGTAGAACCGGTGTGATCGCAATGAATGGTGATGATTACCCCTACGCAGTTCCAGTGAACTTCGTGTGGTATGAAGGTTACATTTTTTTCCATGGAATGGGTTCTGGTAAAAAGGTGGACATCCTCTGTGAAGAACCACCAGTGTCTTTCACAGTTTATGAAGAAATTGGAACAGTAACTGATCCTATGCCCTGCCATGCTGATACTTCTTACATGAGCGTCATGCTTTTTGGAAAAATAGAAAAAGTTGTTGATTTTGACATAGCAGCCACAGCTCTTTGGAAACTGGTGGAAAAGTACCTGCCAAACTACTACAAAAAACCATTGACTGCTAGTTTCATTGAAAATTACAAATCTTCAATGGATAACAACACAACTTCAGTATTTAAATTAACTCCTGAAGATATAACGGCCAAGGAAAATCAGGCCGAAGAAAGTGAGCTCTTTAAAAATTAATAAAAGTTTTAAAGAAATTATTACTAGAATTTCAACTACTTTTCAAAATGCAACACTCATTCACCGGTGAGTGTATATTTTTAATTTTTATATTATGGTTTTGGGTGATTTTTTAAACCAGTTTATCCCGATGTTGAATGTGAATTGATAAAATTTTAAGCCTCTTGGATTTTTTTGGGCTTGATAAAAGATTCTGTTTCTATTTTTAGAACTTGAAAGATGTACAGTTCCCGAGATATACAGTTTAATAAAAAAAGCACACTAGAGCAATTAACCCACTTCAAACATCAGTAAAAAAAAATGAAAAAATAAAAAAAATAAGCCACGTGGGCTTATTTAGATGCGGTTTTTATTTCCATTACCCGTTCCATGAGTTTTTCCAGTATTTCCCGGTCAGAGAGAAGATCTGAGTTTACCACTTTCCTCATCCTGATGGGTACACCTTCCATACGATAGGCTGTTCCAGCGGTTTCCATTCCCACAATAGCAGGAGGTAGGATGACATCAGCCAGTTCAGTGGTTGGGGTTCGGTGTGGTTCAATGGCTATAACTGGAATTTCAGCCATACGTCGCAGGGACTTCTGTGGGAAGTGTGCTCCAGGGTCGGATGCGATAACCATCATGGCATCGGTTTCCTTGCTCTGGAGTAGGTCGTTTGATCCTGTTTCTCCAGGGTTGTACCTTGGTATTCCAGTGGCAAAGTCAATACAGTATGGGTATCCGCTTTCCCAGGTAGCAACCTGGTTAAATCCAGTTACATTGTAGTGTCCCCTCATGGGTATGAGAGTGAATTTACCAAAGTTGTTCAGGTCCTGGACCATCATAATGGCAGTGTCAATGTTCCTGTGTTTTCCCCGGCTGTGGGTGATTCCCATTCCAAAGAAGAGAATACCAAACTGGGCTTTTTTAAGGAGTTCCACTACTGCTTCAATGTCTTCTCTGGGTACTCCTGCTACTTCGTCGTAGAGGATTTCATGGCCCATCATGGCTGCTCTCATTGCATCCAGTAGTTCGTAATCCTGGTTGTACCCTACCTGAATGTGAATGTCAGCCAGTTTTGATGAATCACTTTCTCGGGGGTCCACTACGATTAATTTTCTGTCGGATCGGCCCCTTTCTCTGAAGAATCCCCTGGCAAATACATGCCGGGAGAGGTGGCGGGGGTGGGCGTGCATGGGGTTGCATCCCCAATATACTACCACATCGGCACGGTTTTTAACTTCTCCAAAAGTACAGATAGGGTATCCTACGTCCTGCAGAGCAAGTACTGATGGTCCGTGGCATACAGATGCGGTGTTGTCCACAACAGCCTTGGTATTTTCAGCTAGTGCCATACCTGCTGCCTGAGCGTCACAGTCAGTACAGCTCCAGCCGTACATTAATGGTCGTTTTGATTTAGCCAGGACTTGAGCAGCCCTTTCAATGGCTTCTTCGTAGGTTGTTGCCACGAGTTCGCCGTTTTCATCCCTTACTTGGGGTTGTTTCCAGCGCATTGCACCTTCGGCATGGACAAATTTACTGTGTCCGATCCGGCAGGCGTTTATGGTTCCGACGATTTCGTCGCCTTCCACTTTACAGATGATATCGTCACATAGTGTTCCACAGAAGGGGCACACCACGTTTTTTACGAGTTCCAAAATTATCCCTCCATTCTAGGGAGCTATGTGGGCATTACCTGCTACTGCAGCGTAAATAATTCCACTAGCTCCTTTGATTGCGTAGTCTCCTTTAAATTTGTAGAATGCTCCGGGTATGACTTCCCCTTCAACTTCGATGTCCTTTTCAACACCAAGGTATTCGAAGCCAGCCAGGAATTCGTCGATTATTCCTTTGATCACTATTGTTCCGCCTGCCATCTCCCCTCCGGCTCGGGCTATGACGTTCCCTTCAATGATCAGGACTCCGTTGTTCATATGGATTCCGGGCATGATACTAACGTCACCTTTGACAATTAGTTTACCGCCGTTCATGTATTCAGCGATTTCACTTTTGGCGTTTCCGTGGATGGTGATTTTACCCCCACTCATACCTCTCCAGTCTCCCCTGTATGATGCACCTACATAGTCACCTGCATCTCCCAGGATCTCCAGTTCTCCGCCTCTCATGTTCTGTCCGGCCCATCCATTGGCATTTCCTTCCACAGTGATTAATCCACCTTCCATCTCAGCACCAACATACATGTTGACGTTGCCTTTGACGGTAATTTCACCGGCGGTCATTCCCTGCCCTATGCGTTTGGTCTGGGAAACATCACCATCAATGAGGATTTTGGTTTCAGCGGCTGTGGCACCTGCTTCTCCTTCCACTTCGAAGAAGTCAGCTAATGGTACTTGGCCGTTACCATGCAAAATAGGGATGTTTTTGATTTCATCAATGGTTTTACCAGCTAATGAATCTGGGGTTATTGTATCAATTTCTATAGGTACTTCTGGCTGTTCTTTTGGTGTCAATGTGATCATTGCATCACCCCCTTAATTGGAGCGGAGTGTGGCAGATAGTCGTCCTGCACCGGGTAGTTTGCGAAGTTTACAGAGTAGTACTGTTTAAATGTTTTTTCCACGTTGGCCACTACTTCGTTGTAGATGGTTTCATCCACACTGGTGTCTACCCAGTAGCTACGTCCGCGTAGTGTTGGGTTGGTCACAGTTCCGTCTTTGACCACGATTTGACCGTCTTTCAAAGTGTATGCTGCGTGTTGCATTGCAGATTCCAGTGTACGGTAGTCCACAGATGGGTCCTGTGTTTCTGGGTTGTAGTTGTAGATAGATACGTCAGCATCAGCTCCTACTCCAAGGTGTCCTTTGGTATCTGATAGACCCAGGACTTTGGCTGGTGTGGATCTGGTTATCTGTGCGATTTCCAGGAAGCTGTATTCACGGTCAAGAGTAGCTACGCTACTTTTCCTCTGAGCCCATTTGTGGAGTTCTCCATCAATGAGGTCTTTTCTTGCTTTGTTACTCATTAACCAGCTGATTACTCTTGGGTATCTGGTGAATGGTCCTGCGTTTGGACTGTCAGTGGTTAGGCAGACTTTTCCAGCATCTTTGGTTAACAGGAATAGTTCCATACCTACAGCCCATTGTAGGGCTGGTACTGGTGCCCGTGCTGCGTAGATGAATGGTACAAGTCCTGAACCAGTTTCAAGTTCTACATCACAGTTAGCCCATTTTAAACCGTTTAAGCTGTGCAGATCGAATTCCATTGGCCCGTCTGCGGTCATGGTGGTAGTTTCATCCAGGGTGACCTGCCCTACATCGAATACTATGTGGTCATTTTTGTTGATGTAGTCAGCGATGGTTGGCGCCTCAGATACCACATCTCTCCAGCTAGTTCCTCCGTAACTGTGGAACTGCACGTGAGTTGCGTAGAGTACTGCGTCACGGCTTCCGGTTTGTGGGTTGGCTTTGATTCCCTTTGGCACGTCAAATGATGCCAGGGTGGTTTCGAAGTTTCCAGGGTGCCCCAGGTCGTTACAGTGGAGGTGTATGGCGTGGGGTAGTCCCAGCATTTCGTTAACTTCTGCCAGACCTCTGATTATATCGAATGATTCGATGTCGAAGTATGGTGTTGGGTCGTGTATTCCGTGTACGTTTCCTCCCCAAGCCCAGGCTTCGGTTCCTCCAGGGTTTACGATTTTTATGGTGTAACCTTTGGTGGCTTTTAAGAGCCATGAGGTGTAGGCTGCACATCCATCGATGTCCCCGTCTTTTAAGTATTGCATTACGAACCAGTTGTTCCCGAATAATGGGTAGGCTGCGTGGTCAATGATGGGTGTGTCATGGAATTCTTCGTGGGTGTGTCTGGCTAGTAATGGTGGCATTGCTGCTTCCATTGCGGTGGTGTAACCCATTTGTGCGTATCTTTGACCGGTCATGAAGGTTGATGGAACTGAGAATCCACTTCCTGCTCTTCCTCCAGATTGTCCGGCTTCAACATCTTTTTTACTATCCTCAGGACGGTACATTCGGCCTACGTTGACCTTTGCACCGGCAATGTGAGTGTGAGGATCGATTCCACCAGGCATTACAATTTGGCCTGATGCATCTATCACATTTGCATCTGAACTTACCTGTTCCACAATTTTTCCGTCTTTGATGCAGATATCCATTTTTTCTCCATCAACGCCGTTTTGTGGACAGTAAACAAATCCATTTTTGATTATGTGTTCCAAGGAAAATCCTCCTTATTATTGGTTTATGATGGTTTAGTTATATTTCTTGTAGACTTTCATCAAAGTTGGCATATCCAGTACTTCTTCTGCAGTTGGAGCGATTTCTACTGGTATGTTTTTGAATCGGGGTGTGGCTGTGGAGTCTGTATCAGGGTCAATTACCCGGTTGGCCCAGGGACCCATGGGAATGTAGACCATTCCTGGGGGTAGGGTTTCTCTGGTTTCTACTACCTTAACCACAACATCTCCAAAATTGGATACTACTTCGATGTTGTCTCCTTCTTCTAATCCAATCTGATCCATCATTTCACGGTTCATGTGACAGATGGCAGCAGCGTCTACGTACATCTGAAGGTCCTTACCAGACTCAATGGCTTGTCCCTGCCATACGGTCCTTCCGGTGTTTAATATAACGTTCATTATAAATCCTCCAGTGTTATTGCATCTACGGGGCAGCTTTCCACGCAGGTTCCGCATTTACCACATAGGTCTGCATTTTTGATCTGTATTTCGCCGTCTTCCACGATCATGATGATTTCCACATCATCGGTTGGTCCTTTTCCACCGGCTATCTCAGGACTCCTGGAAGCATTCACTGGGCAGGCGATAACACAGTTACCACATCCGTGGCAAAGTTCGGGGTATACTTTAAGTCCTATTGCCATGTTTTTACCTCACAATTAGTTTTTCACGGAATCGAAGGCTTTTTGCCATGATTTAGATTTTATTGGTGTGCTGTTGATACTGGTTCTGGTAACCTGAATTGCGTCCACTGGGCATGATTTTTCACAAGCTCCACAGTATATGCAGTATTTTTCATCTTTGTGTAATTTTTCAGGTTTCATACCACCGTCGGTTGACTGTGGGAATGACAGAACATTGCAGGGGCAGACCATTACACAGGTTTCACATCCCTGGCAGAGATCCTGGTTAAGTTCCAGGGTTCCTTCGAATGGTTTGGTTACTGTTGCTGCATCTACTGGGCAGATATCCTGGCACCATCCGCAGTTCACACATAGTTCATCGTCGATGTTGGAATTTCCAGTTATTTCAGAGTCTTCGGCTTTTATGTCGTAGTCTCCGTATGAACAAATTCTACACACTGCCTTTATGGCGTCGACTGGGCAGGCTTTCTTACATACCAGACAGTAAACACATTTATCTGTGTCAACCTCTATGTCTGAGGATACTGTTGGGTCGTCAGATGTTGGTAATTTGTGGCCTAGTGTGATTGCATCGGCTGGACACATTTCTTCGCATATACCACAGTCTACACAGGTTTCTTTGTCTATTTCAATTTCACCGGTTACCAGTTTTGATCGGTCTGGGAGTTTCCGGTCAATGGTGATGGCTTCTGCAGGGCATGCTGTTTCACATGCTTTGCAGTATATACAGGCATCGTCCTGGATTTCTGCAGATTTCATTAACTGAGGATAAGCATCCATTGTTTTTATGGATTCTCCACCTATTTCCATATCCAATGCGTTGAATGGGCAAATGCAACTGCACATTCCACAGAGAACACACTTATTCTCATCAATGTCTAGAGAGCTTACATCTTGCTCTGTTCGTACCATAGCACCGGTAGGTTGTACCTCTATGGCGTTCACTGGACAGATCTTTTCACAGAGACCACAGGCAGCACAAAGGTCATCTTTAAAGAGTAGTTTTCGCTCCTCTTCGCCTGTTCTCTCCACAGAAATATCTTTACCTTCAATAATTTCTGTTGTATCCATTACATCAACCTCCTTTATATTCTATGAATCGGTTATACCTTCAAAACAGCACAGACATCAACAGCACAATTATAATTCAATTACAATCAGTATTGTGCCCATTATCAGCCCAAAAACGTAGAAAATCTTTGATTAACGTTCATCTAAGTCATGGTTTAAGAGCAAGACATCATGTGTGTTGATAACACATTAAACCGCGTTAATATATATAATTTCCCCAAAAAATTATATAGAAATTAATATATATGGATGTGTACTAAACACACCACATATGTTGTTGAAATCAACCTGAAGCATCCCTAATAATTCAACAAATAACAAATAAGGTGTTTTTATAATTTAATTAGCCGTTAATAAACTTAAAATTAATTAAATTTTTTGAAAATACCCAAATATCCAAGTTAAATAATATTAATATGAATTTGTTATGACCAAGGAATAAAAGGTGATAATCCAAATTTCCAGACATTTATAATCAGGATAAAAATGTTAAAAACACTTGAATCTTACCAGATGGAAGTATTCTAATTGTGGTTCTTTGACGAATTTTTAGTGTTCTACCCAACTATATCTGTCTTTCCCACCAAGCAATATCTAATATAATTATATAAGATCATGAGGATTATAATTCATCACCACAAACACTGTTATTATACATAATTCCATCTATTGGTTCATTATGTTCATTTACCTAAATGTTTTTAAATGAGGTTTTAAGAGGTTAGTGTAGAAAATAATATGAGAGTTGGTAAGTAATTAGCTGTAATTAATATTATCACAAAATGGGTACTAATGTAAAAGCAATGTACACTTTGAGGTGTAATCATGAAAATAGTATCAGTGGCAGGAACCAAAAACACTGGAAAAACCACTCTGGTCACCTTACTGGTGAGTGAACTGGTTAAAAGAGGGAATAAAGTAGGTACTGTGAAACATACTCATGTTAAATTAGACGTGGAAGGGAAAGACACTTGGAAACACCGCGAAGCTGGTGCGGAAATAGTGGTTGGGGCTGGAGGAGAAGAAACCTTTTTCATCGTAAATAAGGACATGGGCCTTGAAAAGATAATAAACAGCGTAGAACAGCTGGATGAAGTGGATTTTCTCGTGCTAGAAGGATATAAACCTGCTAGCTATGCTAAAATATCCACCTCCCCACTGGATGATCCTTTCAGTCTGGCCCAAGTAGATGTCCGTGAACTGGATGATGAATCAACCGGGAAACTGGTAGATCTCGTTGAAGAGAGGAGTTTTGGTAAACTGCCAAACATGAACTGTGGTGACTGTGGCTATGAAAACTGCCATGATCTGGCACTGGCCATGGTAAAAGGAGAGGCTAAAGAAGATCTCTGTGTCATGAAACAAATGGAAGATGTTATTCTTAAAGTTAATGGAAACCGTGTTCCCCTAAATCCTTTTGTTAATAAATTCATTGAAAACACGTTCCTGGGCATGATCAGCACCCTTAAAATCAAAGAACATGGTGAACCCAAAAAAATCGAACTCCAAATACAACACGATAAATAAAACAAACAGGTAACAAATTCATGACAGTCACTGATACTTACCAGCGCCCCATAATATCCTTACGAATATCCATAACCAACCGCTGCAACGTAAACTGTTTTTACTGCCACCACGACGGCATATTACCTCAAAAATACGAGATGACCCCTGATGAAATACATCGTATTGCCCAGGTCGCCCGTGGTATTGGAGTTCAAAAGATCAGACTTTCCGGTGGGGAGCCATTGATTCGTGATGATATAGTGGAAATTGTGTCCAAAATATCATCAATAGGATTTAAAGACGTTTCCATAACCACCAATGGTACCTATTTAGATAAGTATGCTGATGATTTATTGGAAGCTGGGCTTAATCGGGTGAATGTGAGCCTGGACACTCTAAACCCTGAAACTTACCAGTTCATTACCAAAAAAGACTACCTTGAAAAGGCCAAACAGGGCATAATCCGTGCTACTGAATCTGACCTTTACCCAGTAAAACTTAACATGGTAGTGATGAAGGGAATTAACCACAACGAAATCTGGGACATGTTCAACTTCTGCAAGGAAACAGGAGCCATACTACAACTTATAGAACTCTTAAAAACTGATAATTGCCCAGATAACGGTTTTATTGATGATTACCATTATGAAATGAATGATCTAGAAATTGAATTGGCAGATAGGGCTGATAAAGTAAAAACCAGGCGTTTCATGCAGGACCGGAAGAAGTACTTCGTGGATGGCGGGGAGATCGAGATTGTTAAGCCCATGGACAATACTCAGTTCTGCAAAAACTGCACCAGAATACGTATAACTCCTGAAGGTAAGTTAAAGCCTTGTTTACTCCGGAACGATAATTTAGTTGATTTTATAGAGCCAATGCGCCAGGGTAAATCCGATGAAGAACTCAAAAAACTATTTTTAGAAGCCATTGCAAATAGGGAACCATTTTACGACCAGTGTCACTAAATTGGTTCAAACAAAAAAATATGAATGACTACATTATAAAGTAATGATCATTATCCAGCATATAAAAAATATAACCTTTAATCAAAATCAGGAATTAATGGGGGTTTCAATGACTAAATCTAAAGATGAACCGGAATATAGGTTAGAAGTTGGTGAAAAACTCATATTACTGGATAAGAAGAAATTCAATCTTTTAAAATTCATTGATGAGTGTGGTTCAATTACCAGGGCATCCCAAAAAGCAGATATACCCTACCGAAGTGCCCTTAAATACATTGAAAACCTCGAACATGACTTGAATGATTTACTAGTTTTAACCAAAAGGGGCGGTAAAGGAGGAGGTGGGGGTAGTGAGCTAACCAAGAAAGGTAAACTCATATTAAGGGAATACAGGAAAGTAGATAGTGTAATAAAAATGCACACTGATGTGAATGAAATAGAGTGCGAGATCGCAGAAATAGATGAAGAAAAAAAAATCATTAACATCTATTTTGGGGATAAAAGAGTTATTTTACCACTTAGAGGTAATTTTAGCGTTGGAGAAAAAGTTTTAATTTTAATCAATCCTGAAGACATATTTCTAACACTACAACCACAAAAATCCAGTGTAAGAAACGTTTTCAAAGGAACCATTACCCGTATGGAACTTAAAAATCAGGTGGTGCGTTTAAATATAGATTTGGGTAAAGTGAGCTTATTTGCCGACATAACCCAGTATGCCCGGGATGAATTAAAACTAGATCTGGGTAAAGACGTATTCATAGGATTTAAAGCTGCAGCCATTGCAGTGGTTAAATTGTAAATTTTTTACCAATTCAAGTTTCTAAGCCGATTAAGGGAATGACTACGATTTCAGGGCATTGTCCCTGGAAGGTTTAGTATAAGTGAAGAAAGTTTTCAGATAATATTCATGCCCATTTTATTTTTATAAATATATAATATAACCTTGTCATATAAGAATTGATGGATTTAAAGGAATTTCCTTAGAGAGTGTTAAGAAAGGGATATTATATGAACAAAATGTTCCGCAAAACCAACATAATCAAGGTAAAAGAAAAAGCCCAGCCCACTGAAGACCTGGTAGCCATTGATGCTAAAATGGAATTGCTGGTTAATGGGAAACTTTTGGGAAAATTTTATTTAAGTCCCGAAGACCTGGAAGACTTCACCATTGGTTACCTGCTGGATGAAAGATACATCAATGCCCTGAGTGATGTGAAAGAAATCATCATAAACTCAGATACAATAAAAGTCAGTTTAAGTGAAAATGATAACTTTAAAACCGATGATCTTTCCTGTTACGATGGGTGGGTGCATCAAGACCAGCCCTTATCCCATGTTATCTCTGATTTGAAGGTTGAAAAAGATAAAATTATTGATTCATACCAGTTACTAATTGAAAAAGCTGAAGTTTGGTCCAAAACTGGAGGGACACACGTGGCTGCCCTGGTTAGTGAAGATCAGTTCATTGTCCGTGAGGATGTCAGTCGCCACGTGGCGGTGGATAAAGTTATTGGAGCTGGCTTAAAAGCGGGTATTGATTTTTCAGAAAGTTTCATTGTGTGCAGTGGACGTATACCTCCGGATCGGGTGGTTAAACTGGCCAATGTAGGCATATCTATCATGGTTACCAAAGCTGCACCTACAGTGGAAGGTTTGAGAATAGGTGAAGAAGCAGGCATTACCCTAATAGGTTTCCTTAGAGATGGAAGATTCAACATTTACACTCACCCCCATCGTATCATACTCTGATTAGGGAAGTCAGGAAAATCAAATCATCTAACTAATAGGGAATGATATGTAACGAAAATAATAAAAAAAGGAAAAAAATCAGTTAATTTAATTCAATACCCGGACTATTCAATAACCGTGTGCCTGGCCTTCATATCCTCTTCTGTTTTTCCCATTTCAACCATTAACTGGGCTATGAGGCCGTCCAAAAATATGAGGCTGGTTACTTCAAAAAGGGTTCCCATAGGAGATAGGGACTGGTGTTTTCCATTCATCTGCCGGGTTATGTAATTTTTTTCAGAATCAATTTTGGTACGTCCCTTTATATGCACCACCAGATCCGCCATCTCACCCAAGGTGGAATCCACATAAGAAGTTACCGCAATGATTTTGGTCCCCCTTTTATGGGCAATATTCGCGGCGCTGATAATGCTGAAAGTCTCACCGGAACCTGAAATCGCCAGTAAACAATCATCACTGGTCAAAGCAGGGGTGGTTGTTTCTCCTACCACGTATACACTAATTCCTAGGTGCATGAGACGCATGGCAAAAGCCCTGGCTACTAAGCCAGAACGACCAAGTCCCATGACAAAAACATGTTGGGATGTTTGTAAAAGACTGGTCATGTCTTTAATGTTTTTAGGGTCAAGTTCTGCAGAAACAGAGCGTACATTATCCACTATTTCTTCTATAGCATCGTTGAGAATCAATTGTTTCAATATTAGCACCATTATTATATTTTTTTTAATTATCGTAAAACAATATGATTTTCTATACAATCTGATATATATAAGTCCTATTTCATACAAATCTTATACAAATCAATACTACCACTTTTCCAAGTTAAGGTCAAAGGAGAAATTATGAAGTTTCATCCCCGTTTAAATCTATCACTGAATGGAGAAACATTTAGTTACCGTCTTTTCGATGCATTGCTGGAGATCACCAGCACATGGTCCCAGAGAGCAGCTGCCAAAAGGTTAGGGATATCACATGCCGTGTTAAATAGGCGAATTCGTGATGCTGAAGAAAAAATGGGATTTAAATTGGTGGAAACAACTGGAGCCGGATCAGGCCTCACCCCCCAGGGTGTAATGGTCCTGAAAAAATATCAGCGATATTTAAAACGATTAGAGGAAAGAGACACCCCAGTTATATGCGGAGGGCCTATTTCCACCGGTTTAGTGGATGTTCTATCACGTCATTATGGTCTGGAGGCAGTAATCCATACTACTGATGATCTGAGTGCCCTCAAGATGGCGGAGATGGATCTGGTGGATATTCTACTTTTGGATGATCCGGTCCATGCCTTTATGCATGGTCTGGATTTTGTACCCATAGCCCGGGATGAACTGGTATTAGTCTCCCCTTCTGATGAACAATTGATGAGTATCCATGATCTTCAGGGTAGAATGTTCGTGGAAGTTATCCATTCTGCCCAAAGACTGGCATGGAACACCTTAGATCATTTACGTGTAGATTATGAAATTGTTGACTGGTGCAGTTCTCCTCAAACCGCCCTTAAACTGATTAGTAATAATGAAGATTTTCTAACCTTCATAAACCGAAGTTTCATGTCACCTTTATCCAATTCTTTCACTGTTTCTGATATTTTAGCTGAGGATACCAGCCACATAATCAGTATGGTCATCCCTGCTAAGAACCCAGAACTGGAAGATTTTTCCGATTTTTTACAAGGCAAGGGTCAGAAAATAATCCCTCAGCTGGGTTTTAGGAAAATCAACTGAATCTTAATTATTTAAAGGAAATTGATCATGATTTTGGATAAAAAAGGCTTATTATCTTTTAAATCATCTATTTTTGGGGAGATCAATGATTTTAGGATGGATTTAAGTTGCAGAGATTAGTTCATTTTTAAAAATATAGCGTTATAGTTAATGTTAAATAAACTGAAAATAGAAATAAGGCAGGTGATTAATTGAGTGAAAAAAGAGATTTACTGGCCATTGGGCATACTGCACTTGATTATATAATTCAGGTCAACGAGTTTCCATTACCAAATTCTTCCACTACCATCAATAATATGCGCACCTTCCAGGGGGGTGCTGCTGCCAATGTGGCTGTGGTTGCATCCTCACTGGGTCTCGAATCTTCCCTGGTGTCGGCAGTGGGGGGCGATTTTTTAGGATCAGAATATCAAAATCATTTAGAAAATCTCAATATTAATATTGAAGACATGATAATTGTGGATGAGGATAAAACACCTACTGCATTCGTTTTAACCGATTCAAACCATGATCAGATATTTTACTTTTACTGGGGAGCTGCCACCCGTTTTAAAGAGGCTCCTGTTCCTGCTGATGCCATTAGTAATGTTCAGGCAGTACATTTGGCAACTGGAGATCCCACCTTCAACAGCAAGTGTGGTGAATTCGCCAGAAAAGAGGGTAAAATCATATCCTTCGATCCAGGGCAGGACCTGCACATGTATTCATCCCCTGATCTTTTAAATGTTCTCAAAATATGTGATATTCTATTTGGAAATCACCATGAAATTGGGCGTATTCTGGAAAGCATCAATATGGACATTGACCAGTTAAGGGAGTATGGTCCATCAATTGTGGTGGAAACCAGAGGAAGGAATGGGAGTGTTATTTATGCAGATGAGAAGATCAACATCGATGCTGTGGAGCGTTACCCCACTGATCCCACTGGTGCTGGTGATTCGTACCGGGCAGGGTTTCTGAAGTCATACTTGGAAGGTGAATCTCTTGAATATTGTGGTAAGCTAGCTTCCGCTGTATCTTCATTCATTGTGGAAGCAGAAGGGTGTCAGACTAACGTTCCAACCCCGGATATGGCCATTGGCCGGATGTTAACTATCTGAAACATAAGAGAAGAAATGAATCATTTAAATCATGCCAACATACTATATAGTATTCAATAGATTCTATAGGGATTACAATAAAAAAAAATCAATCAATTCTATAGCATATTAAGAATAAAAAAATTTGAATAGGTTCAATGGGAATTAATATAACAACACAAATACTAAGGATTTCGTTTACAATGATGATTTCATTCCATATTCTGATTCATTATTAACTAATAATTTTCAAAATTTAATGATCCCAGATTATGATATAAAAACCATATCTATTTTTATGGGTAAAATATAGAAATCAAAATAGTATTAGTATTAATCAATGGCTAGGGGCTTCTCGTAATTTGTGAATCCCCATAGCTAATGTACGTTTACAAAGTTGAACCTAACACGGTGATTCTATGACACAAATGGACGACGCACGAAAAGGGATAATAACTGACGAAATGAAATCCGTCGCAGAAAATGAAAATGTTGACGTTGAATTCATCAGAAAATCTGTAGCCAAAGGTACCATTGCCATTCCCAGTAACAAAGGAAGGGAAGTAAAAGCAGTTGGTATTGGGGCAGGACTCAGAACCAAAGTTAACGCCACCATCGGAACTTCAACCGACATATGTGACTTTGATATGGAAGAAGAAAAGGCCAGAGTTGCAATGGCCAATAACGCTGACACTTTAATGGAACTATCTGTGGGTGGAGACCTGGATGAGATCCGTAAAAGAATTCTAAAGATATCTGACATACCAGTAGGAAGTGTGCCTGTATACCAGGCAGCTTTTGAGACCATCAGGGAAAAGGGTGCTGCCATTTACATGGACGAAGATGTGATGTTCAAGGCCATTGAAAAACAGGCCAAAGATGGTATTGACTTCATGGCTATTCACTGTAGTGTGAACATGGAAACCCTCAAGCGCCTAAAAAGACAGGGAAGAGAAGGCGGACTGGTGAGCCGTGGCGGAGCCCTAGTATCTGCCTGGATGGTGGAAAATGAAATTGAAAACCCCCTCTATAAGAATTTCGATTACATCCTTGAAATTGCAAAGGAATACGACTTTGTGATGTCCATGGCCAACGCCATGAGAGCCGGAGCCATTGCAGATGCTACTGACCGTGCCGGAGTTCAGGAACTCATTATCCTGGGTGAATTAATAGACCGGGCAAGGGAAGTGGGAGTGCAGACCATTGTGGAAGGTCCTGGACACATCCCTCTAAACGAGATAAAAGCTAACGTTGTTATACAGAAAAAACTGTGCCGTGAAGCCCCATTCTACATGTTAGGACCCATAGTAACTGACATTGCCCCTGCCTACGATCACATAGTTTCATCTATTGGTGCATCCCAGTCAGCTGCTGCGGGAGCAGACTTCATATGTTACGTTACCCCTGCTGAGCACCTGGCACTCCCTGGACCTGAAGACGTGAAGATGGGAGTTATAGCCAGCCGGATCGGAGCCTACGTTGGTGACATGGCCAAGGGAATACACAACGGGGAAAAGGATCTTGAAATGGCCAATGCCCGTAAAAAACTTAACTGGGAAGCCCAGTACAACGCAGCCATATGTCCAGGTGATGCCAGGGCAATCAGAGATGAACGGCCACCAGAAGATCCTGATACATGTACCATGTGCGGAAGTTACTGTGCCATCAAAATCGTGAATGAATGGCTGGATGAGGCTTCAACTGAAGTTTTCGAATAAAATTCATCCCCATTACATTCCTTTTTATTTTATAATATACCATCATGATTTTTTTATTTTTATAAGAAGGTGAATTACTTGAAACACTGGACTGAACGAATTGCATCTGATCTAACTAACTGGGACGTTGAAAAACACGTCGTAGCCAGTGGAACATCCATATCTGGCTCCATACATATTGGGAATTCCTGTGACGTTTTTATAGCTAATGCGGTAGGTAAATCTCTGCAAAAACTTGGAGAAGACTCTAAGACCATCTGGATTGCCGATGACCACGATCCTCTGAGGAAAGTACCCTATCCCCTCCCTGAATCCTACGAGAAGTACTTGGGAATTCCTTACTCCCAGATCCCTTGCCCTGAGGGTTGCTGCGAAAACTTTGTGGAACACTTCCAGAAACCATTCCTGGAAACCCTACCTGTATTCGGGATAGATTTGGAAACCTATTCCGGGTTTAAAATGTACCAGGATGGGATCTACAATGATTACATTAAAAAGTCACTAGAAAGAGCTCCTAAGATCAGGGAAATATTCAACCAGTACCGGGAACATCCCCTAGCTGAGGACTGGTTACCCTACAACCCCATCTGTAACGAGTGCGGCCGGGTGAATACCACCACTGCCTATAACTACCAGGGTAACACCGTATATTACCGGTGCCAGTGCGGTCATGAAGGTGAAATGGACATCAAATCTGGCAATGGAAAACTCACCTGGCGTGTGGAGTGGGCTGCCCGTTGGAAGATATTTGGTGTGACCTGTGAACCCTTTGGAAAGGATCATGCGGCCAGTGGCGGGTCCTATGATGTAAGTAAAGTTATTTCCAAGGAGATATTCAATTACAGGGCACCCTATCCCGTTCCTTATGAGTGGATCACCCTTAAAGGAGATGCCATGAGCAAATCCAAGGGAGTTTTCTTCACCCCTGGACAATGGTTAGAGATAGGGACACCTGAGACCCTGAATTATTTCTTGTTCCGCAGCAAACCCTTGAAACATAAGGATTTTGACCCGGGAATGTCTTTCCTGGACTTCATCGACCAGTATGACCGTGTGGAGAGGATCTATTATGATATTGAGGAAGCAGCTTCAGAGAAGGAGATGGAGAAACTCAAGAAAATCTATGAAGTGTCGCAGATCAACATGGCCGATTCTGCACCCTTCCAGACATCCTATCGTTTCCTTACAGTGGCCAGACAGATAACTGACGACCTGGAGAAGATCTTCCAGATTCTTAAAAGAAACTCTCAACTGAGTGAAGATATGGAAGGTATGGAATACACTGACTTAGATGAGGATGCTAAGATCCGTTTAGGGTCACGTTTAGAAAATGTGGAAAACTGGTTGGATAAGTATGCCCCGGAATTTGTGAAGTTCAATGTCCAGGAAACATTACCAGAAGTCCAGTTGAACGAAATGCAGGAAGTATTCCTGCTTCAAGTGGCAGATCTGCTGGAGAAAAATGATTACAATTCCCAGGAACTCCACGACCAGATGTATCTCATCCTAAAGGAATTGGGATTAAAACCACAGAAGGCATTCCAGGCAATTTACAAGGTCATAATTGGGAAAAAACAGGGCCCAAGGGCTGCTTCATTTGTGCTATCCCTGGACAAGGATTTTATAATTAAAAGATTCCGTAAAGAGGCATGAAAACCTTATATTAATATTTTTTAAAGGGCACCTTCTTTAAGTATAAAAAAATACCCCACCAATACCAATATGTCCTTTATAAATATGAAATGGATATCCGGAAGAAATTAATTGGAGGAACTGTTTTTGAGGGTGAAACTCACAGAAAAAGATGTTCTTAATCCATTAGGCGAATTTAATGGAAAAAATATCGCTTTAAATCCTTTACCCTACGACTTTGATAGGGTTTCCATGGTGGACAACACTAAACCCGGGGCAGACATTATCCTGAGAGTTCTTTCAGAGTCACTGGGTAACCGGGAACTTCTGTGGGTTCATAAGCCAGCAGGAGCACCAGCTACAGATTTTCAGATTCAAATGGCAGCATCGGCAGATTTAGCTATTCTGGCCCTGGGCGATTGTGGTTCCTGCACCAGTTGGGTGGTTCTGGATGCCATCCGTCTGGAGGAAAGAGGAATTCCAACCATATCTATTTGTTCGGATCATTTCACTCCCTTTGCTCGGGAACTGGCTAAATCACATGGATTAGGAGATCTGAGAATTCTAGAGGTTGAACACCCCGTAGCTGGGCTTTCAATTGATGAATTGGATGATAAAGCAAGTAAAATCGTCCCATCATTTCTATATTTACTACAAATACCCTAACGGGTTTAAAAATTGATTGATTAAAGGGATTATTTAATGGATTGCTTAAAGATATTGTTTAAATAATTGTGGCTGTAAAGTTTTTGGGTGTTGAAGCAAATTTCACAAAAATTTAAAAAACTTCAGATTTAAATCAAATTCCAGTTATAAACCGTTAAAATTAAGTATAAAGTGAGAATAGATATAATAACATGCCTAATGAAATTATAACTACTCTCAGTTCTAGTATTGCGTCCATGCAACTTAATCTTTTCGATTTTGTTGTGGAAAAACCAAAATTTGATGAAGTTTTAACACGAAGATTTCAAAGGTCTGAAATCACTCGAAACGTGAATAAAAACCTGAATTTACTTTCAAACAATCATTTCGAATATTTAAACCCAATTTGTCCTAATTGTAATTCAAATCATGTGATTAAACAGGAATATCATGAAAGAAACCCCATATTGGCTGATTCAGGACCTCAAAAAATTTATTTGCGACGATATAAATGTAAAAGTTGCAGTAAAAAGTTCACAACAAGCTTAGATTCAGTTATAAAACCTCATCACAGATACGTTAATATTTACAGTGATAAATTAGAGTCTTTGATTCAAACAGGCTATCGTTCGCTGCGTAAATTGGGGGAAGACTTTCAAACGTTCTTTGGAAACTCACCATCACACACAACCATTAAAAAATGGCAAACCATAGAAGTTGAAAAACGAATAACCAACACAATAACACTTTATTCAGGTTACTACGCGTATGATGAGCAGTATATTCGACTTAACGGTAAAAGACACTACCGTTTAACATTATACGACACCATACTCAACATACCAATAGCAGAAGAAATAGCTCCTAAAAGAACTACAGAAACCATAAAAAGATTTATTGAAGAATCCACAAAAAATCAACCACTGATAGCAATTACAACCGATCATTTCCGAAGATACAAAAGAATAATGGACAAAATTGGTGTGAAACACCAATTATGCATATTTCACCTATTTAAAATGATAGGAAACAGTGTACACAAAATATTAAAGTCCAAAAATGTCTCCAAACGTGAAAAAATAACATTATGCCTTTATTTCACCGACATAAAAAACATATTCCGCACATACAACGAAGAAACATCAATAAACAGACTAGAAACACTACTGGACAAATTCAAAGATATTCCAAAAGTTTTACAACGATACCTCACTAAAAAGATACTTCCAAACTTTCAAAGACTCACACACTTCATGAGAAGCCCATTCATACAACGAACATCCAACAAAGTAGAAAATTACTACAGACAAACAGACCCCAACCAAATAAAGAAAATTTACAAAACAATAAAAGGAATACTCAGCTACCTAAACCAAAAAATGAAAAAATGGACAGCTAAACATGGAAAAAATATCAACACCCAATAACTTTACAGTCCCAAATAATTAGAATGCTTAAATAGATTTAATAGTTATCTGTTTAAAGTACTTGAAAATGTTAAATGATCATATGGCTAAAAAAAACACTCCAGCCATCAGTAATAATGCCTGTGGCTGTTTAATTGACGATATCCTGGAAAAAAAGGATGATACGAGAGATCGTCTCTGCAGTGCCAGTGAATCAGATATGGAATTCTTTATTGACCCTGATCCAGAGAAGATCAGTGTTGATTTTTACCAGCGACGCCTGACTGATGGCCTTCCCATTATCCCCCCCACCAGAGAAAGGGTAGATCGTTTACTAAACTACAGTGAATACGATCCAGGGGATGTTCTAGCGGTCTTACCCCCAAAAATGGGTCAGGCCACCTCGGAAAAAATTGCCATTAACTCGGTGATGGCTGGTTGCCAACCCAGATTTCAGCCGGTGATGGAACATGTCATCAAAGCCATTTACCAGGATAAATTCAACTTGGCAGGGGTCAACGCTACCACCCACCCCATATCAATCTGCACTATCATCAACGGACCATTATCAAACGAATTAGGTTTAAATTCAGGTGCAGGATGTTTAGGGCCCTGTAACATGGCCAGTGCCACTATTGGCCGTTCTCTTCGCTTGTGTCTCATCAACATTGCGGGGGCAGTTCCCGGGATTGGTGATCATGCCACCCATGGTTCTCCAGCTAAGTATAGTTACTGTTTCACCGAAAATGAAGATGAAAGCCCATGGGAACCTTTTCAAGTAGAGATGGGCTGCAGAAAAGAGGCCAGTACCGTCACGGTGATGGCTGCTGAAGCTCCCCATAATGTTAATGATCATCGCAGTCAAAAAGCTGAGGACCTATTGGACACCATCGTTCACACTGCAGCCACTGCTGGTTGTAACAATAGCCACGTACCCGGTGAACTTCTGGTGATCATGAGCCCTGAGCACGCAAAAACCATCCACACAGATGGCTGGGAAAAAGTGGATGTTAAAAATTATATTCATGAAAACTCAGTGTTACCTGCCAGTTTAGGTGATCGTGGTGGTCGAAAACTGGATGATGAATGGATAATAGGAGGGGATGTCCATATAACCCGTTCCCCATCTGATGTGCTTTTAATGGTTGCCGGAGGACCCGGGAGGCATACCATGATTTGTCATGGTTTTGGTAATGGATCTCTTTCAGTAACGCTGCCCATAACCCTCAAAGATGGATCATTATCACATTCTGTGGAAGATTTCAATAAAAGGTAAATTCACTTGGGATATTATTTCTAATAACTTTTCTAAATCTCACTTGGGATTTTATTCCAAGTCTTTTTGACCTAAATTCCAAGTCTTTTTGACCTAATCTTGACCAGTTCCTAATTTTATAACCATCCATTTCTTGATATCTATGATATTTAAATACAGGCACATGGGTTTTATCCTAATTAATCCATATTCATTATAGTTTCTGATGTTTTAATCCGTAGAAAAGCCCACTCTTTCCAATTCTGCTCCCCATACATTGGGATTTTCTTCAATGTACTGTTCCAGAAGTTCACGGCATTCCCCCATCCCCATGATTTCAACTTCCACCCCATTTTCTCTTAACAAGTTTTCAGGACCAATTAAGGTAGTGTTTTCACCAATAACCACCCTATGTATTTTGTATAACATTATGGCACCAGAACACATGGTACATGGAGATAAAGTGGTGTATAAAGTTGATTTCTGATAATCAGCCCCCCTAATACGCCCTGCACTTTCAATGCAATCCATTTCACCATGAAGAATAACTGAATTATTTTGCAGCAGACGGTTGTGTCCACTTCCTAAAATTTTACCCTCGGCCACCAACACAGCCCCTATGGGAATTCCCCCCTCTTTGAGGCTTTTTTTGGCTTCAATGATTGCCTGATTCATAAAATAATTATCATCAGATTCTGTTTTAAATTCCATGAAATGCACCCCAGTAAGAATGAGGATAATAATAAAAAAGAAAAAAAATATGCAGCTAAATGCTTCTAAAGCTTTAGTGCATATTTTAGGTTGTTTTCAGGCTACCGAGTATTCTTTCCATGTTTTGGGTGCTGTTAGTATCGGATACATAAGCAGCATAATAAAGACTATTATTTTTGACCCAGAACGCGATGGTAGTATAGTAACCAGAAGAGTCTTTGCTTGTTGATGTGATCATGGAAGCAGTAGCTCCATCCACAGTGACGGATTTACTGGCACCATATCCTTTTGTCTGATATTCCTGAACCAGCTGATTTTGTACACTCTGAATGCTTGCAGTGTCCAGTCCAGATGCAGATATACTTCCAATAGCAAAACCTTCATCGTTACTTCCAACTGCTGCAATATTGTTGGAACCCGAAGGGGTGCTCACTGTTTTTGTTGCATTCTCGCTCCATGTCCCGGGATAACTGAAAGTTACCCCATTGCCGGAGTATGTCTTGTTCGACGCCCACTCATCACTGGTACAACCAGAGGCCATTACCACTAATAAAACAACTGCCAAAATGTAGATCAATCTTTTCATTCAACCACCTACATAGATATTATAATAATTAATTATGCAATTAATCAGATTTATATTAAGCACCTTGGAAGTATCCTTCCGAATTTGTTGCTAAATACGATTGCAATATCTAAAACACAACAATATTAAAAAAAATACAATTTGAAGAGACTTAAATAGAAAAATATTCCCAATATTTAAAGATATCACATTGACCCCTTAAAAATTCCCGTAAAAAAATTAAATATTATCTTAAAATTAAATATTATCTTAAAAATTGAATTTTATTGAATAATATCTTTAAATTTTTCTCAGACAATCGTAAATTAAATTACACTCCAGGCGAGTGGCAAACTTCAGAGCTTTCTCATCCACCCTAAACTCAGGGTGATGATTGGGTTTTGACTCAGATAGTGGACGATCACACAAGGCTGCACCATAATACATGTATAAACCAGGGATTTCTTGGGAAAAATAGGAGAAATCTTCTGATTTTGTTGATGCAAGATAATAAAGGACATTCTTTGCTTGGGCAACTCTTTCCACAGTGGGAAGCATTGCATCATAAAGATCGATGTTGTTAACATTCAGGGGGTAGTGCTGACCATATATTACCTCTGCCTGACAACCATGCATTTCTGCTTTAAGTTCAGCTAACTCTTTGATACGGGTTATTAAAATTTCACGGTTACTTTCATCAAGTGAACGGACAGTGAGCCCCATTTCAGCACCTTCAGGGATTATGTTCACCTTGATTCCTCCCCAGAAGTATCCCACAGTGATAACTGCCGCCCCCTTCTGTAAGTCCACTTCTCGGCTGATGAGGGTTTGCAGGGAATTTATAAGTGATGCTCCAGCAACAATAGGGTCTTTGCCACTCCATGGCTGGGATCCATGGGCCTGTTCTCCCCATATACGTATGAAGATGCTGTCTTGACTGGCGTGAGTGGGTCCCTCCCTGATCATGACTTGGCCCGGGAAACACGTATTGTTAGCATGAAATCCGAATATGGCATGGACTTCAGGATCCTTCAGTACTCCTTCCTGCACCATGCGCATAGCTCCACCATCAACCCCTGTTGGAGCACCTTCTTCAGCAGGTTGGAAAAGGAAAACCACAGTGCCGGGTAATTCTGATTGAAGCTGGCTTAAAACTGTAGCCGTGCCTATGGCCGCTGCAGTACTGGCATCATGCCCACATACATGGGACACAGATGTTTCCTGACCATTATAATCCGTTTTCACATTAGATGCGTATTCAAGACCGGTTTCTTCCTTTACAGGGAGGGCGTCGATGTCCGCCCGGATGGCTACAGTAGGGCCCGGTTTTTCCCCCTTTAAAACTGCTTTTATACCGGTCTTGGCAATATGGGATTGGACTTCCAAATTAGGGAGATTTTCCAGGTGTTTTTGAATATACTGGCTGGTTTCATACTCCTGGTAGGCTAGTTCAGGATGTTGGTGTAGCCAACGGAAAATCTGGATTTGAGGAGCTGTAAATTCAGCGACCAGTTTATCGATACACTCATAGAAAGCTTCATGATTCATTAAAATCACCTTTAAGTCAAATGAAGAACTTTAAAAATTCAATCATAATAATATTTTTAGAATTACCTATTAATTTACTATTCCACAAGGTGGGAGTATAACCCGTTTACAAAAAGATCATTTTCACCAATGTCTTTCCCTCCACTGATACTGAAAGTAAGGGTATAAACCGCGTGCCCACCACATAGACCAAAAATCCATACATATGGTAGCAATCCAGATTTAAAAATAAAAAAATATTGAATTTGAGGTGAAATCCACCATTAATCCTTATCTAATTTTACTCCCATTAAACAATTGGTTAAGGTTTTAATTAGAATAAATTAAAGGTAAGTAGGATTACAGCGCCAACAAACACGATGATTAGGTAGTATAGAATTACTTTATATCCAATTTTCTTCATACTTGCAGAATCATCCTGGGAAGAATAGTATTTGAAGAGAATATATAAAAATAACATTATGGCGAATCCAGAAACCAGCATTGCATAGTCATAAACTACGTTCAATAATAATACGTTACATATGACAAATAAAAAAATTCCAATTAGGATAATTTTAAAATCAAACCGAGATTCAGGGTTAAAAATTAAAAAATTCTTTTTATCAGGTTTTTTATTGGTTTTTAAAGGATTTTTACAGTTGGAACAGATTTCGGCTGTTTTTTTGTTTTTAGTTTTGCAGCGTGGACAAATTATTGTAGATACCAAGATATCACCTAAATCTCAATTTAACCATTTAATTATGAATTTAAATTAATATAAAGTTGATTAAACAACGTTATTTAATCGATTCCCTTTTCAAAGCTAATCTGTTATCTGATTTAATTAATTCAGATATATTAACAATATATTTAATTTTCTAGTTATTGCAATCACTTTAGTTTGCGGTAACTTATCCTAGATTGTTATGCTGTTATAGAATGGGGACTTATAAAATTTACTAAGGTTGAAAAACAATGAATATCCCATTATCAATTCGTAGCTACTACTTGTGAACTCCTCCCCATTATCACCCATAATGAATTAACCAATGAGTTAAACTTTAAAAATTCTTCAAATTCATTATAAAACCAAATAATAGGGAAATATGGGAAATATCCAATATTTAAATTTTATATGGACTATAACGCCACCAGGAAAAAAATAGAACCTACATAATTCTACATGCATTTTTCATTATGAAAAATGATTTTCATAGTTTACCGAATTGATTAATATTGGATTATTTTTTAATTAAGGAAAAAAATGGCCGTTTTATTGGGAAAAAAAGAAATAAAAATCTTTATATATTTTTAATGTAATTTTATAATTAATTAAGGTTAATAATAAAAAAAATCCCAAATAGGGTCAGGTGGTCAAATGTCTAAAGAACTTGAAAAGGAACTACAAGAACAAATTAGAGGAAAAGTTCAAGCTGAAATTGAAAAGGAAATAGAAGAACAAATAAAAGGAAAACCTGATGTAGAAATTCAAAAAGAAATAGAAGAACAAATAAGGGGAAAAGTTCACGCTGAAATCTCTAAGGAAATAGAAGAACAGATAAGGGGAAAAGTTCAAGCAGAGATTCAAAAAGAAATAGAAGAACAAATAAGAGGGAAAAAGTAATTAAATTGTTTCTTCTAAACTATTTTATTTTTTTAACGTCTTTAATATCAATTTTAGTTTTAAATTAAATTTTGTAGATATAATTATTGTTAGATTTCTTTTTAACCCCCTTAAAAATTCTACTTTTTTATTATTGATATGCAAAAATATACATAACGGATATAAGTCTTTCGAAATTGTTTCGTTAACAAAAGTTTATATTAGGATATAATAAGACCATTCTTATGAATACATCATGAATATTCATGTAGGATTTTGAGTTACTAACTCAAAAATAGTTGTAAATCCCATTTTAGGGAAAAAAATGAATCAAAACTAGTGAAAAATCATGATAGATTGATCATCTCTACATGATAATTCATGAATATATTCGAATTGATAGTCGATTAAAAGGAGGTCTATATATATGGCATCGTCGTTTAAATCACCTGCAGATACCGCCAAAGCATGTGTTGGTATCGCAGCGCTAAAAGAAAAAGCCCCTCTGAGTAATTTACTTGTTTTAAGCTTTTTAGCTGGGGCCTACATTGCATTTGGAGGACTTCTGGCAGAAGTTGCTACTGGAGGTATGGCTGCTGCTGGTTATCCTGTAGGATTAGTAAAATTCGTCTTTGGTGGCGTGTTCCCAGTAGGGCTAATGCTGGTCGTTATAGCCGGTTCTGAGCTGTTTACTGGTAATTGTATGTACATGCCTATGGGAGTGCTTCAGGGAGAAGCAAGTATTATGGGTCTTATCCGAAACTGGGTAGGAAGCTGGATATTTAACCTAATCGGTTCAATATTTGTTGCTTATGTCCTAGCATACCTCACCGGTATTCTAACCGCAGACCCTTGGGCAGGAACCGCAGTTACCATTGCAAAAACCAAAGCACTCGGTGGAGCAAAGTTTGTAGCAGCAGGTAAAACTGTCACATCTTTAGACTGGATGACAGTGTTCTGGAGAGCAATTGGATGTAACTGGTTAGTATGTCTAGCAGTTTACCTGGCCATTGCCTCAGATGATATTGTTGGCAAAGTATTCGGAATCTGGTTCCCAATAATGGCTTTCGTAACCATCGGATTCGAGCACGTAGTCGCAAATATGTTCTTTATACCTGTAGGAATATTCATTGGCGGAGTAACCTGGTCACAGATGTTCATCAACAACATGATACCAGCTACTCTCGGTAACATCATTGGTGGAGCAATATTTGTGGGATGTATCTACTGGTTCACTTACCTACGTGGAACCAAAAAAGCAGAAGCTTAATCCGGGAAAGTAATTTACATTGCCATAATTAGGTATTTGTAGATCCCTTTCCATTTTTATTTTTTATTTTTTAAAAAAAAAGGAAGGGTGTCCAAATCCCAAAGTCTATCATGAATGATCATATAGCAAAACATCATTCTCCAGCGTAATATCACTGGAAAAGTTTGATTCAAAAAAAATTATCATGAATATTCATGGATTTTAAAGGAAGGAAGAATTATTACATCATACTTATGATGAGAGGAGGAAGAAAATGAATATCCAATACACACCAACCACATGTCCCTACTGCGGATGCGGATGTGGATTTAACCTAGTAAGTGTCGATGGCAAACTGAAAGGTGTGGAACCATGGAAAAGAAACCCAGTGAATGAAGGAAAATTATGTCCAAAGGGTAACTTTTCATACGAGTTTGTCCACCGAGAAGACAGGTTAACCACTCCTTTAATTAAAAAAGGTGGAGAATTTGTGGAAGCAACCTGGGATGAAGCACTTGATCTGGTTGCATCTAAATTAACCGAAATGAAAGAAGCAAATGCTGAGCAACTGGCTTTCCTATCCTCAGCTAGATGTACAAACGAAGATAACTACGTGTTCCAGAAATTTGTGAGAACTGTAGTTGGAACCAACAACGTGGACCACTGTGCACGATTATGTCACGGTCCTTCAGTGGCTGGACTGGCCCAGACCTTCGGATCCGGAGCAATGACCAACTCACTGGAAAGCTGTGCCCATGCGGATGTGGTGTTCCTGATTGGAACCAACACCCTGGAACAACACCCACTGATGTGGAGAAGAGCATTACAAGCTAAAGAAAATGGTGCTAAAATCATGGTGGCAGACCCCAGATTCACACCATCTGCCAAGCAAGCTGACTTGTACATACCATTCCAATCCGGTACAGATGTAGCATTACTCAATTCCATGATGAATGTGATTATTGCTGAAGGACTGGAAGACAAAGAGTTTGTTGAAAACCGTACCACTGGCTACGAAGAACTAAAAGAAATGGTCAAACAGTACCCTCCAGAAGAAGCTGAAAAAATTACTGGAGTTCCTGCTGATCTCATCAAAGAAGCAGCACTCATGTACGCTAAAGCAGATAATGCTGCCTTACTATTCTCAATGGGTATAACCCAACACACTGTTGGTACTGAAAACGTTATGTCCACTTCCAACATAGCCATGCTCACCGGTAACATTGGCCGACCTGGTACTGGAGTCAACCCACTGCGAGGTCAAAACAACGTGCAAGGAGCATGTGACATGGGAGCACTCCCGGTAGTATACCCTGGATACCAGGCTGTTATTAACGAGGAACTGGGAGAAAAAATGCAAACCTCATGGGGATGTGGTGACCTATCATGTACACCAGGTCTTACTGTCGTGGAAATAATGCACGCCGCTCATGATGGTGATATTAAGGGCATGTATATTATGGGTGAAAACCCCATGGTTTCCGACCCGGACCTACAACACGTTGAAGCCGCTTTAAACAACCTGGACTTCCTAGTAGTACAGGACATCTTTTTAACTGAAACCGCAGCCCTGGCTGATGTGGTTTTACCCGCATTCTCATGGGCTGAAAAAGACGGAACCTTCACCAGCACCGAAAGAAGGGTGCAGTACATCCGAAAAGCCGTAGACGGACCAGGTGAAACAAGAGATGACTGGGAGATAATTTCAGACATTGCTACCAGAATGGGTTCTGAACTCTTTAAATTCAACAGTGCACATGAAATCTTTGAAGAAGTACGATATGTCACCCCCCAGTATGCTGGTATGAACAAGGAAAGGCTGGAAAAACCAGAAGCACTACACTGGCCTTGCCCTGACGAAGAACACCCTGGAACTCCCATACTCCACGCAGAAAAATTCGCAACCCCTGATGGTCTAGGAGTATTCAAAGCCATCGAGTTCAAACCACCAGCTGAAAACCCAGATGATGAGTATCCATTCATACTCACCACCGGACGTATGCTGTTCCACTGGCACACAGGTAGTATGACCCGAAGATCAGAAACACTGGACCGTGAAGTTCCAACTGGTTTCGTTGAAATTAACCCAGAAGACGCAGCTAAACTCGGCGTTAAAAATAAGGAAATGGTCAAAGTTAAAACTCGACGTGGTGAAATCGAAGTACCAGCCAAAGTCACTTCAGACATCATACAGGGAACTGTATTCATACCATTCCACTTTGCTGAATGTGCTGCAAACATGCTCACCAGCGGGGATGAACTGGACCCATTCGCCAAGATGCCTGAACTGAAAGTTTCCGCAGCAAGCATTGAAAAACTGGAGTGATCCCAATGGTTCAAGTAGGCGATATGTATTATGCATGGGGTTCAGACGATGAAATTGCCGCCAGCGGAGAATGTGGTGGGGCAGTAACCACCATATTAAAGTTCCTTTTAGAAGACGGCATAGTAGACGCAGTCCTTGCAGTTAAAAAAGGTTCAGATCTATATGATGCTGTGCCCACACTAATAACCGACCCTGAAGAAATCATAGAAACAGCAGGATCCCTCCACTGCGGAACACTAAACATGGCCAAAGTAGTGGGGAAATACCTAAACGGTGCCAAAGACATGAAAATCGCAGTAACCACCAAACCCTGCGACGCCATGACCCTGGTAGAATTAATCAAACGTGAAGAAGTGGACGGGGACAACCTGCTAATGGTAGGGGTTAACTGTGGAGGAACCATGCCTCCAGTTAAAGCCCGACAGATGATCGAGAAATTCTACGAAACTGACCCAGATGAAGTGGTTAAAGAAGAAATAGCCAAAGGAAAACTGATCATCGAAACTAAAGACCATGAAGAACAGGAAATAAGCATCGACGAACTGGAAGATGCTGGATACGGTCGAAGAACCAATTGCCGGAGATGTGAAATTAACATACCCAGTATGGCTGATATCGCACTGGGTAACTGGGGAGTTATTGGACCACTGGCCGGTAAAGCAACCTTCGTGGAAGTATTTTCCGAAAAAGGTGCCGATGTTCTTGGCAAAGCCATAGAATCTGGAGCTCTCAACACCCAAGAACCAATACCAAAAGGTGTTGAAATAAGGGCCAACATCGACAAAATCATGGCAAAATTAGCAGGTAAATGGCAAGCTAAAGATTTCGACGAAACTAGAGGCGAGATATTTGCCACAATGGCCCAGTACATGGACGAATTCGACAAATGTATCAAGTGCTATGGTTGCAGGGAATCCTGTCCAATCTGTTACTGTGAAAACTGCTGTCTAGAGTCAAATAATGGTCCAGACTGGCTGAGCAAAGAACTCCCACCATCACCACTATTCCATATGGAACGGTTAATCCACATGGTGGAATCTTGTACCAACTGTGGGCAGTGCGAAGAAGTATGCCCTGCCGAAATACCACTGGCAAAAATTTGGCATGAAATCAACCTCAAACTGCAGGAAACCTATGGTTTCACTAGAGGAATGGATGAAAAAATGCCACCATTGTCTTATTTCCCAGCTCCTGGAAAATAAACCAAGAAAAAAATTGAAGGTGGGGAATTATTCCCCTCCCTTATATTATAACCTTAAATTAACACTCTGATCAAATCATTCAAAAAGACCCAGAATATAGGTCATAAATCACGATCTTGAAGCATTGCTACAAGATATAACAAACCACATTTGTATAATCCTTGAATCTGACCTAATATGTCGCTCAAATATATCATCAAATATAATAAAAAAAATTAGAGTCAGGAAGAACATCACCCCCAGCAAAATGCAAGATGTGGTTTGTTATTAATTATTTAATGGAGAAAAAAATGAAACATTATGCAAACTTGGTAAAATTTGCGATTATGAAAAAATATTATCAAAAAGAAAAAAGGAGATAATCATATGGAATGGACCCCTAAAATAATAGTTTTTTGTTGTAACTGGTGTTCCTATGGTGGAGCAGACACTGCAGGTACAGCAAGGATGCAATACCCCCCAAACGTGCGAATAATAAGAGTTATGTGTTCCGGTAGGATAAATCCCCTCTTTGTTCTAAAGGCATTTGATGAAGGAGCTGACGGAGTAATGGTTGCAGGATGCCACTTTGGAGATTGTCACTACGACCGAGGAAACTTCGCATGTGACCGGCGTATAACCGCTTTAAAAACAGTGATGAAGACCTTGGGCCTTGAAGAAGGAAGATTCTACCTTGACTGGATCTCTGCTTCCGAAGGTGAGAAATTCGCCAATGCAATGAAGATGGTGAGTGAACAAGTTAAAGAGCTTGGTCCCTTCTCCTGGAGAAAAAACAAGGCAGAAGTGTAGGGTGATCAAATGGTTCAAATAAACGACATGTATTATGCTATATCCCCTGATGAAGAAATTGCAGCCAGTGGGGAATGTGGAGGCGCAGTAACATCCATTCTTAAGTTTTTACTTGAAGAAGGCATAGTGGACGCAGTTCTCGCCGTTAAAAAAGGTGCTGATCTCTACGATGCGGTGCCCACACTAATAACCGACCCGGCAGAGGTCATAGAAACAGCAGGATCCCTCCACTGCGGAACACTAAACATGGCCAAAGTAATCCATACATACCTCGACGGTGCCAAAGACATGAAAATCGCAGTCACCACCAAACCCTGCGACGCCATGACCATTGTGGAACTTATGAAAAGGAAGCAGATCAGCCAGGATAATGTGGTGATGATTGGTATTAACTGTGGAGGAACCTTACCCCCAGTACAGGCCCGTGAAATGATCGAAAAATTCTACGAACTCGACCCTGACACTGTGGTGAAGGAAGAAATCGCCAAAGGAAACCTGGTAATTGAAACTGCCGATGACACTGAAAAAGAGATCAGCATAGATGAACTGGAAGATCAGGGATACGGACGAAGAACCAACTGCCGAAGATGCGAAACCAACATACCAAAAATGGCAGACCTTGCCATGGGTAACTGGGGAGTAATCGGACCACAAGCTGGTAAAGCCACATTCGTGGAAGTGTTCTCCAAAAAAGGTGCAGAAATCCTAGATAAAGCCATTAAAGCTAACGTCTTGAAAGTACAGGACCCAGTTCCAAAGGGTATTGAGATAAGGGCCAACATCGATAAAGCAATGGTTAATCTGGCTAACAAGTGGCAGTCCAGGAACTTCGAAGAAAGTGACGAGTTAATGAACTTGGACCAGTACCTGGATGAATTTGACAAATGTATCAAGTGCTACGGTTGCAGAGAAGCATGCCCCATCTGTTTCTGTAAGGAATGTTCCATTGAGTCAGAATCTGTTAACTGGGTGCCTAAAGGAGAAATTCCCCCATCACCAATGTTCCACTTTGTGAGAATGTTGCATATGGTGGATTCCTGTACCAACTGTGGACAGTGCGAAGAAGTATGCCCTGCCGAAATACCACTGGCCAGGATCTTCCATAAGATTAACGTGGAACTACAGGATGTCTTTGACTACCACCCTGGATACGACGTGGAACAAAAACCACCTCTTTCTGTGATAGACAAAGAACCTAGTGAGGAATAAAATAACCTCACCCTTACTATTTTTTTTATTTAATTAGTTGTAGAACTTTGGATACCTGAAGTGATAATCTCTAACTTTGATAGCTTACTCAAATGTTATGGTGATAAAAATGATGCTTGATGAAGTATTAAAAGCTAATGAAGAGTTTGTTAAAGATTTCGAACCTAAAAAAATGAGTCACATGCCCCAAAAGAAATTGGCCATTGTGACTTGTATGGACACCCGGCTTACCGGGTTTTTGGAACCTGCAATTGGAATTGAAAGAGGAGATGCCAAGATAATCAAAAATGCAGGGAATACTGCAGTTGACCGGGATGTGATCCGATCTGTGGCCGCAGCCATCCACGCTCTGGGGGTGGAAGAAGTAATGGTAATTGGTCATTACGACTGTGGGATGGCCAATGTTGACCCGGAAAAACTGGAAGCCAATATGAAGACCAGGGGTGTGGATGAAAAAGCACTTTCTGAGGTAAATCTTAAAGATTGGATAGGGGCAATTGATGGAGAAGAAGAGAATGTGATGGTAGTGGTGGAAAAAATAAAGGAATCACCATTTATTCCAGATGATGTGCCAATCCATGGTCTTATAATTGACCTCTATGATGGTAAATTAAAAGTTTTAGTTGAAGGATAAAACTGATATCCTATTTTCTTATTTTTTTATTTTTCTATTTCAATTAGTTTAATTTAAGAGTAAATCACTTATCAAAATTGAATATCCCCATACAGAATAGGCAGCGCATCACCAGTCCTTACTCCTTTCCATATGTTAATTAGGTATTTTTCTCTATGCCGGTGATATTTAAGTTCATAGGTATAATAATTACCATTTAATGGATTAGGAGTCCAAGAAATGGTTAATAAATTTTCCTGAGCATATAAATCCAGTAAGTTTCCAAGTATGATTATCTTGTCTTCAATATATGCTGCGACAATAATTTCTTCTCGTTTTTGAGGCTCTTTATCCCAATTAATTTTCATTCTATCGCCGACTACGAGCAAATATCAAATTTATTAATAAATGAATTATGAGTAAAGGCTTAATATTCACGTTTACGTGTGGAATAATTAATCCAGGAGAAATAGAGATTTTATGGTTAACATTTGTTTATAAAGATCTTTTCCACGTTCTATAGTTCTTAATGCGTTTTTATCATTTTCCCAATTTATTACATGGGTGTTTTTGCCCACTAATTTACCAAATTCCTGAAAAAAATGTGTTAGTTCATCTAAAAAAAGGGGAGGAACATCCATTAAATCTTTTATTTCCTTGAACTGAGGGTTAGATAAAGGTACACTCAATATTTTATCATCCCTATCCTTACCATCTCTCATCCTCATCACTGCAATGGGCCTGCATTCAATAACACATCCAGGGAAGGTTGGTTGATCCATAATAACCAAAACATCGAGGGGATTATCATCACCTCCCATTGTTTGGGGGATCATACCATAATTCGTAGGATAGGGGAGGAATGATGAAACACCACGAAATGCAAAGAATTCCTTTTCCTTATCGTATTCATATATGTTTTGGGAACCCTTAGGGATTTCAACAACTACGTTTATCGTTTTTGGACCGCTGGCCCTGGTTGGGATGTCATTCCAGAGATTCAGAAATTATTCCTCCTGAAACAGTTCTCTTAAGTTTTTCAGGTTGTTTGTTAAATTATTTATTTAATCGTGCCATGGAAGGACATAGCATCTGTTCTTCAATTCGGATCAGTTCGTTGAGTTTGGCTATTCTTTCCCCACCCAGTGCTCCGGTTTTAATGAGTGGGCAGGAGAATGCCACTGCCAGATGAGCTATGGTTTCATCAGTTGTTTCACCAGATCGATGGGACACCACTGGCACATAATTATTTGATTTAGCCAGTTTAACAGTTTCATAAGTATCACTTAGCGTTCCAATCTGGTTGGGTTTGATGATTATAGAGTTTGCGGCACCCATCCTGATTCCCTCTTCCAGTATATTCCTATTGGTTACGAAAATGTCATCCCCACAGATTAGACATTTTCTACCGATTTTACGGGTTAACTCAGCGAAACCAGCGAAATCCTTTTCATGCAGTGGATCCTCCACAAAGAACATTTTATAGGTTTCGATGATTTCTTTAACAAAATCTATCTGTTCACCGGTGTTTCTTTCCACTCCTTCTCTTCCATAAACATATACTTCTTTTCCATTATCCCAAAGTCCACTGGGTGCCAGATCAAGAGATGGGCGAATAATGAAATCTAATTCGTTGCTAACATCTTCACAGGCCTGAGCTTGGATTTCTAGTGCATCATAATTTGACAGGTTAGGAGCCCATCCACCTTCATCTCCCTTTCCACCGGTGAATGATTTGTCTTTAACTTTTATCAGTTCCCCTATTCTCTTGTGAACCTTTGAATTGGCAAAAATAGCATCAGTGATATTGTCTGCACCCACCGGAACTACTAAAAACTCCTGTATGTCTGGAGCGTTTTTGCCAGCGTGTGCTCCTCCATTGATCATGTTCCCCAGAGGGTATGGTATTTCCTCAACCATGTTACCTCCCAGGAACCGGTAGAGTGGTAGGCCGTGGGACGATGATGCTGCCTTGGCAGCTGCCAGGGAAATGGCTACAATGGTGTTACCACCTAAAGATGAAAGATTTTCAGTGCCATCCATCTCCTTTAATATTTGGTCTATGTATATACCTTCACTGGCATCAAGTCCAATCAGTTCAGAAACAATTTTATTGCCAAATTCAGTTATAACATGGTCGACACCCTCTTCTGGAAAGGAAGCCACTTCAAGTTCTCCGGTACTGGCACCACTTGGGGCGGCGACCCTGCCATGCCCAGTGGTAGTTAAAATATCCACTTCCAGGGTGGGATTTCCACGGCTATCTGAAATTTTCCTTATGTTTACATCTTCAATTACACTATTCATTGAAACACCACTCCCTTTGGATCTAACTTAATTCTAGAATTCGATTGACCGAAAATCTTTTCTTTCAATATTATTCTTTATAAAGCATAATTGAATGTTCGACTACCTTCAATGCTTCTTTGTAATCTTCCCAGCCTAATACTTCAGTGGTTTTTCCTTCAAGTCGTTTGTATTCCTGGAAGAAGTGAACAATCTCGTTAAGGAGTGATTCTGGAAGGTCGTCGATGGTTTTTATGTGATTGGATTTAGGGTCATCCACAGGTACTGCCAATATCTTGTCATCCTGTTCCCCACCATCGATCATTTTTAGGAGTCCAATTGGCCGGCTTTCAATTACACATCCCGGAAAGGTTGGTTGATCCATAATTACCAGTATATCCATGGGATCCCCATCATCATAGAGAGTTTGAGGGATTATACCGTACTCTCCAGGATAAAAGAATGGTGATGACAGAACCCTGTCCAGAGCAAAAGCCTCTTTATCCTTGTCATATTCATATTTGTTCCGTGAACCCTTGGGTATCTCAATTACTGCGTACACCACTTCAGGTGCATTGGGTCCTGGTTTAATATCTTTCCACAAATTCATTATATCATCTCCTTTTTTTGAATATTTTATTGAAATTAACGAATTTTAAAGTTTTTTTAAAGTATTAAATGGGATATGGTGAATAAATTGTCGTTATTCATATCTCAATAAGGTGAAGAAATTCACAGGCAAGATCAGAAGTAATGTAAGCTTTTTAGAATATACAAAGCCCGGTAAACATATTCAAGCTCTGATATCCCGATAAAGTATGATCTCCTGAACCCTCCATCTGCATTTTGAAGTTTTAATACAAAATTAAGGACTTCATCACGGTTTGACCAGTGATCGAGAGGATAAGCAAGGATTTCATAGATTCTGATCCCCGCATATATGCTTTCAATATAGGGAGGGTAACTTAAGGGCGTGTAAGCAAAAATCCCTTCATCAGTCTGGCAATTCGCAGCGAAATCCATTATCTTATCTTGTGAAGTTATTAAATCAGGGTTAATGAGGTTCAACGTTTCCAGAGCATAATAGGTCGACATTATATCAGATCTATATCTCCCAAATCCCCCATCCTCATTTTGGAAAGCCAATACACATTCAATAATATATTTTGGTAATTCAATCCCCACAATTCTCAGGACATTAGTCATCAAATAAATTATTTCCAGATTAGAAGTCCTGTATCGCTCTAAAAATTTATTAATATATTTTTGAGGAAAATTTGGATTTCTTTTAAATGAATCCAGAATGTTTACCCTGTAAAAAATTCCCCGGGTACCGTATTGTCTTCCTTCTTGTAAGTTTTCTATCCATTTAATTGTATTTTCCTTATTTTGAGGTTCGTCATCCACCATTTCAAGAATCTTAACACCGTAGTACGTGTTCTTAGTGTCAGGAATCCCCTCATAGAGAGTAAATCCACCTTCAGGATGTTCTCTTTTCTGGACAAACTTTAAAACCTGGCCTAGAATTTAAATCACCTTAACATGAATTTAGTAAGTGATTCATGGCGGGAAAGAACTTAAATAAATTCTGGAAATATGTCCCTGAAATGGATTTTATTAATTCTGATTGCTCTAAAATCAAAATAGACCCAGGGTGATTAGCATTGCATGAAAAAATAGTTTTCATAAATGAGTTTGTCTCCGCTTGCAACTATGATTCCTCCACATATTTTTTAGTTACAGGGATCATCAGCACTTCGCGGTTATAAGGTGGAACCCATCACCTACATAAATCACTATTAACACAGGGGATATAAAAACATTTCTGATCCACATTAAAAACATAGCCCCACAATTTTAATCATTAATACTCAAATACCGCGGGAGTAAGAAATAAATAAACACTTGAAATTTAATTTACAGAACTTAAATATCTTATTTTCCATTTTTAAAACTTTAAAAAAGGATTAATTATACATGTATTGCTACACCACTTACCCTTCAAAACAAAAATCAAGACGAAAAAGATAACTATCAGAACTTGACCATGTTAATTTAACCAGATATTTATTAACATGCGGAGGGATTTAGCAAATGAGTAAAATAGACCGGCAGGAAATTCTGGATGTTTTGGATGGGTATGATAAGGAAGACATAACTATTGCAACTTTAGGAAGTCATTCCTCCCTGCATATGTTTCAGGGAGCAAAAGCAGAGGGATTCAAGACGGCAGTAGTATGTGAAAAAGGACGGGAAGTTCCATACAAAAGATTTAATGTTGCTGATGAATACATTATGGTTGACAAATTTAGTGACATAATTAATGATGAAGTCCAGGACGAGTTAAGGGATTTAAATAGTATAGTATTCCCCCACGGATCTTTCGTGGCCTATGCTGGACTAGACAATATTGAAACTATTTTTAACGTCCCCATGTTTGGAAACAGGGACATTCTACGATGGGAAGCTGAAAGGGATCTGGAAAGAAAATTGATGACCGAGTCCGGAGTTAGAATTCCTAAAAAGATAACCAACCCTTCAAAAATCGATGGCACCGTTATGGTAAAATTCCCCGGAGCAAGAGGAGGGCGAGGATACTTCGTTGCCAACTCAACTGAGGAATTCGACCAGAAAATTGAGGCCATGCTGGAAAGAAAATGGATCGAAGACGAAGATATAAAAGAGGCACACATTGAAGAATACGTTTTAGGATGTAACTACTGTATTCATTACTTCTTCTCAGGATTAAAAGATGAAGTGGAACTTTTAGGAATTGATAGCAGATATGAATCTACCATAGATGGTTTAACCAGAGTACCTGCCAAAGACCAGCTAGATATAGGTGCAGATCCATCCTACGTGATAACTGGTAACCATCCCGTAGTTATGAGAGAATCTTTACTGCCACAGGTATTTGATATTGGTGACAAGATCACCGAAGGTGCTAAAGGATTAGTACCACCAGGATTTAACGGTCCTTTCTGCATGCAAACTCTGGTTAATGATGACCTTGAAGTAGTAGTATTTGAAATGAGTGCCCGTTCCGACGGTGGAACCAACACCTTTATGAACGGATCTTCCTACAGCTACCTCTATTATGGAGAACCATTAAGTATGGGACGCAGAATGGCGCTAGAAATCAAAAAGGGTATTGCCGATGACCGGTTAGAAGAGATCATAACCTGATACTCTTTATACCCTTTTCATTTTTTTTATACGTGTTTACCACCTTATAAATTGAAAAAAATACAACGCGCCCTAAACAAATAATATTTAAGAATAAATAGGACTTCCATCCCCATTGGATCCGGTTTAATACCAGGATTATTATAGGTTGATACTCTTCCAATAACATCCAGTATTATTATTCCTTACAATAATAATAACCAATCAGAAGGTGTTTTATTGCTCACAACCGTCCAAAAAGAAATATTGCAAGTTTTGATTGATCTATATAGCAAATCTAATTATATGCCCATTAAAGGAGAGAATATAGCCGCGATTATGAAGCGGAATCCTGGGACCATAAGAAATCAAATGCAATCCTTAAGAAGTATGGGGATCGTGAAAGGTGTTCCTGGACCTAGAGGAGGGTATAAGCCAACAATAGAGGCATATCATGCGTTAAATATCAGTGCTGCTGATGAAGAAGAAACTGTACCTTTGTTTAAAAAAGATAAACAGGTGGAAAACTTAACTGTAACCAAAATTGAATTCACCAGCCTCCCCCAACCAGGAGAGTGTGAAGCAACCATAAAGGTCATGGGAGATATCAAACAACTTGATCTGGGAGATAAAATAAGAGTTGGACCCAGTCCTGTGAATAAACTTGTGGTAAATGGGATTATTGTTGGAAGAGATGATATGGATGGTGTTTTGCTCCTGGATGTTAGGGATATACGAAGCATCCCCCATAAATCAGTGATGGAAATAGCCAGCCAGGATCTTATAACTCTGGAACCCCATATGGATATAAAAGAAGCAGCATGGATACTATCTAACAATGGAATAGACGGAGCCCCGGTAATTGAAAATGATACAGTTATAGGAATACTAACTCTCATTGACATTACCAAAGCCATTGCCAATGAAGAAAAGGATCTTAAAATAACCAATCTGATGTCTAAATATATAATAACCGTTAAACAGGATGTTATGATATCAGAAGCCATTCAGATTATGAATAAAAACAAAATTGGACGTCTCATCATTACTGATGAAAAGGACAAACCCATTGGAATTTTAACCAAAACCGATATTTTAAACCAGATAGCTGGTTTGAAATATTTAACTTCTTAAATATGTCCCATTTATTTACTATCCACTCTTTTTATGAATAGCTCATTAAAATGAATATTAATTTTTAGATTTATTAATAAAAAATTAACGCTCATCTCCCTGTAAGTGTACATTTTTATAAAATGGTTGCAAGTGCTTTTTGAAACCAGTTTATTCCATTGTTGAAAGTGAATTGATAAAATTTTACATAGGTGTTTAGCTTTTTCTTGGATATGCCTCTAAAAATGTTCAAATAGGGCCTTATTAGTGAATGTCGGTTTTCACAGTTGTTCACGTGATTGTCACCATCAGCATATTCTTTTGCAGAATGGTTGATTATATGGTGTTCTATGACCTGCGGATGTTCTTCTAGTCCACTGTAAATTGTATAGTCATCCGTAAAGGCCTTAATGGACCCATTACAGTGAGTTTCTATCTTTCTATGTATTAAAACCTTGGAAAGGTTCTTTTCAACAACCAAAATGGTGTTTCGACTTCCTCTTTCAATCATGGAGATTATTGGGGGCTTATCTTTATCATAAGTGCCTCTTCCACGTTGTTTAAGTCCTCTAGTTCTCGGATGTTTTTTTTAAACCTTTGGTGCCTGCTGATTGGTACATTTCATCAAATTCAATTTCCCCTGACAAAACTGGATCTTTGGCTTCATCAACCAAACATTCCCTGAACTCCTGAGCTAATCTATAAACGCTGTCCCATTTATGTCCTGATTCATCAGCTAAACGTTTAATGCTTTTTTTATCTAAGTTCAGGATTATGTAGAACATATCACCCAGAGGTAATTTTTTGTTGGAAAAAATGGTTCCAGTAAAGTCAGTGAAATTTTTCCCGCAAGTCTTACAAGAATATCGCTTAATGTGAGTTTTATTCAAATATCCGCGATTGTACACTTCAAAAGACTTGCATTTCGGACAATAAACCCCATCAGACCATCTTATGCATCTGAAAACCTGTAAAGCTTTATCATCGTCCGGAACCGACAACTCGCATGCTAAACTTCGATCTTTCATACATTATTATTTGAACTGCAAACTACATATACCTTTGTACACTTTCCGGGAGATGAGCGAAAATTAATTATTGTCTACGACATTAAAAATTTAACAATTTGTTTTTATAATTTTTTTTATCCATCCTTCGTATAATGTTTCATTTCCGACTATTTCATTGTAGTAAGATTTAAATTTTTGAATTAAGAATGTTTCATCTTTTATATAGATTTTAGACAGTTCACGTTTTATTATTCTCCAAACTTGTTCTATAGGATTTAGTTTTGGAGAATATGGGGGTAAAAGTATTAATTGGATATTAAGGATTTCACAAGCTTTTTTAGCTAATTGTGCTTTATGAACTGGATAATTGTCTAAAATTATTACAATTTTTGTTTCTTTTTTTAATTGACTTATAATTTCAGAGTTTTCTAAATTTTTAACAATATTTTCCCTTTGTAATTTGTCAATTATTCTTTGATTCTTTTTATTTTCATTTTCTAAGATAATCCTCATTTTTTTCTTGATTTGTTCGATATTTAAATCTTTTTGAGGTGTGAAAAAATCGTCAATAATATGTTTAAATTCAGTTTTATCATGGAAATCTGCTTCTAAAAGCGTTTTTAGATGTGTTTCATCAATGTTAATATTATTTAAAATGGAATTCAATTTAGATTTGCAATATGGGTTGTTTGAGTTTTGAATTCTAATTTTAACTAGAAAATTGATAAAATCAAATGTTTTAGATCCTTTGGGAAAGTCTATTAATGATTTGCCGTTTGCTGACTGGAATCCTATTCCTGTAACTGAAAATTTATCTGGATTTTTCTTTAAAATGTTTTTAGTTCTTTTTTTATACCAAATACGGCCTGAATTACCAATATTTTGGCATGCTGTCTGATCTAAAAATCCAATTATGCTATTTTCAAGATTTATTCCTTGAAGTTTTTTTTAAGTGATTCTTCAGCATCTTCTGGCATTTTTGAATATATCGTATAAGGTTTACCATATCCAAATTTTAAATCTCTTAAAATTCTTTCCACCTGTCTAATACTGTATTCAACATTAAATTTTTCTTTTATTAATTCTAAAACCTGTTTAGAGCTATAAATCTTATTATCAATGATAATTTCAGATAATTCTTTTTTTTGCTCAGGAGTAAGTTTCGATTGACCCCCACTACCAGATTTTCTGTCTAAAGAATCATATCCACCTTCATTCCATTGATTTAACCAATTATGCCCAGTAACTCTTGTAATTCCCAGTTTTTTACAAGATTCTGTGATAGAAACATCATGATAAATATCATTTATGAAATACAACTTGTTTAAAACTTTTACATCCTGTTCCAACTTCTTTATTCTAATTTGAAGCTCTTCAACACTCGTAAAATCCTTATTTATAGTTGGCTTTCTATTCATATAAATAAATATAAAACCCACCATATATAAAATTTTCTATGTCGTTAACTATCATAAAAATTCTTGAACAAACCAAAGATGAAAATTAGATGAAAAAAAATCTAATCTTATGTAAATTTCTTTTATTTGAATGATTAAATCTAAAATAAATAATATGCCCTGACCGGGACTTGAACCCGGGTTATAGGATCCGCAATCCTAAGTGATATCCACTACACTATCAGGGCAATATATACAAAACAGTAGTTTTTGATCCCAACATTTGTTGGAACTTATACTCAATTGATTTTTTATGTATTTAAGTTTTGTTTTAGAATTTTAAACAAGATATTGATCATCATCTGAAAGAAGATCTCATTAGTGGGATGGTTTACTTTAGTTGGATAACTATTAATCATCTAATGCAAATAATAAAGCTGAAAATACTCTTCATATCTCCAGATTTTCCAGAATTTTAATTTTTATAGCATTTTTAAATTCATCGGAAAGGGGAACCATTTTCCTACGGTCATGCATGGTGCTCATGCCGAAACAGGGATCATCAAATCTTTCTCCCCTAAATTCAACTGGCTCCTGGTAACGGGGGATGAAATGCCAGTGCAGGTGGGGGCAGGGAGGATCCTCCCGGTAGGAGGAGTTCATCAAACAACCCCAATTGAAATGGGTGGGATTAAAGGCTTTCCTAATAGCGGACTCCAATTTCTTAACCACTCTGGCCAAATCATCCCATTCACTATCCTTCAAACCAGAAAGCTCAGTTTCATCCCTTTTAAGGGCTACAACACAGGTTCCCAGGTTCCTCTGGTCTGGGGCCAAGATAATTAGCCAGTGATCAGTCTCAGCCAGTAATTCACCAAACTGATGATCCTTTAATTTTTCAAAATACTCACATTCCATCTAAAACCCCATTCTCTAGTTAAAATTGGATGATATGGTTCATTGGTTGACTCGATTTAAGTATTTATGAATAACTGATTATTAGAATTACTTTTCATAATTCTCTTTTTTATAATCCCATTAACAGTTCTATAATCCCATTAACAGGTAAATCTGGGCTGCTGTTAACAAGTAACCCAGCACCGTTCCTACAATTAACTGTGCCGGGGTGTGTCTTTTAAGGTGTAATCTACTCCAAAGAACCAGGGGCACCAGTAAACTGAAGATAAGCCCGGTCCATCCGAAAAGATAGATGATTGCAGTTGCCGGACCAGTCATGCCCATGGCGTGTAGGCTGATCTTCCAGTAAAGACTGAACAAGAGCACGACTACGGTGTTGTTAAGGTAGCAGATCATTAAAGTGGTGATTAGTGTGGGTGCTCCAAGAGTGTATAGAACCATCACCCCTATGATGTAGGATAGGATCACCATTAAAAGGGGGTAAATCCGGTCCTCCCTCTGTGGCATATCCACTTCCAGTTCTTTCCTTTTTATCCATAATGTACTGGTAATAATGGGTAGAATGCTCACAAATAAGATACTAAGGCCTGAAAACCATAACCAGTCACCTCCATAAAGTAGGACGTAGTTAATAACCAAAAAAACTGGGATGGCAACCAGTGGGGGTTGCTGACAGCGGATATGAAATGGGCCAGGGTTTCTTTCAGGGTTGTATTTTCATTAGAAAGATTAAAAAGGGGCATTAAATGTCCTTCCGGTAGATATTTTTCATGAGGATAAGAAGTTTACAGTGGTATATCCTCTTTAAAACTACTGCTTAATAAAATCTTTCTTTTAGGAGTCAGGTGAGTCCCTTAAGGGTCTGGTTAGGAAATTTAGGGGTTTCAGGTTATGTAAATCCGGTAGGTGTAGTTACCCGAGTTACGGATGGCAGTAGCCACATTATCTGTATTTTTCAATTCCATCCTACCAGCCAGGGCTTTCCCACCCAACTGGCTTTCTTCAGTTAAAAGGTATTCACTACCTGCCAGGTTTTTATCCAGAAAATCAGAGGCAAGCTCCCCAGCACTGGTTATGCTGGCTGGGCTATTATTCCCGGAATTGAGAATAGCAGACATTTTTTCTAAAACTGATAGGGCATTTCCTTCACGGTAGTTAACCATCAACTCCATGGTATCATGGGCTTTCTGGGAGGAATGGATCTGGAGGGGAGATTCAGGGGATAGAGCGAGGTTACTAACCCCAAAAAGAACAATCATAACTGGTATAATGGCCAGTACGGCATCTAGAGTGTATCCAAATCCTTTTTCATCCATAAATATTCACATTAATTAGTTTAATCCCATTGAATGTAAGATAAAACTACTATGGTATGTTAAGGGAACTCTTACCTTTATGGGAATTATTAGTTTTATCTATGGATATAGAATGGGTATTGGATTAAAGCACTTAATTCTCGTGCCTTTCCTTTATACGGGCTACCACTTCATCCTTCTTGGCAATGGCTTCCAGTGCTGATCTTTCCACTTTCTGCTTCATTTCCTCGAAGTCTTCAGGTTGCAAGTCGCCAACGATCTTTTTAATCTTGGTGTAGGCTGCCTCTCGGAAGAGGGGTTTGAGTTCCTCTTCACCATGGTCGGTTAGTAGGCGGGGGATTCCAGTATCATCAACTTCCCCGATCCTACCAATCCGAACTCCGGCACTGGAAACTACCTTTTCCACCTTGCTGGCCACATCTTCCGGGGCCACGATCATGAGTGAATCCACGGAAACACCCAAGTGGTCGATGTCCAGGCTTTCCAGCATCTCCAGTACCTTGGGGTTTACCAGGGCCCTGATTTCATCCTCCCAGAAGGCCATTCCCAGGCCGGTGGTCTGGGATATCTCGTGGGCATCGCCACGGAGTCCTCCGTTGGTCACATCGGTCATGGCATGGACTTCTGGAAGTAGGCCATCCTGCAGTATGGCCTCGGAGGCCTGGATGAAGCTGATGTCCATGGTCTCCCACACCACGTCAAAGAGGCCGTGGTAGAGGGCAGTGGTGGTTATGGTTCCTCCGCCTGATCCTTCAGTTAGGAGGATCACATCCCCGGCTTCGGCCCGTTTACGGGCAGTGGGGGGATGGGGGGATATTCCCACTGAGCCCACGGCACTGACCAGCCTGTCTCCTAAGACCATGTCTCCACCCACACGTAGTGTGCTGCCTGCTACCAGGGGAACTCCGGTGAGTTCGGAAACAGCGCATACTCCGGCGGTGTAGTCGAAGAGTTTAGCCACCTCTCCATCATCTGCCAGGTGGAGGTCGCTCAGTAGTGCCACTGGTTGGGATCCCATGACGCAGACATCCCGCATGGAGGCTCGGGCCACATGGAAACCTCCCAGGAAGGGGTATTCGCTTAGCCGGGAGTGTATTCCATCCACTGCTGTGGTGATGTATACTTCATCGGCTCCGGCTGTTGCTTTAACCACTCCTCCGTCATCCTGGGCTGTGGGGTTGATGAAGGCGTTGGTGTGGCTGCTTTTAACGATTTCAGCGATTTGACGGTGTACGAAGAAGTCTCCTGCTCCACGGGAACCCACACCCATTTCGCCCATTCCGATTCCTGATTTAGGATATTTTATAAGGTTTTTAAGTGATTCATCAGGATGGTCTTCGATTTTCAGGGTGTATTTGACTTCATCCAGCACGGCCTGTGCCATCTGGCCGGCTTGTACTGGGTTGATGTCTTTAAATTCCAGGATTTTTTCCTGGAGGCTTTTTTGTACAGATTCTTCGCTGTGATCTACCAGGGCACGCCTGGCGAAACCTTCTATATCCACACTAACACCTCTTATAGTATTACTAATATTTATATTTTTGTTACTTTTTCTTTGTATTAAGCTAATCTTCTGAATGTGAGATTAAAAAATAATTTATAAAGCCTGTTTAAGGAAGTTTTTCAGTATTTCTAGACCTACCTCTCCACTTTTTTCAGGGTGAAACTGGGTGGCGAATACATTATCCTGGGCCACCACTGCGGGTACCTCCACACCGTAATCTACAGTAGCCACCACCACTCCCTCATTATCAGGGTGCACATGGTAGGAGTGGACGAAGTACATGTAATCACTACCTATACCTTCCAGTAAAGGAGATTCACGTTTTATATTGAGGTTATTCCAGCCCATATGGGGTATTTTAAGACCTTCAGCAGGCAGTGTTTCAGGGAAGCGTACTACTTTCCCGGAGAATACATCCAAACCCTTGACTCCTGGACTTTCCTCACTCTCACTGAAGAGCACTTGTAAACCCAGACAAACGCCTAAAAATGGTTTCTCCTCTTGGATGTGCTGGTGGATGATGTCCTCGTATTTTTTGAGGTTTCCCATGGCAGTTCCAAAGGCCCCCACACCAGGGAGGATCATTACATCTGCCTTTTTTAACTCCCTTTTATCATTAGTTACCAGTGCCTGGGCACCAATACGGTGGAATCCGTTACGAATGCTTTTCAGGTTCCCGCTGCCGTAGTCAATAATAGCTATCATGATTTTCAGGTAATAAAAACACGTTTACTTGATTAATCTCGGATTAAAATAATTTATTTCCTTGAATTTTGGGTAAATTTTTTTATTAGATCATATTTTAATCCTGAGTTGAACTATCCTTTTACTCCTCGCCTTTGTTTTAAAAAAGAGATAGGATTACCTGATGTCGTAGTAGTCCTTAACACGGACGGTGTCGTCAGGGTGTGGTGTGGATATTTCGTGGAGTACTGTGTTTTCCATGGCCACGATGGTGTGGTTTTCAAGTGGTTTAATTCGGATGGTGTCGTTTTTGCCAAAGTACTCTTTACGGTCCTCGAATTCTATGTATCCGGCTCCACTGAGGATGTACATAGTTTCATCCTTCTGGGGGTGGTGGTGGTAGGAGGTCTGGTATCCTTCCCGGATGAATAATTCTTTGGTCAGGTATTTCTCGGTGTTTATCAGGATTTTCTCGTATCCCCAGGGTTTGTCTTCCCGGTTCTGATATTCTTTTCGAATTTCTTCCAGTTCCTTGGAGGTATCGATGGCCATCCAGAATAATCCGTCTTCCTGGTAGTAGCCTAGCTGGTTGTTTTTGGCGTACATGGGGAACACGGTTTTTTCAATGTCTCCCACATCAAAGTCTCCGAAGTCAATATCTCCTTTGGAGAAGTAAACTCCTCCGTTAATGTAATAGTCCAGGACTGGTTTTTCCTTGAAAGATACCAGTCGATCACCGCTGATTTCCACTATGCCGTAGGGGGAGACCATACGAGTTATGAATATGGATAAAGGGTGGTCTGATTTTTCACCACTTTCAATCATTTTTTTAATGTTTAAGTCGGCGACGACGTCACCGTTTCGTATAACACATTGTTTACCCGGACCAACAGCTTCCATCCCCAACCTTATGGCGTTAAGAGTTCCGAGGGGTTTGTCTTCCTCTACGTATTCTATTTTAACGCCCATGTAGTCGTCACCGAATCTTTCCCGTATTTTGTCGCTTAAAAAACCGGTTAAGAGGAAAACCTGGTTAACACCTGCATTTTTAAAGTCAAAAAGCTGTTTATCCAGGATAGTGTAGTCTTCTTTAATTTCAATGAGGGGTTTGGGCACCCTTTCGGTGAGTGGTCGTAATCTCTTTCCAAATCCTCCGCAGAGTATCATACCTACTGTACTGGTCATAATTCATCACCACTATTTCATCTTTAATCAAGATATCTTTTCAAATCAAATTCATCCATGAATGTTTATCCAGATTCTAAATCTATTATCTCATCATAAATTCCCTATTTCTATTGGCTATATTATTAAGCCAGTATATATAAAATTCACCAACTGCAGACAAACTCTAAAACCAAATCTACCATTCAACCCGGGATTCATGATGGTTTATCAATTATTTGTCTTAAAACATTTCCAAAATCAGATTCAATTATTTTATCAGTTCCAAGTGTTTTTGCATGGGCATCCAGTTCAGTAACCACCCAATTGTATCCTAATTTTTTCAGTGGTTCCACCAGGCGAGGGCCATCGGTAATGGCAATTGATTGGATATCCAGTTTTTCAATGGGCAGAGCATGGGGCACTCCAGCCACCACCACCAGATCATAGTCTTCTTTTTCCAGATATTCACCTGCCTTATCCCCAGTTACAGGGTACTCATCCAGTCCACCGGTGATAATATCAATTTCCAATCCTGCATCATTCAGTTCTTCGGTAATATTCTGGGCGTGTTGCTGTATACGGGGAAGACCAGTTTCCAGGTCCAGGTTGGCAATGACCAGGGGCCTGTTTTCAGGGTACATCTGGTTGAATGGGATTTTCAGAAGGTCTGCAAAGAGGTAAGAGGTTTCTTTTTTGGAGTTAAGCACAATTGCAATTTTATATCCCTTTCCAAAGGCTTCCAATAGTACACTGGCCACTTCTTCTTTGTCATCACCGTACGATGGGGCGATATATTTACCCTGGGCCATTCCTCTGGTTTTTTCAATTTCAGTGGCCCTTTTAAGCATCCTGCTCTGCCTTTCAGTTTCCTCGGGAGAGATCACTCCTTCACGCTCAGCAGCTTCCAGAACTGCTATGGCTCCCTCAGTGTTATCCCCTTCACTTAAACCACCATGGGACTCTACAGTCAGTACTTTGGCCGGGATTCCTGCATTGTTAACAGCGTCCTGCATATCTTCACCGATGATCATACTGGCACAGGTTCCCACTACTCCCACCAGCTGGGGATGGAATAGTTCATTTACTTCGTGTAATGTTTCTTCCAGTTTGGCGGATGCGCCGAATATGAAGTCGTTTTCTGACATGGCAGTGGTTACCACCCTCACTCCGTCATTTTCCAGAAGACGGCCCGTACGGAAGCAGCAGCCATGGGGTCCGTGTAGGATGATAACGTCGGCGTTCAAGTCTCGGAGAGTGTAAAGGGATGCTGCAATGGGGCTGGGTCTGGGATGCAATCTATTTCACCTCTAATTTTTTTTTGGATTGGGAATTGTAAAAAAACATTAAATGATAAATTTTCATTATTTCTATCTAAATTAACCATTATAACTAATGTCATTAAAATATAAGTTAAATCTGTGGGCATGATATTTTAATAAATTTAGATACTTTTAATAAATTTTAATAGAATACAATTCTCCATTATATTAAATGCAATGCACCGACAACATGTGTATTGATTAATAAATTATCATATATTTCGGATATATTTGTGGGGGCTATGATATGAGCAGAGAACACTGGTTTTTGATAATTTTAATACTGATTGTAACTATCCTGGGAACTACCAACTTAAATGGGATTTCTTATAATTTCAATGGTTCTAGTAATGATAGTTCCGGCCAAATTGGGACTAACCGTACTTTGACCACGGTTAAGTTTTTGGGTGAACGTGATTATGGCTTTGTGGTCCGTTACGGGCCCTATGGCAATGTGAACTCTCCGGTTAAGGTGGCCTATGTAGTGGGGGTGCACCCCATGGAAGTTCAGGCACATCAGGCCATGATGGCAGTTATCTCCGGTGAAATAAACTTGAAACACTGTTACTACGTTTATCAAATTACTGTGACCAAGAATAAGGATGATTACAATCAGGGAAGGATCAATGGCCAGCAATTGGCTCTGGACTATGTAGTACCGGATGTTAAGGCTAGTAAGTATGATATGGTGGTGGATGTGCATTCTACCCGGGGTGATTACCCTGAAACCAAGTTTATCTCAGTTCCATCCCAGGATAGCCGTTCATTAACCCTGGCCAATCTAATTGTCAGCAAGATTCCCTGGTTGGTATTTTACGTCCCACCTTTTGATGGTGGCCCTACCAGTGGGCCCTACGTGACCATTCCCATTATAGAGTCTGGAACTCCGGCCATGGTCTATGAAACTTATACATATGCACCCTTTAATGAAACCCTCCGGCAAGCTACGGAGTTTGTAGAGGTGGTTGACGGGCTATCCCTCTAAAGAAAGTTCATGTATCAGGGGAAAGCATTAATTTTCCCAAAATTTATTTTCTATTTTTCAGAAGGAGTGCAAATGAAAATCCCAAATCTAATAGAAGGAACATTCAAAGAAAGACCTAACCGTTTCACAGTAATATTTGAAGCTGATAGAGCTCTGGAAATGGCGCATTTAAGGGATCCTGGCCGACTCAAGGAATTGCTATTTCCAGGGGCTCGTTTACTACTCCGGCCTGCTAATAACTTAGCCAATCGCAAAACCAAATATGATGTAATTGCAGTGTGGTGTGAAGACATCTGGGTGCTCATCAACTCTGGTTTTCACAGTGATCTGGCAGGAGAATTAATCGAATCAGGTTTTATAGGGGAATTATCTGATTACCGGGTGGAAAAAAGGGAGTACACCTTTGGGAAGAGTCGTATTGATTTTTTACTTAAGAATATCCATAGTAAGGTGCCCAATCCTCATAATAATGAGGTAATTAATCACAATAATAGTAAGGTGCCTACTCCCTGGAAAAACATGCTCCTGGAAGTTAAAGGATGCACCCTGGTTGAAGGGGGTCATGCCCGGTTTCCAGATGCACCCACCCTCAGGGGGAAAAAACACTTGGAAGAGTTGATTAAAGCCAAAAATGAGGGCATTGATTCTGCAGTATTGTTTATTATTCCACGAGGGGATGCTAAAGTTTTTTCCCCAAACTGGGAGATGGATCCTGATTTTTCCAGGACACTAAAACAAGCAGAAAAGGAAAATGTTCTGATAATCGCCTATTCTTTCACTTTAAATTATGATAAAAAAGAATTGGAATTAAAACCATTAAAAAAGGTAGATGTAATAGTTAAACCTTTAAATCAAACAACTTAAACAAACTTAAACAAAAAAATCTTGATTAGTAGAATTTTGGAATTGTTTAAATCATTTGCAAGGGTTAAATCTTCAAGTAAACTCTTCAACCTTAAGATTAGTTTTTTTACCGGAAATCTTAAACATTAGGTTTTGTTACCAGCAAATCAGGTTACTTTCATGTTTTCCAGTTTTTCGAACTCCTCAACTTTCCCTATACCCAGTACCACATCTCCAGTTTCCAAGGTGTAATTGCGTGGGGGGTCAATGACTAAGTCCCCGTCACGACCCACTCCCACCACTACTATTCCGGTTCTCTCATGAATATCTGCTTCTAAAAGGCTTAAACCGTTAAATTGGCTTTCAGAGCTGATTTTAACTTCCCTCATCTCCCGGCTGGTGTGTTCTGCCAGGACATCCTGGACGAACATTGCCTCATAACCATCATCAATGCTCTTGTACATGAGACGTCCGGAAATTACGAAGGGGGAGATAACCTGGTTAGCACCAGCCAGTTTTATCTGTTCAATATTCTCATAACGCTGAGCCTCAGCCACCACTCTCACATCCTGGTCTAATTTGCGAACACTCAAAATGCAGTGGATGGTTTTAGAGTCAGAGTCCATGTCCACGATAACTGCCTGCGCTCCCTTGACATTGGCCTTTTCCAGGTCCTTGATACGGGTGGGATCACCATGAACGAAGTTAGCCCCATTTTTCAAAGCATTTTTACGGACCTCTTCATCCTCATCTAACACAAATACCTCACTTTCCTTGCCGATTTCCTTAATACACTCCACAGTACTTTCGGTCCATCCACAAATAACTACGTGTTTTGATCGTTCCACATTTATCAGCCCCATAAATTTCATCTGCTGTCTTTTGAAGATCAGGTTCACCAGGGATTCTATTGCCAGGGCAAAGGTTCCAATGCCCAGAATAATCAGACTGATGGTGAAAAACATTCCCAAAGTGGTTTTAGGGCTGTAATCACCGTATCCAACGGTCCCTATAGTTACGAAGGTCCAGTAAAAAGACACAGTCCATGGTTGGCCTTCAATGAAATGAAAACCAAGAGTGCCGTAGGCAATTATACAGAGGACCAGGATCAAAATCCAGGTCAACCTCTGTTTAGCCACTAGAGGTATGCTTTTTCTGAGTACCCTTAGAAGTACAAACATGTGGGTCTCCAAATCCTAATATTCAAATTCATGAATAGGGAATTATCTTGAATCATTCCCTTATCTAAGGAAGAGATACCATACTGCTACTGCTATTAACGCCAGAATGACTACTCCGATAACAATGATTAACCACCAGGGGAACCCTCCACTGGAATCATCAGTTCCAGTAGCATCATCTTCGTCATCATCATCCCCACTCTTTACTTTGATTTTCTTGGAAGAACTGGAGCTGCTGCTCTTACTACCACTGCTTTTCACTAAGGGGGCGATACTTGCCATATTTGATGCACTTATTTGGGAATCAGATTCCTCAGCATAATCATCATTAGCCCAAACGGTTGAAAATGACATAAAAACAAGAATTACAAATGATAAAAGTACAATTTGCCATTTCATTATTATTTCTCCTTTTTTTTTAATTTGAATACTAACAGTTGATATTTAGCTTTTCATTTATAATTTAATATGATTTATCATGTAGGAGTCAAGTCTTTTTAACCGAGCACTGATCATATATCCTCACAGGGAACAATGGATTTTTAAGATGTTTTTCCCATTATTTCTACAGTTTAACCAGATTTAGGGGATGTTTAGTATTTTAGGATGATGATTAATTTCACGGATTATTTAAGATTTTTTCTAACCCGGTATTTGCGCAGTTCATCTGCCAGGAACATTATGGGCACGAAGGTAAGCAGGTAGAGCCATTCTGTTAATCCCAGGGCTGCTGTTCCGAAAAGTCCCTGTAACGGGGGTAAATAGATTATAGTAATGAGAACAATCACTGAAAATAGAATACCTCTCGGAATCCACTTGTTTTTGAAGATTCCCACTTCCAGTACCGAAGTTCTGTTAGTTTGACATCCCAGAAGATTACCCATCTGGGCCATCACAATCCCAGCAAAGACCATGCTGGTGGCTTTCATGTAAACTGGGTCAGTGAAGGCTAGTTGCTGCCCCCATATCCAGCCACTGCTCATTAAAACCCAGAAAAATCCAGACATAACCAGGGTTGCTTCTATTATTCCCAGGAAAATATAACCCTGGAATATAACTCCAAAGTTCAGGAGGCGTTCTTTACGTGGCCGAGGTGGCCTGTCCATGACATCTGACTCAGCTGGACCCACCCCCAGAGCCAGGGCAGGCACAGTATCTGTTCCCAAGTCAATGGCCAGGATCTGCATCACAGTAATGGGGAGTGGAATTCTGAAAAGGACCATCATCACGAAGGGCACTATCTCCGCGGTTTCATGGGAAAAGATGTAGGTGATGAATTTCCGTATGTTTTCGTAGATGGTACGGCCTTCCTTAATTGCCTCCACAATGGTGGCGAAGTTATCATCGGTAAGAATCATATCCGCAGCCTCCTTAGCCACATCAGTACCGGTTATACCCATGGCTACACCTATGTCTGCCTTTCGAAGGGCTGGGGCATCATTTACTCCGTCTCCAGTCATGGCCACAATTTCGTCCATGCTCTCCAGAATACTGGCGATCCTCAACTTATGCTCTGGGACAGCACGGGCAAATAAAACGTTTTCACCGGAAAGTAAAACCTCTTTAAGCTCTTCATCATCCATCTGGTTGAGATCCTTTCCCTTAATAATCCGGCAGGGGTCTTTCCCTACAATTCCCACTTCTTCGGCTATGGCATGGGCGGTGAGACCGTAGTCACCGGTGATCATGATGATACGGATACCTGCTTTGTGACAGTCTTCCACTGCTGGTTTCACCTCTGGACGTGGTGGATCCTGCATGGCCACCATACCCAGGAAGGTAAGGTCACGTTCCACAGCCTGGGCACTGTAGTTATCATAATCCTCAGGGAGATCCCGGTAGGCCATGGCCAGGATACGCAGGCCAGAAGCAGCTAGTTCATCATGTTTGGCTATCACTCTCTTTTTTTCTTCACTGGAGAAAGACCGTACCTTTCCATCCACCGATATGTTACGGGATAGGTTAATGATCTTTTTAGGAGCACCCTTAACATAAGCTACCTGTTTACCAGTATCTTGGTGTATGCTGCTCATGGATTTACGCTGGGAATCAAAGGGCAACTCTAATATTCTTGGTTTCCTGGCCAGCTGTTCTTCCCAGATAAAGCCACTTTTACGGGCAGCTACCAGAAGAGCGGCTTCGGTAGGATCCCCCAGTATCTTCCACTTCCCTCCGGCGGTATCTGGTTCCACCAGTTTGGAATCATTGCAAAAGGTGGCCGAACGCATAAGAAGCTTAAGCTCCCGGATTTCCCGGTGATCTATAGGGCTACCCTTGTGCAAGAACTCTCCTTCAGGTGAATATCCAACCCCGGTGATGTCAATGATCTCAAAGGGCAACCAGACCTTACTTACTGTCATCTCATTCTTGGTCAGGGTTCCGGTTTTGTCAGTGCAGATGATATTGGTGGATCCCAGAGTCTCTACACTGGATAAACGTTTAATAAGGGCATTTTTACGCGCCATTTTCTGCACAGATGCAGCCAGTGCCAGGGTAACCGTGGGAAGCAGTCCCTCCGGCACGTTGGCCACAGTCAATCCTATGGCAAAAATGAAGGCCACCTGCAGGGGTAGTTTAACCACCCAATGGTTCACTGCGAAGAGGATTATACCAAGAAGCACGGCAATAAAAGCGATAATTCGGGTAACCCTGGACAATTCTTTCTGCAGGGGGCTGGCCTCCTGGCTGATTTCCTGAGTCAAGCTGGCAATGTGGTTGAACTCGGTATCCTGTCCAGTTGCAAATACAACAGCCTTGCCCGAACCTGCAACCGCACTGGTACCTGCAAAAACTATGTTGGGAGTTCCAATAAGATTATTACCTTCCGATTCTTTGGCATGGGCTACTTTACGAACTGGCCGGGATTCACCAGTTAGGGTGGAGTTATCCACCTTCATCTGGTTGGATTCCACCAGACGGGCATCAGCAGAGATGTTATCCCCCTCTTCCAGAACCAAAACATCACCCGGAACCAGCTGGCCCGATAATATCTCCTTTTCCAGGCCATCACGAATTACCTTGGCCTGGAAGGGTAATATTCTTTTAAGGGCTTCTAGGGCCTTTTCTGCTTTGTACTCTTGCCAGAAACTAAAAACAGCATTAATTATAATAACGGCGATAATTGCAAAACCAAGCTGGGGTGTGCCACTTAAAAAGGCAAGAATACTGGCTGCCCATAGGAGTAAAGCCAGCAACTGGTAAAGATTAGCTAAAAACTTTAAAATAATCGGCTTCTTTTTAACTTCCTCAATCTGGTTGGGTCCATATATTTCTAATCTCTTAGCAACCTCTTTATCATTCAAACCATTTTGAGAAGAGTTTAATTCCTGGTAAACGTCTTCAGGGGGGAGTTCGTTAATCGTCATTTTTTACACTTGAAACGTACCTCTCTCTGTCTGGTGGTAATGGTAATCATGGGATTGGTAATAATAGCTTTCTCTATTTTTTAACAGGAATAATCTGAATTTAAAGAATAATTATGGGGTTAAAACCTATAAAATCTAATTTTCACGATGAACATGCAATTAATAACCTTTATATTTGGTTAGAATTTTCAGTGGGTGTTGTTAAAAGGATGTTTGGTTAAATGGGGATTAGTGAATTAGATTCTTAGATTATACTCTGTTGAAGGTTCCGTTACCACCATTCACATCCCACCTTTCAGTATAAACTTCCTGGGGAATACCAGTATCAAAATTACTGAAAACCACACTGGTCCCGTAATATGCATCTTTAAATGTATTACCACTTTCATGGTTTAAGGGAGAAGGATCAACGTTATTTCCAGGGTATAAATTTAGACAGGTGTCGTTAAATTTCTCCACCCGAACGTTACCATAATAATCAGAATAATAAGTACCAACGTAGTTATCAATTGCATAGGGCAGGGGGTCAGTGGTTGATGATAAGATGGGCAGTGTTTCCACAGGAGTCCCTCCCATCTCTTCGGGAGAACTGGAAAGGGAACCACCCTGGTCTGGGAGTATATGGATATCAGTTCACTGGCAATATCCACACAGAAATCCTGGCCAAAAGTGGCCTCATTGGCCATAACCACCACACCTAACTCTTCAGAAGGAAGCAGAAGGGTGTAAGCTGAAGATAGCCGGGTGGACCCTGCATGGGCTATGAATGTCCTGCCCTGGGTGTAAACCACAGTCCACCCCAGGGCATACCAGGTCTCCATGTTGGGATTGGATTCAACCAGTATTTGGGGGGTGCGAGTTTCAGCCAGGGACTGGGATGAAACTACCTGTTGCCCATTAAAAACCCCGTTGTTAAGTTGGAACTGGAGCCAGTTGCCCATATCATCCACTGAACAGCTTAAACTCCCAGCAGGACCCATGGCATCTAGATTAAGAGGATCAACGTAGTAAGCCACTCCATTATATATGACATGGGTGCCGGAATGGTTGGGATTATCAACAAACTCCTGATAAGTCACCACACTGTAATCCATATTAAGGGGCTGGTAAATCTTTTCCTTTATTAACTGGGGCCAAGTGGTGGATGCTGCCCGGGCAGAGGATTGGCCTGCAAGGGAAAACATAATGTTGTTATAGGCATATTTAGTTCTAAACTCACTCTGCGCAGCTATATATCTCATACGGTAGAGAATTTCACTGAAATCGTACTTGAAGTCCAGAACGTGTTCGTTACCGGCTTTATCATGCATGCCACTTCGGTGGGAGAGTAGATCCCTCATATTGGCTTCCTGGGCGGCCACGGGATCCTGCAGTACGAACTCGTTATCATTAGGGAAATACTGTTGGGCAGTGTCATTCCAAGTCATTATTCCGGCATCGACCAGGGATGCTATTGCCGTGGCGGTGAAGGCCTTGGAACAGGAACCAATTTGGAAGATGGTTTCCAAGTTAATGGGATCAGATTCACCTACCTTTTTCACCCCTAAAGTCTTCAGGTACACTATTTTGTCCTTGTAGACTACCACCACGGCTGCTCCGGGGATGAGACTATCTTTGAATTGGTTTTCAACGTAGGAATTGAATAAACTGATAACCTTTTCAATATCTGGGGGGTAAGTACCAACAGGCCCATTTCCCATGTTGGGGTTGTGGAAAATGGTTGAAGAGTATGCATTCGCATTCAAGAAAGCAGAATTAGCAGTATTTATATTAATAAGATTATTTTGGGGGATTTCTGGGTTAAGGGGTGTTTGAATTGGATCAGGGGTGTTTTTATCATGCATGGTTGGGTTGTGGGGTAATATCACAAGAACCACAGCTAGAAAAACCGCGGCAACCAACATCACAACTGTTCCAATATTTTTTAACAATGCCCATCCCCCTATAATGAAATAATCTGGACAGAAATCCAACCAGAATATGTAAAATTCCATGAAATGAGTATATTTTTATCTAATTATTATTAGCCATTTACATTCATCAATATTGTCTTTGAAGTTCATATTATATTTAACTTTAGTGGCATAAATTATTGTATTATGTCTATTAACGAATATAATACTAATATTCTCAGATCCGAAAAGTAGCAGAGCTAACGAATAGTAAGCTCAGGGGGTTGCGATTTCCGATGTCATAAATAAAATCGAATTCATTTTAGTTTATTAATTTAGCTGCCTAAAAGCATACTCTTCTCCTTAGAAGAAATCTTCCTGGATTTAAGGGGTATAATAACAGTGTCACGTTTTTATTAACTTCTCAAACTTTTTATAGCCATTCTAACGACAGATAATACTGATTATATCCCCATCATCTAATTCATGGTCGCTGGACACCCTACGACAACTCCTGGCATCAATGGCGTGCATGAAACCTTCTCCAATATCGGTGTGTATGAGGAATGCCATATCCCTCGGTTTGGAACCACTAGGAACGAGGAGTGCATCGGGGAGCACGTTACCCTTCTGGTCGGAGAGTTTGTGCTCATCCTCAACAGGGTAAACCACGATCATATCCAGCAGGTTGAAAATGGCCTGGTTAAGGGCTTTCTGGACTCCGGTACCTCCGTATTTTTGGAGAACATTTTCCCGTATGTATTCCAGGGCATTTATCTGCTGAGGGCTCAGTTTGTCTTCCTGGAGGATCTTGAAGTCAGATTCACCAGACACGTAACTGATTAAACCGGCTTCTGCAGCCCTGGTTAATGCCAGTTCAGCCTCGGCAGAAGCAGGAATCACATTATCGTACTTTTCCCGGAGTCTGTGAATATTCTCCTTTGCATGGGGGAGATCGGCCTTGTTGGCTACGATGAGCATGGGTTTGGCAATTTTAAGAAGGTTATCCAATATTTCAATGAGATCTTCATCTTCCCAGTCCTTATATTCCTTGGTAACACTTCTCTTGGCTTCCAGAACATCTTCCACCATTATGCCAGCTCCACTGAGTTGTTCGGCTATAACCTTGGCAATGTCCAGTTTCTCAGAGAGTGCCTTGCGCACCAGACGGTTCCAGTTCTTATTGAGGATTCCAAAGAGCCACATGGTTATTTCATGTTGCAGGAAGTCCACATCCTCCATGGGGTCGTGTGAACCTGCCTCACAGGGTCTTCCCTCTTCATCAGTGGATCCTGAGGCGTCAATGACGTGGATGAATACCCTGGCCTGGCGTAGATCGTCCAGGAATTTGTTACCCAGACCACGGCCTTCATGGGCTCCGGGTACCAGGCCAGCAACATCTAAGAGTTCCACTGGGATCAGTCGTTGACCATCATGGCATTGGGAGTTTCGAGGATTACATTCCACCTCTAATTCTCGGCAGGGGCAGGGTTTAACCACATGGGCCACTGCTTTATTAACGTCGATGGTGGTAAATGGATAACCAGCCACGTCTGCTTCTGATAGGGTGGCTGCGTTGAAAAAAGATGATTTGCCCACGTTGGGCTTTCCGGTAACTGCAATTTGGAGCATAATAAATCACTACTAGTCTTTTTACCTACCAGGTTATTAAAGATTTTAGGGGAAGATCAACAAATGAAATGTTAGTTATATCTAGAAATTCAAACACTAAACTAAACATATTAAAATTAGTATTATATCATCATTATGCAGTTAATATTGAGAACAGGAGCAATTATAGATGTCAAAACTTTACCTGGTGGGAACCGGACCTGGATCAAGTGACTATTTAACCAAAGCAGCTATAGATGCTGTGGAATCTGTTGATGTGCTGGTAGGGAGTCAGAGGGCTCTGGATTTATTCCCCGGATTTGTGGGGGATACATTGGTATTAAGGGCACGGAATATGGATGAAATGATGAAAAAGTCAATTTCCCTGGTGGATGAAGGTAAAGATGTGGCCATTCTATCCACCGGTGACCCTGGATTTTCAGGGGTCCTGAAACCTATTCTTAATCTACGGGATGATCTGGACATTGAGGTTATTCCGGGTATCAGCTCCCTGCAACTGGCTGCAGCCCGGCTACAACTCCCATGGGATCAGGCCAACCTCCTCACCCTCCATGGGAAAGGAAACTCCCAAGTAATATTGGATTATTTGGATAACGGGAAGCCCACCATTGTTTTACCAGACTTCAGGGTGGAGAAACTGGCACAGTTCCTCCTTGAAAATGGAATTCACCTGGAAAGAAAAGTAGCAGTGTGTGAAAGGCTCAGTTACCCTGATGAAAGACTGTTTAAGGGGACTTTAAAGGAAATAGCGGGTAAGGAGTTCAGTTATCTGTGTGTGATGGTCATTTACTAGTTAGTTCTTGTCATTTACTAGTTTCTTAATAATGGACATCTAATCATACAGTTTTTAAACAACAGCTGGATAATCCTTTAATCGCACAGTTCCTCATCTTCTTCCCGCCAGGGTGGTGTTACCACACACAAAAACTTTAAATTGTTCTTGGTTGTGTTTTCTATCCACTGGGATGATCCTGGAGGTATGTAGATAGCATCACCTGGTTTAACATCTCTTGATTCAGTGTCAATGTGCATTATGCCTTCACCTTCTATTATGAAGTAAATTTCCACTGAACTTTTTAATTTGTGGGGTAAAGATGCCTGGCCGGGTTCGATGATGGCATGGGCCACACTGCAACCCATTTCTATATTTTCATTTACAGGGTGCAGAAGCTCACACAGAACAGTTTCATCGGATACTTGGAAGTATTCGCATTTTTTAAGAGATTTTATAAGCATTTTGAATCACCAAAAAAATAATTATATCTTTTTAGGTCATTTTTTCATTTAGGGCATTTTCAAGATTTTTTCCATTCAAAAACCTTTTTTTAGATAAACTTCTTCTATTTGAGGAAACTAAGGTTCTATTTAAAAAAACCTATTTTTTAAGAGAACTATTTTTTTTTATCCCCCATGATTTCAAATATCTTAAAGGCAATTATCGAACCAATAACCCATGAAAATATTTTAATAGGTCCTGTGGATGAGGTTTCACCTAGTAATCCAGCTAAAAAGCTGAAACTCACTAAAATAATTAGAAATACTAAAAAAGCCACGGAAATATTACGGATTCGTTTATAATCTATGTTACCACAACCATTTAATTTAATGCCAGAGGATGGATCCATGATTATTCCAAGTCATCTTCACTATTTCCCCCGGCCAGTACTTCCAGTTCATCCAGTATTTCCAGTTCTCTTCCCCTTTTCTCTTCTCTTTTAATCAAAATTATCCCTATTGCCGCCCCCAGTATACCTCCCAATGTATCCACAAATAAATCTTCCATGGTGTCTGCCAGGGGTGATGCCACCATGGACCCCTGGGTGAGTCCAGTGGGTAGGTAAGGGCCAATTAAGGGATATAGGATTTGATCGTAGAAATATTCTGCCATTTCCAGACCAGCACCCAGGCCCATGGTTATTAAAACAATAAGGGCAAACATCACCCCAGTACTGGCTTGAAGTTTTCCAAGGGCGTAGAATGTGTAAATGATCACCATTCCCACCAGGCCCACAATAAAAGAGACCAGTAGGTGCATGAACTTATCATAGTAAGGCACTCTGCTGTAAAAACTATAGGCATCGGCCACTATTAACTCAAAAAAGACCACGATTAAAAAAAGTATTTCTATATCCACTGGAACGACACATATCTTGTTTTTTGTAAAAAATCGGGGAACAAGAAGGATTGTAAGGGCTAATAGGGCTAAAAATCCAAAGAAAACCTCACCCAAGACGACATGGTACACTGCGTTAATCAGGATGATTATCCTTAGAAAACCTCTTAAATACCGCTTCCAAGGGGGTATTTGTTTCAAATCAATGGGACATGATTTTCCATGCATTGGATATCACCGGGATTGGATCATTAATACTATTTTATCCAGTTTAATAATTTAATTTAGTTTTTCAAAGTACATTAAATCCATGGAATCTAAATTTTGCAATCTAATTCTCCAATGACTTTTTGTTGCGTATGTTTAAATATGGGTACTTACTACACATTTTCATTAGACCGACTAACTGATTTTCTAGATTTACCCTAAGTTCGAGGAACCATGAAAAGAACCCTGATAATGATTTTTGTTACATTTGTTATTGTCCTGGCAATACCCCATCCCGTATCTGCCTGGGCGGCTCCTAATCATTATGCCATTGTTGAGGAAGTTTATTACTCGCTCCCTGCTGATGCTCAGGACAAGCTGGATCTTTCAGAAATGTTGGATGGGGCTGATGATCCTGATTATAAGTTTTTTGACTTCCAGTATCATCACTACCCGGCCAGTGAAGAAAAAGCCAACTACTGGCTTCAAAAAGGTAGGGATTATTATCAGAATGGAAATTATAAACCGGCCAGCTACTGTTTTGGTGTGGCAACTCATTATATCTCTGATAGTGTATGCCCACCACATTCTGGGGGTAATTCGGGATATGATCACACTAGCTGTGAGCTACAAGCAATACTCCTGGAACCCCACCTTACGGATAAAACAGGCAAATGGGATAGTGAATTATCTTCCTGTGACCAAATGAGCGAGAATGCATGGGAATCATGGTTGGAAACAGATGACGATAATTATATACAGCAATGTCTTAATAAGGCAGCTGATTTATCATATATGGCGGTTAATGGTGTTGTTTCTTAGAATAAATCATATTATCTTATAAATTAACTAAGCTTAGAACCCAATTCCATATTATATACTACAAAATTTATTTGGTAATTATTGACAATAAACTTTAATTATCTGAAAAACATAGATAACTGACTCTTATTTAGTCCAGAAACTCTAATATTTAATAATCTAAAATATCATCTATCGATCGCCGGGTTTTTGATGGTTAACCTTTATAAGGTGACCCTGGAAATTATTTTTTAAAACCTCTGGTTTAGAAATCTATGGATATGGATTAATGGTTGCATGTAAACATGGTTGATAAAACGGAACAGAAATTTTTAGACGCAGCTTTGGAAATATTTGCTGAAAAAGGATATAAAGGTGCTACAACTAGATTTATAGCTCAAAAGGCAGGTTTCAGTGAATTAACTTTGTTCAGAAAGTTTAAAACAAAACAAAATCTTTTTAACAAGGTTTTGAATCAGAACATAGTGAAAGTTAAAGAAGATGTGGATGAAGCCCTGGCTACCAATGTTTCCACTGATCCTGATGTTTTTTTAAGAACCTTAATCACCGACATGGCCAGAATAGCCGAGGATCACTATGAATTCATTTCTCTTTCCAACACTCAAAAAAGTGGTAGCACTGATCCCATGCTGGCTGAATTTGTGAAATATATGAGTAAATACTTGGAAGAAAACCTTCCTGGACGGGACGTGGACTATAATGCAATGGCCCTTTCCCTCTATTCTTACACCTTCATGATCAGCCAGACCAAACATTATGAAAAGGATTGGTTTAACTATAACCAGGCTCTGGAAGGATTTATAAAAAACGTACTGAAACTCTTCTCTTAAGTGTGAAACTATCTTAACCAAATTCTTCTTTCAAATATGGAACTATCGACTAAAAATATGGAACTATCGACTAAATAATAGAGATTATCTAAAAATAGCGTTAAAAATAAAAGAGAATGAAATTGGAAAAAGAGGTTTTAGGAAGCTACTTCGCTCTCCCCGTACAGGATCTTACCAACTTCTCTTAGTTTATCAGTACCCTTAACTTCTTCCCGGAATAATGGTATTTCAGCCACTACTTGGCCACCGAATTTCTGACGGATACTTTCCATTCTTTTTTGTTGGATCTGACGTCGTGCACGGCAGAAATCACAGTCTGCTTCTTCTGGCTGGATCTGGTTTACGATAACTGCATCGGTGTGCATGTTGTTCTTTTCCAGTGCTTCCATTGCTCTTTCAGATTCGTAGATGGACATTTCTTCAGGGATAACCACCATTTTAAAGGATGTTCGTGTTGGGTCTGCCATAACTTCCCTGGCAACACGTATCTGTTTTTTGGTGGCTTCCATGTCTTCCATGGCTTTGTCCTCTTCGTCTTCATCTCCCATGAAGGGCATGATGTTCTTAAAGGCTTTGGCCATGCTACCGATCTGTCTCCTGACTTTGATCATCTTCCCTACCCAGCTATCCATCATTTCCGGGAAAGATAGTAATCTCAGGGTGTGTCCGGTGGGTGCGGTGTCGAAGACCACAACATCGTACTCATCAGTGGTCATATACTGGAGGAATTTGTCAAAGGCAGCTGCCTCATCGATTCCAGGGGCCATGGTGGCCATTTCCATCTGATCCTCCATCATACCCATGTCCATGCCAGGGTTAAGGGCCTGCTGTTCCTTCATCTTAACCTGATAATCCTGCATTGCCACTTCCGGGTCAATTTCTGCAGCCCACAAGTTTTCACCTATGGGGGTGGGGTCATGTCCCAGTTTCTTCTCTAAAGAGTCTGAAAGTGAGTGAGCAGGGTCTGTTGATATTACCAGAGTTTTTTTACCCTCTTCAGCTAACCATAGGGCAGTTGATGCGGATACGGTAGTTTTACCCACTCCCCCTTTCCCTCCAATAAACACGAATGTTGTTTTTCCTTTTTTAAATTGGAAAAGGTCTCTAATTGCCATTATATAATGCCTCCATTATTTATTCTAGATCGTAATAAGCCTAAAATAAACTTCAATATTAAACATCCATTTTTTCCAAGTTAAATAGTTTCTATTTGATTATCTTACTTAAATTCTGTGGACATATAATAATTGTGCAAAATCCATATTTAATAAAACCTAAATATAATCCTATAATCAATATGGAAATATTTTCCAAACCACAGTGTAATTTCAGCTGTGAGGGCCGATCATCAATAAAGGACCAATAAAAGGTTTTATTTGATGGCATGCTTTTGTTGGGATATTAACTGAAATTAATGGATAATAAATTTTATGTGGGTTAAATAATTAGTAGGGTGTATAATATGGGCGATTATAATGGGATATTACCAGTATTAGATGTGGAAAGGGCATCAAGAGAGATATCAAGCTTTATTGAAAGTTCATTGATCGAATCCAACACGCAAGGTCTGGTTATAGGTCTCAGTGGTGGATTAGATTCATCCACCACTGCCAAACTATGTGCCCAAGTGGTGAACAAGGATAAAATTTTGGGCCTCATCATGCCCAGCCAGACCACTAGTCAAGAAGACGTGGATGATGCAGTGAAGTTGGCAGAGGAAACAGGAATAAAACACAAAATCATACCTATAGATCCTCTCATTGAACCAGTTCAAGATGTTTGCAGCCGTTCTGAAAATGATGAAAACTATAAACTTGCCGGAGCGAATCTTAAGGCACGAATGCGAATGGTAGTACTCTATTATCATGCTAATGCTCTAAATCGTCTGGTAGTGGGTACTGGTAATAGAACTGAACTCCTGGTTGGCTATTTCACTAAGTATGGTGATGGTGGGGTTGATATACTCCCTATAGGGGGTTTATACAAAACAGATGTCCGCAGGTTGGCAAGTTATCTTGATGTCAATGAGGATATAATCCACAAGGATCCCACTGCCGGTTTATGGCCGGGACAAACTGATGAGGAAGATCTGGGAATCAAATACGATCTTTTAGATAAAATCCTGTACTTGATGACTGAACACGGGATGAAAGAGGATGAAACAGCCCACAAATTGCAGATAAAACTGGATGAAGTGGTAAGGGTTAAGGTGATGATGCTGGCTGCTGAACACAAAACAATAATGCCTCCCATACCTCCCATAATTAGATAATTCAGTGGTGTTGAATTATTACTTCCTGATTGAGATAGTTCATAGTAGATCAAATAATATGGGGATAATAAAATAATTCATCCTATAACCGAGTAGTTCGAGATGTTTAAAGTGTATTCAATGGTTTATATCACAGCTTCCGGAGTTGAAGAGTCTAAAAAAATAGCTAAAACTCTTTTAAATGAACGACTAGTGGCCTGTGCCAATATAATATCTGGTATGGAATCCATTTACTGGTGGGAGGGGAGTTTGGAGGAAGATGTTGAATCCATCCTCCTGGTGAAGACCCGTTCAGAATTAGTGGATAAAGTTATAGATAGGGTTGGAGAAATCCACAGTTACCAGACACCATGTGCACTGGAAATCCAGATCAAAAGGGGTTCAGAGAACTACTTGGACTGGCTGGACAACTCACTTGAAAAGCATTAAAACTTTGATTATTGGTTTATAATCTATTATTAATTGAAATTAATGTTAATTAATCATAAATTAGTTTTTACCAAATTAAAATATTATCATGGCGGTGATTTAGTGACAGATATTAAAATTGAGGAGAAATGGCAGAAAAAATGGCAGAAATCAAAATTATTCCAATCTAATCCTGATAATCGTGAAAAACTATTCTTAACTGTGGCCTACCCTTACCCTAGTGGGGCAATGCACGTGGGCCACGGCCGTACCTATACTGTTCCGGATGTTTATGCTCGTTTTAAGAGAATGCAAGGATACAATGTATTATTCCCCATGGGTTGGCACGTTACCGGGGCTCCAGTTATAGGGATAGCCAAACGTATCGGTAGAAGAGATCCCTGGACTCTGGACATATACCAGAACGTTCATAAAGTACCCGAGGACGAGCTTAACAAATTCACCGACCCCCATTACATTGTCAAATATTTCAGTGAAGAGTACCACAATGTCATGACTCAGCTAGGATTTTCCATTGACTGGAGACGCGAATTCACCACCATCGACCCTCACTACCAGAAATTCATCACCTGGCAATTTGAAAAACTCAACCAAAAAGGACTGGTACGCCGAGGGGCCCACCCGGTAAAGTACTGTCCTGATGATGAAAACCCAGTAGGGGACCATGACCTCCTGGAAGGAGAAGGAGTGGCCATCAATGAATTAACCCTCATCAAATTTAAAATGGGAGAAAAATATTTAGTAGCCGCCACTTTCCGTCCGGAAACCCTCTTCGGAGCCACCAACCTATGGCTTAATCCATCTGAAGAATACGTTAAGGTTAGAAGTAGTGGGGAAGAATGGGTTATCAGCAAAAAAGCATACCACAACCTTTTAAATCAGAAAACCGACTTGGAACTAATTGAAGATGCGGATGCCCCAAGTTTAATCGGCCAATACGTGGAAAACCCGGTGACCGGGCAACAGCACATTATTCTACCGGCATCATTTGTCGACCCGGATTATGCTACAGGGGTGGTTTACTCAGTACCGGCACACGCCCCAGCAGACTACATCGCCCTGGTAGACCTTAAAAAGGACACGGAAACTCTGGAAAAATATGGGATAAAAGACGAAGTGGAGAAAATCCAGCCCATAGGACTCATACGTCTCAAAGGATTCGGCGAACACCCTGCAGTGGAAATGGTGGAAAAAATGGGTGTTAAAAGCCAGGAAGACCCTAAACTCAAAGAAGCCACCAATGAAATGTACAAACTGGAACACGCCAAGGGAGTTATGGATGAACACGTCACTGGTTATTCTGGTTTAAGGGTGCCCGAGGCCAGGGATGCCATTAAAGATAATCTCTTAGAAGCTGGTAAAGGGGACATAATGCATGAATTCGCAGAAAAACCAGTGATCTGCCGTTGCGGTACCGAGTGCGTGGTTAAGATCCTGGACAACCAGTGGTTTCTCAAGTATTCTGACGAAGACTGGACCACCACCACCCAGAACACACTCTCCCTGATGAAAACCGTACCAGAGGAGATACGATCCAACTTCCAATACTACCTTAACTGGCTCCATGACTGGGCATGCGCCCGACGGATCGGTCTGGGAACACCACTACCCTGGGACACCCAGTGGTTAATCGAACCCCTCAGTGACTCCACCATCTACATGAGTTACTACGCCATCGCCCCGCACCTGAAAAACATAGACCCGGAAGAACTGGACGAAGAATTCTTCGACCACGTATTCCTGGATAAACCAACCACCAAAACCAACATACCCGATGGTATGAAGGAAGAATTTAACTACTGGTACCCACTGGACTGGAGACTGTCTGCCAAGGACCTGGTGGGAAATCACCTTTCATTCCACATCTTTCACCATTCAGCCATATTCCCCGAGGAAAAAAGACCCCGCGGAGTGGTAGTCTTTGGAATGGGATTACTGGAAGGACATAAAATGTCTTCTTCCAAGGGAAACATCATTCTCCTGGAAGATGCCATTAAAATCCACGGAGCCGACGTGGTACGATTATTCTTAATGTCCTCGGCAGAACCATGGCAGGACTTCGACTGGAGGGAAAAAGAGGTAATTGGAACCAAAAAACGTTTAGAATGGTTTTCAGGATTTGCGGCAATGGTTGATGAACTCCATGGCTCCCAGATACAATTAAGTGATTACACCGAAGCCCCAGCAGTGG
>NZ_CP017768.1:1662500-1787500 GCF_002813695.1 Methanobacterium subterraneum | reverse complement strand
TAAATAATGTTAATATTGCTTTTTAAGATAAATTAATATTTTTAGGAATATCATTTTAGGAATAGTTTTTGAAAATTAAGGACTAAAAGAATTAAAACTGGTTTCTATTTTCATTTTTTGCTTGTGCAAAAGTCTTCATAGACTCGTAATGATTTGGAAAGTGCGGTGGTTTCAGTGATGGTGGTGCCCAGTAAGATGGCCAGTAGCAGCTGTTCCTGGCTGGCTCCGAATTCCCGGGCTACCTCTAGGTGGGTGCGGAGGCAGTGGGCTGATCCCAGAGCAGCGGCAGCTCCAATGGACACAAATTCCTTGGTAAGGGGGGAAAGGGCTTCATCTACCATCATAACTTCAACTTTGTCGAAAAATGTTTTTAGGGCAGGTGGGTTCTCTGATAAAACCTGGAATATTTTAGGCACGAAACCAAAATAACCATCTATTTTCCCTATTATTTCTTCCACATTTATGTCATGATTTTCATCTTGCACTCTTTGAATGTTCACCGGATCACATCTTTTATACTTTTTAGAAGCTATCTTCAATTAGATGAGAATAGTCTGATGTAAAATAAATAGTTTCACTTTTCTATTGATTTCCTGGTGGGGATTTATAAAAATAATGGGGGTTTCAGAGGAAGGTGATAGGGGTTCAGTAGAACTTGTAGCTAGTACTGAGATTAGGGGGATTCAGTTTTTATAAAAATATATTAAAAAAGGTTTAGAATGGTTATTAGGATGTTAGTGGTTAATGGCATCCTTCACTTTGTCAAAAAACCCCTTCTCTTCATGGTATATCTCATCACCACTGACCTCCGCGAACTCTTCCAGGAGTTCCTTCTGACGGGGGCTGAGTTTACGGGGAGTGACAATCTTAACCTTCACGTACAGATTACCCTTACCATTCCATCTTAAATGGGGCATTCCATGGCCTTTAATTCGGAATGATGTTCCGGTCTGGGTTCCGGCCGGTATTTTAAGCTCCACTTCTCCATCAATGGTGGGAACATCAACTTTATCTCCCATGGTGGCCTGGACAAAGCTTATTGATTTTTCATAGTGGAGGTTGGCTCCTTCCCTCTGGAAGTACTGGTGTGGTTTCACCCTGATGAGAACGTAAAGATCTCCAGGGGGTCCGCCACGTTTACCAACATCTCCTTCACCAGGAACTCGCAGACGGGATCCATCCTCTACTCCTGCAGGTATTTTCACGTGGATGGTGCTCTTTTGTCTTACAATACCTTTACCATGACATTCATGGCAGGGGCTGTCTATTATTTTCCCCTCACCACGGCAGGCACTGCATGGACGTATAGTGGCGAACTGGCCTAATGGGGTGTTTTGCACCTGTCTGACCTGACCACTACCTCCACAGACATCGCAAGTCCTGCTTTCTGTTCCAGGTTCGGCTTTTGATCCATTACAATGGGGACAGGTTTTTTTATGAGGGACTGCAATGTCCTCTTCCAGACCGTGGGCTGCGTCTTCTAGGGTGATCTTCATTTCATATAGCACATCATCGCCCTGCTGTGGTCCGCTACGACGACCTCCTCCAAATCCAAAAAGATCGAATATGCTCTCAAAACCACCTGCTCCCCCACCGCCACGGCTTCCTCCGAATCCGAAGCCACGGAAAATATCTTCGAAGTTAATATTGTTAAATATGTCTTCCTGACTGAATCCTCCCATTCCCGCATGGCCGTACTGGTCGTAGGTATTTTTCTTCTCTTCGTCAGATAGCACTGCGTAAGCTTCACTGATTTCTTTGAATTTTTCACCTGCTTCGGGGTCTTCGCTGACATCAGGGTGATATTCCATGGCCAGTTTACGGTAGGCCTTTTTAATATCTTTCTTAGTGGCTCCTTTCTCCACTCCCAGGACTTCGTAATAATCGCGCTTCTCTGCCATGCTAATCTTCCTTAAATCCTCTGAATCTATATTTTAGATAATATATCTATTTATGATGAATTTTATTAGTGTGAAATTAAAATCAATTCAAATTAAATTTAATCTAAATTTTTTCTAAGTTTAAATCTTAATTCAAATCTACATTTTTTAAGAAATTTCAAGGATATTATTTTTAAGTGTATTTCAATTTTAGTGGAATAAATATAATAAAAGTGTTGGGTAGTAAGGGGGGAGGTGAGAATAAAATCTCATCCCCCTCCATTCATACTTCCCTGTTGATCTATTTTTTTACCTCATAGTCGGCATCGACGGAGTCGTCATCCTTAGGATCCTGACCGGGTTGCCCCTGAGCATCCTGACCTTGCTGTTGTTGTTGAGCCTGTTCTTGCTGGGCTTGCTGGTAAATAGCAGCTCCAACTTCCTGCACAACTTTAGTCAGCTCTTCATTTTTGCTCTTAATGGCATCCAGATCATCTCCACCAATAACTTCACGTAGTTCTTTGATCAGTCCTTCGATCTTGGTTTTCTGGTCGGCCTGGACTTTGTCACCCAGTTCATCCAGGGTTTTCTCGGCGGTGTAGATCATTGAATCGGCGTTGTTCCGGATTTCCACTTCTTCCTGGCGCTTCTTATCCTCTTCAGCGTGCTGTTCAGCTTCCCGGATTTTCTGGTCAATTTCGTCCTCTGATAACTTGTTAGGTGCGGTGATGGTAATGGCCTGTTCTTTACCAGTTCCCATGTCCTTGGCAGATACATTGAGAATACCGTTGGCATCTATATCGAAGGTTACCTCGATCTGTGGCATTCCTCTTGGTGCTGGTGGAATTCCTATCAGCTGGAACCTTCCCAGGGTGGTGTTTCCAGTGGCCACTGATCGTTCACCTTGCAGGACATGTATATCTACTGAAGTTTGGCTGTCTGCAGCGGTGGTGAACACCTGGCTCTTCTTGGTGGGTATGGTGGTGTTTCGTTCAATTAATTTGGTGAACACTCCTCCCAGAGTTTCAATACCCAGGGATAATGGAGTTACATCCAGAAGGACCAAGTCTTTGATTTCTCCAGCGAGTACTCCTCCCTGAATTGCTGCTCCCACAGCCACACATTCCATGGGGTCAATTCCTCGTTCTACTGGTTTACCGATGTAGTCTTCCACGAATTTCTGGACAATGGGCATCCTAGTAGGTCCTCCCACAAGGATGATCTTATCCACATCACTTTTAGACATTTTAGCATCGGATAAGGCCTGTTCCATTGGGCTGGAGCAGCGTTTGATGATGGAATCAACCAGTTCTTCCAGTTTAGCCCGGGTTAGGGTGTGGGTCAAGTGTTTTGGCCCGTCTTGCGTTGCGGTTATGAATGGTAGGTTGATTTCAGTGGTTAGGGTGGTTGATAGTTCGATTTTGGCCTTTTCAGCAGCTTCTCTTAACCTCTGCACGGCCTGGTCATCGTTCATGATGTCCACACCGGTGTCTTTTTTGAACTCCTCTGCCAGGTAATTCATGACTGTGGCATCCATGTCAGTTCCACCTAGTTTGGTGTCCCCACTGGTGGATCTAACTTCAAAGACTCCGCCTCCGAATTCCATGATGGTCACATCCAGTGTACCTCCTCCGAAGTCGAAAACCATGATTTCCAGTTCATCATCACTGGATTTGTCAATACCGTAGGCTAGGCTGGCGGCAGTTGGTTCGTTGACCAGTCGCACCACGTCCAGTCCGGCAATGGTTCCCGCGTCTTTGGTTGCGGTTCTCTGGTTGTCGTCGAAGTAAGCGGGCACGGTGATAACTGCCTTTTTCACTTCCTCCCCTAGGAACGCTTCAGCATCCTTTTTAATCTTTTGCAGGATGAAGGCTGAGATTTCCTGTGGTGTGTACTGTTTACCTGAGATATCTACCTTGTAACTGGTACCCATCTGCCTTTTGATGGCGGTGATGGTTTTTTCCGGGTTGGTTACAGCCTGTCTTCTGGCAGGTTCTCCCACCAGGCGTTGACCATCATCAGTGAAGGCGACGTAGCTGGGGAATGATTTACCGTACTGGGTAGCTCCCTCTGCACTGGGGATGATGGTTGGTTTACCACCCACCAGCACTGCAGCAGCAGAGTTACTGGTTCCCAAGTCAATTCCTATAATTTTTTCTGTTTTAGCCATGCAAATACACCTCTTATTCTAATATTCAATCATTTTTTTTACAAACTTTAACTTTAGAATACTTTATAACCTTAGAATTTAATTTGTAACCTTTACAGAGTTCTTCAATAACTTCTCCATTCTTAAAGTCTTCATGGGCTTCGGCCATGAGTGCTTCATGCTCAAATGGGTCGAATTTTTCCCCTTCAGTAGGGATTATTTCCAGGCCTTCTCCTTCTAGGATGTTTTTGAGGTTCTGGTAGATCATTTCCACTCCTTCATGGAGGTCATGGGATTCACCGGACTTGAGGGCTCTTTCCAGGTCTTCATAGGAGTCTAATATTTTAAGTATGAGTTTTTCATTGGCGTAATGAATTTGATCACTTAACTCCTTTTCGGTTCGTTTTTTAAAGTTATCAAAATCAGCCTGAAGTCTTAATAGCCGTTCATGGTATTGTTCTATCTTTTCATCTTTGCTGGTGATTTCCTCTTCCTTCTCCTTGATTTCATCATCTTTTTTCTGGATCTCTGACTTTAATTCATTCAGTTCATCCTGCATCTTGCCAACATCTTTTTTATCTGTCATTTATTCACCTTTACTCGGGGATGGGAAGATATAGTAGCTTTACCATTATAGTTACTAATGGTTATATAAACCTTTCTCTAAATCATGGTTATACTTACCAAAAGTTATATAAAAGTATAGTAACCAAAGGTTATATAAACCTTTCTGAAAATAGGCATTATAATAACCAATAGTTATAAAAATTTTTTAGTTTCAGAACCGGTGGATAATGGCTGGAACGCATTCATCGAAGATTCATATGTTGATTAAGTAAACTGAGAATTTAAAAAAAGAAACTCTAAAAAATTAATTAAGCCAATTTAAAATTGAGATTGATTTAGATAGATACATAAATCATAAATCAACAACAATCATACAATTATAATAAAAAAAGTGGAAGAAAAATGGATTTAGAATTATTACTGGATGTAATGGGCTGCAAAACCCGCAGGGACATACTTGACTTATTACGGGATGAGCCTCGTTTTGTCAGCCAGATATCTCGGGAACTGGAGATAGGTCAGAAGGCCATCATCGAACACCTGAGGGCCATGGAAGAAGCAGGCCTTTTAAGCTCTAATTTCCAGAAAATAGAACGAGGAAGGCCCAGGAAATATTATGACATTTCCAATGATGTGGAATTCCAGATATTCATGAGCCAGGGTACCATCCGTGTTAAATCACCTGGTCATGAGTTCCAGGAACTGCAAATATTAGAGGAAAAAGCCCGACTAGGGGAAGATGTTTCATCAGAACTGGAAAACCTCATCCAAAACTATGATGAGGCCAAAAAACACGCAAAAATCCTTTTACGTCAGGTGGATGAAAGAAAAAGAGCCATAAAAATACGTTCCTTGAATCTCCCAGTGATGTTTGGGAGGGAAGAATCCTCCAATGAAGAACCATAGGTAAGATCAATTAGTTTTAGACCTTTGATTCGTGTAAATGAAACTTAAATTAAGATTTTTTCTCACATTTTAAAGCGGCCACTGCAGCCTGCCCCAATGAAACAGAACCATCCCCTGCACAACTGTTCTTATGCTGGATGAAACTGTAACCAGCATCCTCCACAAATCTTTTAATGCCCATACTAATAGCTTCATTATAGAAAACTCCCCCTGACCCTCCAATAACGTTAACTCCCTTTTTTTCAGCCGCGATTATTGCTAGCTTGGCCAAACCCTGGGAAACAGCATGCTGGGCAGAGTATGCCAGGTCTCTAAGTGGGACTCCTTCCAGTTGTTTTTCCAGAACCGATATAAGTATACTTGAGGTATCTAGAACATCCCGGCCATCTTTTTTAAAGATTTTAAGGGGAATATTAAGGACATCATCACCACCATGGGCAGCTGACTCCAGTTTCATAGCACATTCTCCTTCGTAAGTCCTTTCTCCACAGATACGAAGGCAGACAGAAAGTGCATCCAGTAACCTTCCCGTACTAGTGGTTTCGGTGAGGTTGAAATTTTTCCCAAGCTGACTGGCCACTATGTTTACCTCTTTTTCTCCGTGGGGGAAATAATCAGAGTAGTATGTTTTTATGAGATCCACAACTTCTTCCTCACCATAATAGGGATAAAGCATGGCCATCATCATCCGGGCCGGGTAGCGGGTGGTTAAATCTCCACCAGGCATTTTTTGAGGCATTAAACTGGCCATCCGCTCATATTCTTCCCCTGCAAAGAATAGTATCTCCCCACCCCAGGCACCACCATCCGCACCGTAACCCACACCATCAGCGGCAATGCAGATATATTCATCCACTCCCCAATCCATGAACAGGGCAGCAGCATGGGCATGGTGATGTTGCACCTTCAAAACTGGACATTGGAATCTTTCACCAAGTTCATGGGCCAGTTTAGTGGTGAAAAACTGAGGATGAAGATCACAGGTCACCAAATCAATAGCTGCAGTCCGGGTAATTCCCATCATATGGTCAACGGCTTCCTGTAGATAGATGAAAGTCTCGTACTTGGTGGTATCTCCAATATGTTGGGATACATAACATTTACCCTCTTTAAGTAAGGAAAAAGTCACATCAATCTCCGGGCCCAGGGCCAGGACATTCAAATTCCTGCTTATATCTGAAAAATCGTATGGTTCCGGAACATAACCCCTGGAACGTCTGATAAATGCTAGATCACCACCCCGGAAACGAACCACACTATCATCGCAGCGGTTAACAATCTCCCGATTGTGCAGGAGGTAATAATCAGCCACACCCTCCAGTTTACCTATTATCTCCGGGTTCTGGGTGAGCATTGGCTCCCCGGGCATGTTAGCGGAGGTCATGATAAAAGCAGGGGTATCAGTGTAGGAGAAAATCAGATGGTGCAGGGCAGAGTAGGGAAGCATAATCCCCAGATTATGCAAGTACGGTGCAACATGGGGGGATAAGTAATAATCTCTGTTCTTCTTAAGGACAACAATGGGTCGGTTTCGTGATATTAACGTTTCTTCTTCGTAATCGGCCACTTCAGCAAAGCTACGTATGGTGGGAACATCAGGAGACATGCAGGCAAATGGCTGGTTCATCCTACCCAGCCTCTCACGCAGATTAATCACCGGGAGATCATCAATGGTACTGGCCACTAGATGAGTGCCCCCAATACCCTTCATTGCCAGCACATTACCCTCATCCAGAAGCTGTGCTGCTTCTTTAATAGGATTATCAGATTCAACCCGCCCTTCGCGGTAAAGGAAAACTTCCGGCCCACACACCGGACAACAGGTGGCCTCAGCATGGTAGCGCCGATCTTCAGGGTTCTGATATTCCTCTAAACAATCCGGGCATAATGGGAATTCTTCCATGGAAGTCCGCTGTCGATCATAGGGGATGGAATTTATAACTGTGAATCGAGGTCCGCAATCAGTACAAGCTGTGAATGGGTACTGATAACGCCGGTCACCAGTTTTAATAACTTCATCCATGCACCGGTCACAGGTGGCCACGTCAGGAGGGATCACCGATGATCCGGAGAAATGGGAGGAGCTTTCCAGTATCTGGAAATCAGTAAATTCATTTTTATCATCTTCCAACCACTCTAATTCCAAGCTGTCAATTTTGGATATCGGTGGTTTTTTAACCTTTAAATCATTGGTGAAGATTTTGATATCTCTTTCTTTACCTTCAACTATTATTTCAACTACATTACCAAGATTTCGCACGTATCCATTGATTTCCAGGCTTTTCGCTAGTCTGTAAACATTGGGTCTAAATCCAACTCCCTGTACAATTCCCTGAACAAGTATACGTGCTGTTTTCAATTAATACGCCTCATTTTTTCAATAATTAATCCAATAAATCTGGCAGGAATGACTAATTTTAAAGGAATTCGGATTGATCTAAAACATTTAAACATATGCTATCTTAAAACTTTCACTTTATGGAATTCTTATTAATACTTCCGACTTATATATAAATTGATGAGGCAGAGGATAGTATGAAGAAAGTACTCCAGGAATTAATAGATGGTAAATTATCAGTGGATGAAGCTGAAAAAATGCTTAAAACCATGCAAATTGTAGAATTGGAGGATTTTGCAAAGTTAGATACTGCACGTGATGTTCGCACTGGATTTCCAGAGGCTATCTATGCTGAAGGCAAGGCTGATCCTGAGCTTCTTAAGATAATCAACAACTGTGCAAAACGGGGACGGGTGATGGTGACTCGTTTGGAAGAGAAACGATACCTAAAACTTAAAGACCAACTCCTTCTTAATGATGAAAGTTTGATGGTGGAATACAATCCTAAAGCCCGGATTTTGCTCATTAAAGATGGGGAAATAGAAAAAAAAGGCAAGATGGGAATAATCACCGCCGGCACATCTGATGTTCCGGTGGCCGAAGAAGCTCGTATGGTGGCTGAAGAGGCTGGATGTGAAGTACTGACCTCCTACGATGTGGGGGTGGCTGGGATTCATAGGTTGTTCTCCCAGATACGGCGAATGTTAGAATCTGATGTGAAGGCCATCATCGTGGTGGCGGGTATGGAAGGAGCACTACCCTCAGTGGTGGCGGGATTGGTGGATGTTCCAGTGATTGGAGTACCCACTTCAGTAGGGTATGGTGTGGGGGCCGGTGGTTTCGCAGCACTTAATTCCATGCTACAATCATGTGCCCCCGGAATAGCAGTGGTAAATATTGACAATGGGTTTGGAGCAGCAGTATTCGCGGCTACAGTGGTAAAACAGACAATAAATGATTAAATTTTTTTTAATGGATATATTAGTTTGATCGATGTGTAAAATTAGGTCCCTTATTGAAATAATTAACGAATGAAAATATAATTGATGAGGGTAATGGTTATGACGATCGTAGCATACCATTTCTCATTTTCAAGGTTCAAATAGTTTTTATCCAGTAACCATTGCAGTAAGCTGGCTAAAATTACCATTAAAATTAATGCAAATCCAATTCCGAATAAAATATCAGATAGGTAATGCACTCCAGCGATAACTCTGCTGAAAGCCAGTGTTAGGGCATAAATCAGAAGAATCAACGCTAAAACTATCTTTTTCCAGTTTCTTTTAAATGTTGCATCATTGGTCAAGAAACAGATTATAAGGGGTAAGGTTATTGCAAATGACTGGAAAGCATGTCCCGAAGGGAAGGAAAACCCACTAACATAGTATAAACTGTTAAGATCCAGATGGGCTACCTGGGGTCGTGGAAGAGCAATTAAATCCTTTAACATAGGATCCACAATGGGATTTCCAATTGCAGAGGTCATAATAGCCAACATAAATACCAAACGATATGGCTTTAATTTTTGAATTTTAAATGAAGCTATATAAATGATTATGAGTGGAAATCCAACTACATAAAGCATATATTTGGTGTAATAATACCAGAAATCTGCGTAGATGTAATTAGCCCGCAGGGAATTGAAACTGCCCACCAGCCAGTAGTCAAAACCAGGAGTAAAATGGGCAATGAGTGCACCAACCCATAAAATAGTGGTACAAAAAATTAACATCAATTTTTTTTGGTTTTTAAAGTCAAACAATTTGAGTTCTAACTTTTCAGGGCTGTTAATAGCCATTTACTATTCACTCTCACTAAAATCAGGTTACAAATTAGTTATGAATATCCAGTCCTAAGGAATGGGTGTGATTTGGAATCAGTGTAGGGATATGGGTTATGATTAGTGGAATTATTCTTCCCAGTTTTCCTCACTTGCACCATATTTTTTACCCCACTCGCACAGGGAATCCAGAATAGGGATAACAGACTCTCCTTTAGAGGTCAGTGAATATTCAACCTTGGGGGGTACTTCTGGATAGACCTTTCTACTGATAATCCTGTCTTTTTCCAACTCACGCAGGGTTTTTGTCAACATTCGCTGACTTATATCTGGTAATTTATGATTAATTTCACTAAACCTCAGTGTACCGTCTTTTAAGGAGCATAACACTAATGATTTCCATTTTCCACCTATTTCATTAATGGCGGCTTCTACTGAACATATGTATTCGTGATTTTTTCCCTGGGGGGACATTGGGATCACCAGAACTATAACATTTTTTTTTAATTTGATTTTTTTTATAGCGTTTGTATCTATTATATGGAAGATACTATTAATGGTATAAGCAAAGTTACTATGTATAATTTATGTAAGTATGTATGGTCCGTGTCAGTACGTACTTTAAATACTATTAGTTACTATTATGTATTGTCGAACATATTTATCGAGGTGAAAAAATGATGGTGAAATTCGATTTACAACATTTCTGTTGCGGTCCTAAAGGCTGTGAAATAGAAATCACTTACGGCGAAATGATGGATGCAGAAGAATAATCAGAAGTTATAAAATACTTTTCATTTTTTTTCTTTTTTATAAATTCTTTTTTCATTGATTTTTTGAATAAATTAGCATTAAATTATCCCATATTTACACTAATCTTCTATTAACTACTCATATTTTCATTAAACATTTACACTTAGCTATTTTCCTTTATTTCGCCCATGGGGGCATATGTAGACACACAATCCACAAACTGCCCATTCTTCACCTTCGCCCAAGTATTTTTCACACTTTGCAGCATGGTAACGAACTTCCCGAGGGTCATCAGGATGAAAAGGGGTGTTGGTGAACGCAGAAACCGGACAGATATCCACACATTCTGTGCAATCCCCGCAGTGTTCATTCATCGGGCTTCCAGTGACTGTGAGGGGGGCATCAGTGAGTATGGTTATCCAACGTACACGTGGCCCTACTTTAGGAGTGATCAAGAGGCAGCTTTTCCCAATCCAACCGTGTCCAGCCAGGTGGGCAGCCAGTTTATGAGAAAGAACCGCGCAGATCCGTTCATCATCATATCGTTCCGATGCAGGTATGGGTAAAGCACAGTACCCTTCATCCTGGATAAGGCTGCTTAAACGTGATGCTAATAGATCAAGACGTCGGTTGATAATATCATAACCCTGATGGCGGTAATTAACCGCCACTGCCCGTTCCTGGCGATTGGGGAGCTGGTCCACAATACTGTCCAAGATCCTAATCCCCAGTGAAATGGCCCGGGGGTAAGAGGCAACCTCCTCCCCGCCCTGATCCTGGATGAAATCCCTTGCCAGCGCAAGATCCGCCACACCATAAAAATCAGCTCCTTCTTCAAGGGCTACTTTTCTAAGTTTTTGGTTTAAATCCATACCATCACCTTGATCATTTGTTCCCTACAAATAAGCATTCATGATCTAATCCGTTTCCCATAGAGAACAACGAAATTGTAGTATTTATAATAAACATCCACATCAACAAAACCAATTTCTTTGAGCCATTTTAAATTATCTGCCAGTGATGCTGGTTTATCCAGCTTCATCCTGTCAAGTATGGTATTTTTTTCGGATTCAGATAAAGAACCCATTTCTATTTTTTCCAGCCAGTTTCGATAGTATTCCTTCTCATTGGCAGGAGAAGGTCCCATAACCTGGTCGGCGTTGATGAATACACCCCCTGAATTCAGGTGCTGGTAGACTTTGTCATACAGAAACCTCTTGTCATGGTTTTCCAAGTGGTGAATGGACAGGGATGAAACCACAATGTCAAACTCCCCTTCCAATTCGTGTTCTAAGTAGTCCGCAACCACGTAATGGAAATAGGGAAGATTTTCGAATCGGGTCCTGGCAATGTTCAACATCTCTTCTGACAAATCAAGGAGGATGAAATCTCCCTCAGGGTACCTTTTATGGAGGTAAGATGTTAAAAGTCCAGTTCCAGCACCAAGATCAAGTACTCTGGGTTTTGCAGTGTCAAAATTGGCCAGGTCAGATGTGACTTGGTAAAGATCTTCCAGGCAGGGAATCACATGTTTTCGTTGTCGGTCGTATTCTTCGGCGCCCTGACTGAACTTTTCTTTCAGTAAATGATGATGATTTTTTCTTTCCAATTACTATCCCCCATTTCATGTTATATTTAGTTACCACTTCAAATGATCCAACGGCTTTTCTAGATTTATAGATCTCCTACGAAATCCATAACGTTCATAAAAAGAAATAGCTTCCTGGTTACTTGTTGCCACTACCACTTTCCTGGAATTTACACCTTTTTTATCCATCCATCCCAGGGAGCGTTTCATTAACTCATTACCAATCCCCTGCAAACGATATTCACCTTCCACATAGATTGAATCAATTTCCCCTACATTTTCCGAAGATATGGTTGTAACCGCGTACCCAACAAGAATTCCAGAATCTTCATCTTCAGCCAGACAGATAAGCATGTCCCCATCCCGGGCTTTGTTTAGAAGTACCTTGTTGCGCTCCTGGAAAGTGAAATTTGCGTAGTGATCTTTGAAATCGGATTTCTGCCTTCGGTGATGTTCATTCAGTTTTTCCCACAGTGGCTGGATTAAATCTAGATTCAATTGATTGGTTTCAATAAATTTTACAATGCTCATAATATTAAATCCCGATGAAATTAGTTAATGGCAATCTGTTTTCAAATTCTTATTCATTTAATGTTTACCCTAAATATTAAAGCACACTCTTTGGCATAGATGACACTTCTTTAAAGAGTGGTTTGGTAATGGTGGCATTATTTTTTCTAGATGATTTTTCACAATATTTGTATTCATTTAAAAATCTGTTTATGTATTTAATTTTCTTCGTTTTCTTGGATAACTGGTAGTTGCACATATAAACACTTTAATAGATATGATTGGATATATAAGAGTCAGGTGCTTAAAATGGATGTTAATGTTGTGAATTTCAAGGATAAATTCTCTAAAATAGATGAATTACATTCTTACAAGGTTATTGCTCAAATGAATGATTATCATTTTAAGATTGTGAAGGCTAAAAGAGATTTTATCTGGCACAGCCATCCGGAGACTGATGAAGTTTTCATGGTTATCCATGGAAACTTACAAATTGACTTGAAAGAAAAAACATTGTATTTGGAGGAAGGAGAAATGGTGGTGATTCCCAGGGGAGTTGAACACAAACCGTTATGTGAAGAAGAATGCCATGTGATGCTGATAGAGCCCACCGGAACGGTTAATACTGGGAATGCAGGTGGAGACCTTACTGATGACAGGGTTGAATGGATATAATTAATATCCCTACTACCTCTATTTTTATTTAGAATAAATAGCCCTAGCTATTTTTGCACTATCTTTCTTCACTCATTAACTATTTAATTTATTCCAGAGAGCAGGATAAGAGAGAATATTTCTGCCCATGTGATCCTAGACACTGCACTAAATCCTGGTCAGGTTACCTGTCAGGTTATTTATTCTCCAACTTGAAACCATACCTTTTAAGTATTCTGCAAATGGCCAGGCAAATCCAGTATTTAAGATCCTTATCACTTCCCCTCACAATCTTCAAATCAAAAAGGCCTTCATCATTTTGTTTGTGAATTAAAAAGTCCAAACCTTCTTTTATATACGGATTTTCTCTACTTAATCCAATAATTGATAAGGAATCCATGGCACTGATGATGTCGGTGAACCAGAATGGGTATGAAACCCTTTCCCAGTATTCCTTGCCCCTCCGATCCGGATATTTATCTGCCTGGAACAGTCTGATGGCCAGAATTTTGGCTGTTTTTCTTGTTACTTCAGATTTAAGATATTCCGGATGGGCTGCTAAAGCTCGAAGAACCATTCCTGTCACCAGATGTGAAAATGGACGTGATCGGTCCGGTAACTCTGGTGCACTGGCCAGTAACGCTTCTTTTATATTCATGCCTGAAGTTCGGAAGGGGATAACCCAGCCCCCATCATCCTGACTCATGGAAAACAACCACTGAAAACCATTTTTCACTCGATGATCATTGCCGTAGCCTGCTTTAATCAAAAGTTCCATTATGGCTGGGGAGTAAGTGGTGGTGTATTGGTTCCCGTAAATACCTCTAAAATCACCTTCCAGTGTTTGACAGCTGAAAAAAAATTCCGCTGCTTTGCGAATTTGGGGATGATTTTTGTTTAATCCATATTTGCAGATAAGTTCTCCAAAAACCCGGTAAGTTTCCACTTGATTGTAATCCTCCCTGGAACGCAGATCTCCACTGATTTTTCCAGGATACTTCCAAAAACCATCATCCATCTGTTTCCTAAGAATCCTCAATGCTGCTGGAAGCTCCCATAAATCCTCTTCCCTCCCTGTATTTTCATCCAAAAGATCACGGCGAGTGTAATATTCAATTGCAGGGTTGCCAGAGGATAGTAAAGATGGGATGGGGCTTGTTTTTAATTTTTTTCTACTGAAAGTCATAGTAAACGCCATTTATTCATTCATTCTCACTAAAAAGTTCAAACGCGGAACAGCCCAACTCTCTCTGCCGGCAGTATTTACAGGTTAAAGATCGGATAAAAGCGTTACCAGCTAAAGAAAGAATCAGGATGCTGATGATTAGAAGGAGGGTTATCCAGTTGAAACTACTAATAATTAGAATGATTCCTCCGGCCAGGGGAAATAGGAGAACTAAAAAATCGGGAAGAACTGCGTACCAGGTAATATCCTCCTGGTAAAAGAGATCAGGGTCACCCCTTTTAAACAAAAGTGCTGATAAACGACCTTTACCAAAGGCACAAGTCTTACCATAATAGTGACAGTTAACACAACTTTTCAGTAGCCTAATTTCCATACATAGGCAGAATAATAAGTATAATATTGTGAAGATAATTCCCAATCCGGATAGTATGAATGCACCCAGAATGTATATGGAAATGGGATGGATGTTAGTGAGAATGACCATCCACAGAGGATAGTTTTCATAACACCCTTTCTTCATCTTACCCCCCCATTTGATACATTATTCTATTTTTATATCAATTTCCTTTATCTTTATTATTGACTACAAAGGATAGTTTTTTAGGTCAAAAATAGCTATTACTTGAAGATTTATCTCAGACCATCTATCCAATCCTCAGTGTCCAATACCTTACTGAAACGCATGGCCTGGGTAACCAGCACTGCCCTGTGTAACTCCTCACCAGTAACCTCTCCAGCGTAGTTGCCCATATTTAGGGTGCCGATGGCATCAGACAGAAATTCCACATTGAAACCACGATGGAAGGCCTGCCTGGCAGTGGTGTCACAGCACATCTGAGACATGTAACCAGTAATAGTGATGGTATCAATATTTTTCCTCCGGAGCCAGCTCTCCAGATCAGTGCCAGTGAAACTACCAGGAAGGTTCTTCTCCACCAGATAATCGTATGGCCGGCCGGAAACCTCCTGGAGGAGTTCCCAGCCTGGAGTTCCCTTGAGAAATGTTTCCGCAGCACTGGCCAGAGAGGTGTGCTGTACCAGGATAACTGGAATTTCGTTGGCATTAGCCATATCTATGGCCAATAATATGTTCTCCAAACTCTCAGGAGGATAGGTTACCGGTAGCTTCCCGGAAACATATTCTTCCTGCACATCAATAACCAGCAAAGCTCTTTTCATAGTAGATTCTCCAATTTATCAAATTCAAAGTTATTAAGGGGGATTAATAGTAGGGGTAATAGAATTATACGGATTTTTCTATTATAAATCTGGTAGATGTTTAATTTGTTCTAGCACATAATTCCTAATTTCACCAGGTTCAGGGAGGTCATAATCAATGTTCCAATTATCCTTCAGTGGTTGGAGGAGATTTAAGTAGCTTCCACCACATTTACATTGGCCCATTTCTTGGTTCACTGGTAAAATAAGATCCTCATGGCATTCCTGGCACCTTAAAACTTTTTTAGCCCCGGAACACTTACCTCTTTTAGCCAAGGGCGTTCCATCCACTTCCACAATGTCCATGGAAAAATCCACCACAGGGGCATTGCTGATGGAAGTTCCAATGCCATAGGCATCCACCAGTGGATTCAGACCTGGGATTTCTTCTTCCTTAATTCCGCCGCTTACAAAGAATTTAACCCCTCCAAATCCCCGTAGATCCAGCTCCCACCTTGCCTCTTGGAGGATGTGCTGGAAATCTCCCCGCCGGGAGGAGGGTGTGTCGAAACGCACTGCGTAAAGTTTTTCTCCCATTGCTTCAGCCACATTTAAGCATTCAAATTTTTCATCATTAAAGGTGTCAATGAGGGCCACCCGGTTAACATCCGGGTCGATCACTTCATCAAAAGCCTTCACCGAGTCCACAGTGGAGCCTATGCATAGTATCAGGGCATGGGGAATAGTACCCAAAGGATCTTCACCAATGATCTCCCCACCCTTAATTACTGAAACACCGTCACACCCTCCAATGAAGGCACTTCTTTCAATCATAGGGGCAATGGCTGGATGCATTCTCCGGGCACCGAAACTCATCAACAGGCGATCGCCAGCCAGTTTCTTGTAGCGGGCTGCTTTGGTGGCAATACCCGTAGCCTGGCACATCAAACCCAGAATAGCAGTCTCATAAATACAAAAATCTTTATAATAACCCTCTATCTCCAGAACTGGTTGATGGGGATAAAAAACCGCACCCTCCTTCATGGCCCGCACTTTTATGGGCAGATCCATTAAAAGATGGATAATTTCTTCAAAACCCGTGAACACGGCCCAAGCCCATTCTTCAGGTAGGGATTTGGCCACAAACTCTGCTTTAACCCATGGGTTAATTTCTTTCTCTTTCAATATTTGGAGGGTTCTATTGAAGTACACGTCTGTGATCTCACCCTCTAAAATTTCCTTTTCTCCAGATATATGGAACATAGGACACCAACTTCCCATATTATTCTCAGAAACTTTTTTAATAATATAATTAAGCTATTAGTACATTTGGAGATTTAAGCATGATTCAAAAATTTCAGGTTATATTCTCATCATAAACCGCATAAAAACCATCAGTATCAGCATAAACTGGTTTAAAACCAAATTTTTCCGCTTTAACCATGGTTTTTTTAATGTAATCTCTTCCCCAGGCAGTGATGGCATCTGCACATTCCAGACGGTACCACCTGAAACGGGAGTAACCGTAAACCCCGTACATGGAGTTTGCCAGCCGCTTCAACGCCTCTTGCTGGACATTTAGGATTTTTTTCTCCTCATCATCTTTTGATTCCTTCATAAGGGTCTTAAGACGCACTCTCTCATTGAGAATGTTGCCGATTATGGAGGGAACGAATCCAGCTGGTTCCTTTAAAAACATGTATCCACCTTCTGGGGAGATATGGCAATCTTCAGGGTTGCATTCATCCACCAGGGTGTCAGGGGAGACGTTTTTGGAGATGATGATGCTGGGGTACAAACTACGGAAATCGAAGTAAACGATGTTCTCATGCAAACCCTTAACTGGATCCTTCACATAACCTCCGGCTGCTCTTTTACCTCTTCTGTTGGAGTACTGTGAGGAGGAAGGCTTGTTGGGAACCACTTCGCCCTGTTCATGTGCTTTGCGGATGAGATACCATTCCACTTGTTGACCAGTGGCCATACGGGCCACATCAAAAAATGGTTGTCCCACTATACGGGTGAGTTCCAGGGTCAGGGGGATCATTTTCTCCCCAATCTTGGTGACCGCCACTGCATCATCCAGGGAATAGTTGCATAATTTTTCCAGTTTAGAGCCACAATCATCCCAGTACTGGTGTATCTCATCCCCTGGTATGTCATATTTTTCTTCGTCGAAAAGCTCCAGATAAACTCTTTCCAGAGTGTAACGATCTAGTTGAAGGTAACGGCGCATGATAAGATAAAGATCAACGTGGACTCTGCCCTTTACTAGTGCGGCATTGGCAAAACCCCTCTTCATAAATTTAAGACTTGAACCATCTGTCCCTATGGTTAGAGGAACATCTAAAATGGCGGCACGATCCCGGATGTAGGGGAAATCAAAGTTATCAGAGTTATAACCAATGAGGATATCAGGATTTTCCTCTTCTATAATGGCCACGAATCTCTCTAGCATTTGTTTTTCGTTTTCCACTCGTTCCATAAAGTCCAGGGGGGATTCTACGGTGGAAATTACCTTCCTCAATCCATGGTTACTAGAGAGGCTGATCATAATAATGGGGTCATCTTCAGCATTGGGCATACCCTGGGGATTGTAAACCTCAATATCCAGGCTTAAAATCTTAAGATCCGGGAAATCAGAGCTAAATGGCTGTATTTGGCCGGATAATTCCATAACCGAGGTTCCAATATCTTCAGGGATTGAACATATTTCAGGGGAGGCTTTTTTCACCTCTACTTCCACCTCTGCCATGGGAAATAATCCTTTATCTATTAGGTATCTGCGATAAAATGGAATATCATGTTCTCTAATTTCTTTAACCTGGCTTAAATCCCTTATTTTATCTCTTAGTTTTGGAACATCCTGAGGATGGTTAAAGGTGACCTTTAAAAATTCTTTACACTTCCCCAAGTCTTTCATTTCAACCTTTTCAATCTGCACAAGATCCAGATCATCTAACTGTTCATGGCACTGTTCCAGGTTGTGGGGGTCCACGTAAATATAGGGTTTGAATCCATAATCAAGCACGATGATGGAATTCCCTTCTCCATCGGATTTTTCCCTACCAAATAATCTTACCACTGCTTTATCGCCCCTGGTGATGTAATCAATGTCCAGAAGCACCATTCTTTTAATTTCCATACACCTTCTAATTTATATGTATCAGGGTATATAATTTGTTAAATCTAATACTAATGAATTCATCCCTTATTGGCCATAAAACCCTCAGGGAGTGGGGATGATAATGATTATTCACCTAGGTTGTGAAGTGTTCAAATGATCATACTCATCCTTTAACTTCGCCATACATTGCAAGTGAAAAAAATGTTACTTAATAAGGGGTGGGATTGATTAAGTGTTCATACTATCTCCCTAACTTAGCCATATATTTCAAGTGTAAATATTGATAATAATGAGCAACAAATTTTAATCAAGGATAATTATTATCTTATTTGCTTCTAAAAAATCTTTAAAAGTTTATTCTGGACAATAAAATAAATTCAAGGAGTTAAATGATAAATGCACCTTCAAAAAATGGATAAAAATAAACACGATTCCTTCAAGGTATCTGAACTTATTTACGAAGCCGATGCTGAAACATTTGACTTTTTCTTTGGTAACAAGAGGAATGCTTCGGAGAAATTAGGGAGACTGGTTGGGGTGGGGGATAATCATCTGGGATACCAGCAGATATATTTGGTAACCAACGATGATCAGGAGATTGTGGGGATCATGGTGTACTCCTCTGGAGAGAAGATTGGAAAAATCAATGAATTAAAGGTTATATTCGGCAATTTCAACTTTCTGGACTCTTTAAGGTTCATAATGATCGAGATAATTGACAGTCTTTTTTTATCTAAACTAAATGAGGATGATTTTTACTATGCCATTGTGGCTGTGGATGAAAACTCAAGGGGACAGGGAATAGGTTCTTTTATCCTGGAAGAGGGAATAAAACTGGCCCGGAAAATGGGGTGCAGGCGGGCCGTTCTGGATGTTGATATTGAAAATGAGGGCGCACTCCGGCTTTATGAGCGATTTGGTTTCCGGAAATTCAAAGAAAAAAGTATATCTCTGTTGGGGTGGAAGAAAGGAGCTTTTAACATGGAATATTTACTTTAAATGTATTTACTCATTATATTGGCTATTACGTCTCCATTTGGACTTATATATTTTCCGCCTGTATTGTGTTTTCTCCTACTTCTTTTACTTTTAATACTTATTTACTCCTTTTTAACTATTCAAATTAGTTTTGATACAGCAGTGGGCCTTGATTTTAGTAATCACTCTCTTCGAACCACAAACTACTTATATGATAACCAGCTTAATATCGATTAGTCGATATCGGTAACTTGATATTCACTTTTGAAATAAGCTATTAAATTCGTTTAAATAATGAATGGTAAATTTAATAATATCAATGTACCGATTTTGATCGATCACACGATAGAATAAAATTACTGATCAAATGGAGGTAAGGATTCAAGATGTGGGATGCCTTTAAAAATCTTCACAAAGAATTTCATGAAAAAATGGAGCAGATGCAAAGATTTGGGGGTTTAAGAATATTAATACTCCATGTATTGGATGAAAATGGTCCTGGAAATGGAGTAGAGATTATGGATGCCATTCAGGCACACCATGAATCCTGCAAATCACACCGGGGACACAGAACGCCACGACCCTCACCAGGTTCAGTATATCCTATGTTGAAAAAAATGGTCAACGAAGATTTGCTCATAAAACGTGCAGATGGAAAATACGAATTAACTGAAAAGGGAAATAAAGTTATTAACAAGCTTTACGGACGTTTTAAACCTCATGAAAAAATGGATCGTGGAGAATATTCCATTACCAAAGCATTAACAGAAATTGAAGGATATATTTCCTATCTGGAGGATATTAAAGAAGAAAAACTGGCTCCACACGAGGAAATAATAGGCGAATTAAGTGAGAGACTAAAAAAAATCAAAAAATCTCTCCAGGAAAAATAATGGAGTAAACAGTTGTTAACGACAACAATTCAATAATCATCACAGTATATTAAAATTAAAACTGTATAATACAGTTTTTTTGCGTTATTTTTCTATCTTGGACTGGATTAGCGATAGCTTTGCAAAATTTTGGAATCGGAATTAATAAAATAAACTCGGTAAAAAAGCTTGAAAAATGGATTAACATAAAAAATGGAGGTGTATCATGACTGAAAATGCCATTGAAATTAACAATCTCACTAAAAAATTCGGTGATTTCACAGCTGTGGATGATCTGTCATTGACTGTGGAGGAAGGTGAGATATTTGGATTTTTAGGTCCAAATGGTGCAGGTAAAAGTACAACCATCCGAATGCTTTGCACACTGGCCAGGCCCACATCAGGATCTGCTAAAGTGGCAGGATTTGATCTGATTAAAGAATCAGATATGGTCCGCCAGCATATTGGTCTGGTGGCAGAGAAGATGATCATGTACGACCGCCTAACTGCAGTTGAAAATCTTAGATTCTTCGGAAAACTCTACGAAATACCCAAACCGAAACTGGAAGAAAGAATTGATGAATTGCTGGAACTGGTGGATATGCAGGAATGGAAAAACACCCAGATCAGCAAATTTTCAACAGGTATGAAGCAGCGAATCAATGTAATACGGGCACTTCTACCGGAACCAGAGATACTGTTCATGGATGAACCCACCCTGGGATTGGACCCCCAGACCACCTTCTCCATAAGGGACATCACCCGGGAGATCAACCAGAGCGGGATGACCGTTATTTTAACCACCCATGCCATGACTGAAGCAGAAGCACTCAGTGACCGGGTAGCCATTATAGATCACGGTAAAATTGCAGCTTTGAACACACCACAGGACCTTAAAAACATGATATCTCACGGAGACACCACAGTCTTCGGTGTTAAAATTGACAATCTTACCACTGGACTAATTGGGAAAATCAAATCCCTGGAAATGGTCACTGCAGTGTCACAGCAGGATGATTACAATTTAAAGGTAAGTGCCCAGGGAGAAAATGCCCTTAACCTGATCATTGACACCATCCGTAGTGAAGGGGGAAACATCGTCTCAGTCACCAACAGCAATGAATCTACACTGGAAGACGTATTCCTGGCGGTAACCGGTAAAGAAATGCGTGATCAGGCCAATGAAAAACCATCATACACTCCCCACAGGCATGGAATGGCACCAAAAGCGAGGGTAAGGTGAAATCATGAATGCAGTGAAAATATTAAAGGACAGTTACCATGTGATGGCCAAGGACATGCTGGAATTCAGGCGGAACCGCATGCAACTGGCGGCACTGGTTATCATGCCCTTAATATTCCTGGTGATGTTTGGGTTTATTTTCCCCAGTGGCAACACCCAGCAGCACATGCCCATGGGAATTGTCAACCTGGACCATGGACAGGGAAGCAATGAATTTCTGGCACAACTGGAGTTGATGAACCAGAATACCAGTTTCATGGATTTCAAAAATTATTCCAGTGTGGATGAGGCCAAAACCCAGATCAATCAGGGAAAAATATACGGAGCCTTCATCATACCTCCAGGGTTCTCGGAAAACTTAACCAGTGGAAAATCAGGAGATTTCACGGTTTACATCGATAACAGCAACCCCCAGAGTGCCACTCAGATTCAACAAGCATTATCTGGTACTGTAAATGGCCTAAATGATATGAAAGCCCAGGCTAATGTTTTGGAACTCGCTAAAGATGATAATCAGCAGGTTAATCCTCAAGCAATCATTTTCCCCTATGTGCCACATGTTTCAACCACCATACCTGGAGAGACTAACTACTTCAATTTCCTGGCACCGGGCCTGATGATCATGATCGTGATGATGGGGGTCATGACTGGTATTCCAGAAGCTATTTCCAAGGAAAAGGAACTGGGGACCTTTGATGGGATGTTATCCGCGCCAATCAGCCAAATCTCAGTTATAATAGGGAAAACCGCTGCTCTCTGTACACGTGGGTTCATCCAGTGTATCATAATACTGGGCCTGGCAATGCTCCTATTTGGTGTCACAGTTCAGGGAAGCCTTATACTGGCGTTCTTCATGCTCCTATTGGGAATATTTAGCTTCATAGGTCTGGGGATTCTGGCAATTTCCATGTCTGGAGACCAGGCATCAGGGACCATGATTGTGAACCTATTGATGTTCCCCATGATCTTCCTGGGGGGTGTCTTTTACCCCATCCAGCAAATGCCCTGGTTCATGCAGATCATTTCCCAGTTCATACCCATAACCTATGCTGCCGATGCAATGCGTAAAATAATCCTCCTGAACGCAGGATTAGGGGATGTGATATACCAGATAATAATTCTGCTTGGTTTTGGAGTGGTTACTATGGCCATTGCCGTTCCACTCTTCCGGAGATCCATGACCCGGTAGGAGTTGTGATCTAAAATGCAGGAAACTAATGGGATGAAACGGAATATATCAGTTTTTTTGAGCGGATTATAACCGCTCACTGAAATATATTTCAATTTATATTCTGAAATCCCTGATATAATGAATTTAGTTTCAATTTGACTTTTTAGGTAATTCGAAATTTAAAAGATATAACGAGGTGAAACATCATGAAATGTGAGAATGTAATTAGAAATGTCATTGAAAACGAGTGTGAGGATTACTATTTGGGTATAGTGGATTTATCCCAAGTTGATAATGCTCTAATTGAAAAATATGGGTCATTAATAACTGAATATCCCCGGGCAATTTCCATAGGGGTAACCTTACCATACTTAATCCCTGATAAATTGTCTGTGAATAAAAAACAGCCTTATGATGTTACGAATTGTCAATTGAAAGTTATAACATCACATTTAAGTAGTCTACTGGAAGATTATGGATACCGGGCATTGTCAATGCCCAAGGCACGGGAAATGATTGATGGACCCCCTATTTCTTTCCATGAGGAGGTGGCCAATCTGGCCAATCTGGGAAAAATAGAAAAAAATCTACTGGTAACTCCTGAAGTAGGATCAAGGGTTAACTGGGGCACCATACTCACTAACGCACCTCTTTAGGTATTTTTTGTTAAAAAATTTCATGGAGCCCAAAAAAATACTCTGAGTTGATATTGGAAAATAGGGGTGATCAGAATGTTAAATGAATTCAGATTGAAGATGTTAAACCGAGAAGCTTCATCACCAAAAAATAATCCCTCCCAAATCATTGAATATCTAAAAATCGGTGAGGGGATGGTTATAGGTGATATTGGATCTGGTGGTGGATATTATACTCGTGAGTTTTCCCGGGAAGTAGGAGGGGAAGGTCTGGTTTATGCCATTGACACCCATCAAAAATCCATTGATTTTATACGGAAGAGTCTTCTAAAAGAAGGCATCCATAATGTGGAAACTGTTCTGACCAGTCCCTATGATATTGAATTACCTGAAAAAAGTGTGGACATGTTTTTTTTAAGAAACGTATTCCACCATCTCCCCAATCAGGTTGAGTACTTTAAAAACATTAAAAAATTTTTAAAGGATTCCTGTGGGAAAATAGCCATAATTGATTATAATCATCGAAAGTTTGGCTTCACTGGTCTTTTTGGACATTACACTCCTGAAATTGTTCTTTTGGATGTTATGAATCAGGCAGGATTTTCTATGTTTGAAAAACATGATTTTCTACCAGACCAGCTCTTCATGATTTTTGAAACTAAACCCTGAATGGTTTGAATTTCAATGTTATTGCCAATTTATTGAGGAATTTACAGTTAATATTTCAGATTGTGTTTTAATGTGATTATTCGTTATGAATTTTATTATATGGTGACCTAAATGTCTATTAAAACTTCAATTAAAGAACATTTCACCAGTAAACAATTCCGGGGACATTTTGAAAATGGCTCTCTAAAAAATCATTGGGGTTATTTTTTCCAGAATAAACCGGAAAATAACATTTTAAAAGAGTTAAAACTGGATAGTGATCTTGATTTCAGGAGATTCTCCTGGGAAGATTTGGATGAATGTGCAGAACTATTTAAAAATGTTTTTTCTGCTGGTCCATGGTACGATGAGTGGGTATCCCTGGATCAGTCCCGGAATTATTTGGGGGAACTTGTTGAAAATCCGGTTTTTGAAGGCTTTGTGGTGCGTGAAGATTCTGAAATTGTAGCAGTCTGTTTGGGGCACCGTAGATCTTGGTGGATGGGGAAAGAGTTCTTTGTGGATGAGTTCTTTGTGGAAAATGTTAGGCAGGGGAATGGTATTGGGACAAAAATGATGGATTTTGTGACTAATAGTCTTGCTGCTAATGGTTATAATCGTTTGATCTTATTAACCAACAAAGAAATACCTGCTGAAAGTTTTTATTTGAAAAATGGGTTTTATAATAACTATCAGAGGACAGTTATGGTTAAAAAGCTCCAATAATAATTTCAGGTTTGGTCAGCAAAGCGCCACCAGGCTACTGTTCCAATAAAACCCAGTAAGATGGTTGAAAATAATATTATAAAACTGACTAAGTCTGGAGTTGCACCTCCTGCTCCTGAAACTCCACTATAAAGTGCCGGAATGGCCCAGGGGAAGTAAGCTGTGATGTTGGGAATACCCACAAACATTATTTGAGTCACTATCAACGTCCCAATGGTAAAAGCTATAGGTGCAATGTATCCACGGGCGTAACTTGCCACCAAAGCTGTAGGAGTACACAGTAACATGGTAAAAAAGGAAGTAACCATGAAAATAATAAAATAATGGTAAGCTAATCCAACAGACCAATGTGCAATATTCACTGCTAATCCAGTGAAGACTCCAATAATAAAGAGAATTAATGATAATAATATACTCCATGCTACAAAGGTGATAAATTTTGATAAAACTATGGTGAATCGATGAACAGGTAATGCCAGAAGATCCTGCACCACGCGGTCAGAATATTCTCTACCAAAAATCCATCCAGCAATGGTTCCAAATCCAATTGTTCCTAGGGTTAATACAATCATTGTCAACAGACCAAAATAGGAAGACCAATCATCCTTAAACATGGATGCTTTGGCACTGACCATGGCAGAATTCCCAGCAAGTTCAGGATTTCGTGTAACAAGTATCATTAAACCCATGGTAATAGCAATTCCTGAAAAAACGATTAAGGTCAGTATAAACATTTTAGACTTTCTCATCTATTAAGGGTTTCTGCCCAAACTGATGAATATAAACCTTTCATTTAAAACACCCCTTTGTCAATTATTCTCAGGAAATATGATTCAAGTTCTTCTTCTTCAACTTTTAACATTGATGGTGAAAAACCAGCCTTAACTAGATTAGAATTCACATCTTCAGGATGAATTAAAGCCTTTTCACTGGTGATTTCAATCAATCCCTCTTCTGTTATAGTTGAATCAAATCCTTCATTAGCTAAAAGTGACTGTGCACCTTTTTTATCTTCTAAATCAATAAACAGGGTCCTGTTTCTAAGTTGATGTAGTTTTTTAGCATCCATTTCCTGGATCAGCTTTCCTTCATGGATAATGCCAATGCGGGTGGCGATCCTGGAGATTTCACCCAGCAGATGGCTGGAAATGAATATGGTAACTCCTTTATTGAAGGCCAGGTCACGTAAAAGTTCTCTTATTTCAACAATGCCTGCTGGATCCAGCCCATTTGAGGGTTCATCCAGGATGAGAATTTCAGGATTATGTATCAGGGCTTTTGCAAGTCCTAACCGCTGAGAATTTCCTAATGAAAGGTTTTTTGCCTTTCTATCCTTGTAAGGGGTTAGTTTAAGTTTTTCAATAATGGAATCAACTGTACTCGGGTCTTTGATAAAACGTAAACGGCGAGTGATCTCTAAATTTTCCCATACTGTTAGTTCGGGATATGAGTAGGGTATTTCCACCAGATAACCCACACTGTTCCACAGTTCATGGCATCCAGCATGAATTATTTCGCCTTTTAAATAGGATTCCCCAGTGGTAGGTTTTATCATACCCAGAAGCATTCGAATGGTTGTGGTTTTACCAGCACCATTCAAACCTAGAAATCCGTATATCTCTCCTTTATCCACATTAAGAGATATCTCCTTCACGGCTTTCACCTTACCATAATTTTTAGAAAGGTTATTGGTTCGGATGATCCCCTCTTTAATGGTTGTTTTCGATGATAACACCCCTTGTAAAAAATTTCTATTATTTTACCTTTATTTCTTCTGCTTTGTCATCTTCAATTATTAGATAATTCGCCAGGGCGTCAATCCATAAATCCTTTGCAGCTTCAAAATTACTTCCTTTAAAATCATCACGATGAATAACAAAGTGTATTAATGATAAGAAAAGGCCATTAAGGGCTTCTATGTCCACCTTTTTCATCCAACCCTGATCCATCCAGTAATTGAAAAACTTGGAAACCTCCTCTTGATCACGTTGCATATGTTCTTCCAGAGTTTTTTCAGGGAGTTTTCGAAGGAGTAATTCGTAATTGGAAGAGGTTATCTCTTTGTATAATGGCATGGTAATCAATAAATCAATCATTTGATTAAGAAAAGATTTAAAACTTTTACGCCGGTTCATACCTGGCTCAAACGCATTTTTAAACATTTTATCCTTGAATTCACGTTCTACATCTTCTAAAACATCAAAATACAATTCTTCCTTAGACTGGTAAAAAATGTAGAATGAGCCCTTGGATATATTCACCGCCCTTGCAATTTCATCAACTGTTGTTTTTTGAAGACCATATTTTTCAAAAAGTCTTCTGGCTTCAATTAAAAGGTTTTTTTTGATGATCTCTTTTTCTTTTTCACTCCATGGCCTGGGCATAAATAAATCTCCTATAGCACATTTAAACTCTATGACTATTTATAATTATATAGTCATAGGATATATAAGTTTCCTTGAGTATTCAGTTGAGGTCGTGATCATCACTCAACAGGGTCTGTGTTCATGTTCAAAGTCTCCCGGAACAAGTGCCCTTAAAAAATTAAACCTAAGGATTAAGCGGGATGGGATACATAAATGTATATATAAAAAATTCATTGGATATACATCGAATATTATCCAATTGAAACAGGTAAGAGGGGGTTAAATTATTAAAATAGGAATAATAGTCTATTCTCAGACTGAACACACATATTCTGTGGCAGAAAATCTCCAGGAAAATCTTCTGGCAGCAGGGCATACTGTGAATGTTGAACGGGTAACCACCACCGGTGACGTGAAGTCAAATCCAAAGAACATCACTTTCCAGAATAAACCGGACATACAGGAATATGATGCACTAATATTTGGTTCTCCAGTGCACGCCTTTAACCTGGCCCCGGCAATGAAAGCATACTTAGAGCAGATCCCATCACTTCAAGATAAAAGAATCGCCTGCTACGTGACCAAGGGCTTACCCTTTCACCGAACAGGGGGAAATCAGGCCATATCTCAGATGGAAAAAATATGCCAGTCCAAAGGTGGAACAATCCTGGGAACCGGGATTGTAGTATGGCGGGGTGGCCGGGGAAAAGACATAAACGAACTGGTTCAAAAATTCAGCAGACTATTTTAACACATATTACTCTATTTTTCGTGGTATTGCCCTATTGGGGCATGGGGAAGCGCACCTATGTGGATAAAATGCATAAAAAGGGTAATGTGGTCATAACTTTTGGGACCATGGTTAAGAGGGAAGTAGGAAAAAATGGGAAATATCCCAAGTGAGATAATATCCCAAGTGAGATAATATCCCAAGTGAGATAATATCCCAAGTGAGATAATATCCCAAGTAAGATAATATGTTGCAAAAGAAATTACTGATAATTGTGTTTTCATATCACCACAATAACACTGAGAAAATCGCCAAGGTAATGGCGGATGTTCTTAATGCACAGATTAAAACACCACCGGAAATTGAACCGGAAGAAATTCCAGATTATGATCTGGTAGGGTTTGGCTCAGGGATTTACAGTGCAAAACACGACGAATCTCTACTTGAACTCGCTGATGAACTACCAAAAGTGGATAATAAGAATGTATTCATTTTTTCAACTGCTGGAATCACCGGAAAATCCAAGTCCTCCAAAGATCATGCTACTCTTAGGGAAAAACTACAATCCAAAGGCTACAACATTGTTGATGAATTTCAGTGTAAGGGTTTCAACACCAACAGTTTTCTTAAGCTCTTTGGGGGGATGAATAAAGGAAGACCTAATTCCCGTGACCTAAAAAATGCCGAAGAGTTTGCTTGGAGCTTAAAGAAAACACTAAATTAATATACCCACTTACTACTAGCTTATGAATAAAATTTAATATAATTTTTAGGGTGAAAACATGCAAAAATACGTTCTTTTAGGAAATTGGACAGATCATGCACGTGAAACTTTTTTAGAAATTCCAGAAAGAGTTGAACTCACCAAAAAGATAATTGGGGAACTCAAGGGGAGTATAGACTTTTTCTTCACCATGGGGGAATATGATTTCATTGCCATCATTGACATGCCTGATGAAGAGAGTATGGTTAAATATCTCCTTAAAGCCTACCAAGCACGATACATTACAATTAACACTCTCAGGGCCTGGGATGATACTGAGTTTGCAGAAATGGTTTCAGAACTTTAATTTCAGAAATTTAAAACCATATAACCGTCTTATTTTGTGCATTAATTTCTTTTGTTCTCTATCTGGTAAAATCGTTTAAAAATTCTACATATGGCTAGGGTAATCCATAATCTGGAATTTAATGTCCTGTCATTATCCGGTGACTTATGGATTTTCGAATAAGAAACTTTCCATAATCCATCATGTTGTTGATGTTCAATGAGCCATTTCAGGGCCTTTTTAATATTGGGGTCATCACTGGAAAGTCCCATTAGGGACAGTGAATCCAGTGCCGATACCAGGTTGGTCCACCAGAAGGGATACTGAAATCTTATCCAATTATCAGGATGCTGGTAGGAAGCCCAGTTATCCTTTTTGAAGAATTTAGATTTCAAAAGACTAGCCGCAGTTAAAGCCGCCTCCGATCTTCTGTAGGTGGGATGAACGGAAAAAGCCCTGAGAACCATTCCCGTGCCTGCTGCAGAGAATGGTTTGGATCTATCGAATACCCTGAAAGTTTCTCTATTTCTATTAGAGGTTAAATCGTTTAATTCATTTCTACTGAGATTAGGAATTCCAATGATGCCCGGACTGCCAATAACCCATCCTCCGTCATATTGTCTCATATCCAGGAGCCATTGAAATCCTTTTTTGATGCGCGGGTCATGTTGATAACTGGCCATAATTAAAAGATACATTATGACCCCGGTATAGTAAGGGGCGTACTGGTTGGCTAAAATACCCCTTATATCTCCTTCATCAGTTTGACAGGAGAAAATATACTCTGCTGCCATTTGGATAGCGGGATGAGTATTATCCATTTCATACTGCTGTACCAGAAATCTTAACGCTTTCCAGGTTTCGATTAAAGAATATTTAACTCCAGTTTGCTTATTTCCATATTTTGATGGCCATGAACCATCATCAAGTTGTTTTTGCAGTATTATCTGGACTTCTGGTAAATCCCAGATATGGTGGATGGGACTTACTTTCTCATCCAACAAATCCCTCCTGGTAAAATAAACAATCACTTCATCACCCAATTCTAGAAGCGATTTAAGAGGATCATATTTAAATTTTGGTGTTAAAAAGCCCATAAAAATCCTTCTGAATCCAGATTTACCCCAAATCTGGTTATTTTATTGGTAAGTGTTCAAGGTTATAATACTAATTTGTATGTTTCTTATATTGGCCTTCACAGAATAATAATTATTAAACCTGCCACCTAAAAAATAAGACCATGTCAGTTAAAGCCGCCTTCATATTCATTGCACCGGACAACGATCCTGAAAAACATCGAGCAGTAATTGATTCGCCAGTGGTTGAACTATCAGTGGTTGGGGTTAAAAGTTACGATGAAGCAGAAAAAGTAGCACAAAAATTAGTCGCAGAGGGAGTTACAGCTATTGAACTATGCGCTGGTTTTGGTAATGAAGGAACAGCCAGAATTACCCAGGCAGTGAATGGAAAGGCACTGGTGGGGGCAGTACGCTTTGACCTGCACCCTGCATTCGACCATCAAAGTGGTGATGAACTTTTTTAACCATTGATCTGGTTTTTAAGTTATTTTAAAAGATTAAACCCAGATATTAAATATTTAAAGATTTTAATAAGTTATTAATCCGGATATTATTGATCAATACAAGAAAAAGTAATTAAATAAATATAGGGGGCTATAATGTGAAACAATGGTACCAGGAACTATTTTCCAATTATGCTGAAAAATATGAAGCTGAAATATTCACCCAGGGAACTTTGGGGGAAGTTGATTTCATAGAAAAAGAAATTAATTACGATAAAAATTGTAAAATACTTGATGTTGGTTGTGGAACTGGCCGCCACGCCATTGAACTCACCAAGCGAGGCTATGAGGTAACTGGTGTTGATCTATCAGAGAATATGCTAGGAAAAGCCCGGAAAAATGCTAGTAATGCTGGATTTGAGATAGATTTCAGACAATCTGATGCCAGAAATCTCCCATTTGAGGAAGAGTTTGATCTGGTTATCATGCTATGTGAAGGTGGATTCTCATTAATGGAAACTGACGAGATGAACTTCCAAATCTTAGAAAGTGCAACCCGTTCACTGAATAAAAAGGGTAAATTAATCTTCACCACCCTCAATGGTCTGTTTCCATTATTCCATTCAGTCAAAGATTTCATAAACTCCAATTCTACATCTCAAAATAAAAGTGAAGAAAACACATTTGACCTCATGACCTTCCGGGACATACATCAGATGGAAATCGAAGGAGATGATGGCACTAAAATGAATCTTAACTGTAACGAACGGTACTATGTGCCCTCAGAGATCACCTGGCTATTAAAATCCATAGATTTCAACAAAATTGATATTTACGGCTGTAAACTGGGGGAATTCAGTAGAAATGATCCATTAAGCACTGAAGATTATGAGATGCTGGTTATAGCTGAATATTTAGAAAATGATTAAGTCTTAGAGTTTTAAAAACTGCAAAAGCGAAGTTATAAAATTTTTTAAGAAATGACGAATTAAGAAATTACGAAAATAGGAGTTCTATGAAAATTAGAAGATATCTAACGTTCCTGGTGTTTGTATCGGTTTTGATTTTAGCAGCTGGTGCATACGCTACTGATAATTGCTCCTGTTATGATTTTTTTTATCGAGGGGCTGTATTTAACGCCATGCTTCCTGATGAGGGGGATATTTATAGTAATCTCACTCCTATTATTGAATCCAATAATAATATATCCTGGCAGGGAGAAGGTCTGGAAAAAAGGGTTTTGATGGTTGCATGGACTAAATATCCCTCTAGCTATCCTGTGGGGCAAAGTATTAGAACTTCCTGGGGTGACACCTGGGTGACAGCCTATCCCGAGGTTAAGAATTACTTTAACACTCACCCAACTTCTGGTGTAGACCTTAGATTAGAGGTTGCTCAGCTTTTAGGCCTACCTCCAGATACAAATAACTCCTATTTTGTGGAATTATGGGTAAAACCCAATGATCTTTTCAGGCCTTCTGTGGATAATGAGATAAATGATACTGTGGCTCAGTTATACTTCCCGAATAACACTGATTTCTCCTATAAAATATGGTTCCTAAACAACACCAGATATTCCTATTTCGCCAAAAGACTCCCCTGGACAAGATTAGGTTACACTTATCATTGGGAAAACCAGGAATCAAAGGTAGGTCTCAGTGAATTCGTTATTAAGAAAAATTCAGAAGTAACAGTCAGATCATTGTCATCCACATCAGATTATTTAAATCAGTGACATTATTTTTATTTGTATTGGGAATATTTGGTTGATTTTAGTAAAATATCAACTAAAATCATTTTTTTTGAAGATATATGATTATATTAGCTTCTAAAACCATTATTTTTTAATTTTAATCATCTTTTTTAATTTTGGTAAGGTTCTGTTATTTATTTTGGTGTGCACAGTGACTAATATGTTCAGTCTAAAACTATATATAGTACCTTGCATTATACAGTACCTTGTAAGATGCAGTGATATTATGAACACTCAATTTAAAAAGGGCGTGCTGGAACTCTGTGTTCTGGTCTTGCTTGATAGAAAGGACTGCTATGGTTATGAAATGGTAGATGAAATATCAAAAAACATCTCTATTTCAGAAGGAACCATTTATCCACTTCTTAAAAGGTTAAAAAAGGAGGGTTTCCTGAATTCATATTTAAAAGAATCTCAGGATGGCCCTCCTCGAAAATATTACAAACTAACTGGTTTGGGCAGAGAAAAAAAGGAACAATTAGTTGCAGAATGGCGGAAATTCTCTGTGGGTGTGAATAATTTATTGTGCTGTGAAATTATAGATGATTTGGGGGATTTTAAGGATGAATAAACAGGAATATATAGAAGAACTCAGTAGGCTCCTGAGAAAACTTCCCAAGGAGGATCGAGAAGATATAATATCAGACTACGAGGAACATTTTGCCATCGGGCTGGGGAAAGGCCGCAGTGAAGAAGAAATATCAAGGGCATTAGGCAATCCCAAAAACGTTGCAAAACAAATCAAAGCAGATCACATGGTTAAAATAGCTGAGAATAAACCCTCAGTGGGGGGTATAATTGAAGCAATACTGGCAGCAATGGGGTTGGGTCTTTTTAATCTGATATTTGTTACTGTACCAGTGTTGATCGTTGCTGCCATTATATTAACCCTATTTGTGGCTGGGTTTGCAATGATCTTGGCTGGAATCTACTGGGTTTTATCCCCGTTGTTACATCTTATCCTACCACAGATAGCACTACCTCAATTGGTTGGTTCCAATGAGAGTTTTTGGAATATTCTGGTGATATTAGGCGGTGGAATTGGTTTAACAGCTGGAGGAATTATTTTAATAGTTGCAATGGCCTACATAACTAAATGGTTCTATGAATTAATGATCAAATACTTGAAATTAAATTTAAGAATCATTAAAGGACGGAAAAGAGATTTTTAACATGATTGATAGAAACAGGGGGTGTGTTCTATGAGAAGATTTCTCTGGAAATTACTGGCCGGTACTAAAGGTGGCATGAATCGTGCTAGGATCATAGATGAGTTAAGAAACAGGCCTTATAATGCAAATCAACTCGCTGAAAGGCTTTCTCTAAACTACAAGACAATAAAGTACCATATCGAAGTTTTGGAAAAAAACGATATAGTTATATCCACTGGTAAAGGCTACGGTGCATTGTATTTCCTCTCCGATAAGATGGAGGAAAATTTTGACACTTTCCTGAAGATCTGGGAAGAATTCAGTGGATCTAGTTCTAACATTTACTACATGGAAAATGCTCAGTCAGAGTTAGTTCATCACTAAGTACTCATCTAGTTCCCTATTTAATTTTTCTAAACCAACTAATCAACCTTATTTTCTAATTTTAAATTTAATAATTCATTTTTTTATATTATAATAAATTTAATCTGCTGATTTTTAAATTAATATTTTTAGTGCCATAGTTTTAGCTCAATTACAAATGAATTTTTGATTTCTTTTAATTATGAGTGAATTTGGGTGTAATTTGTAGTATATTGCGGGTGAAATGGAATTAAAAACGGGGAAAATAGGACTAAATTCTGGAATAACTATTTTTAAAGCTTCAAACTATTATTAGATTACAGATATAATTGAATTATCGAAAAGGAGGTAATTTAAATTAGTGAATAAACACGGGAACTAACAATCCCATGTCCTGATGAGGGTAGGGTTTTATTAAAAAATAAAAAAATCAAGAATCGCTTCGCTACCGCCTCATTAATCCCAACTGGAGGGACATTGATTATAAAAAATAAAGGAAAAATTAAGTTTAATGATTAAAAAAGCTAAATAAATGAAAATTTTATAAAAAGAATATTTTTAAGAATTCCTTTTACAAGAAATCACATTTAATGGTAGTTAATAAGGATATAATATCTTTTAAGTGTTATCAGGTGATGAACATGTCATTTATTAAACTCATGGCAAAAAACCCCTTCCGAAACAAAGCCCGCCTGGCTTTGGCAGTCATAGGAATTGCCATTGGAATTGCAACCATTGTGGCTCTGGGTATGGTAACGGACGGGCTTAAGGTAAGTATTGAAGAGCAGTTGAAAACCGGTGGAGCTGATTTCGTGGTAATCAAAAACACCACCTCTGATTCATCAACAGGTTCATACTCCATAAAAAACAGTCGAGTGGATGAAATCAGTAAAATGGATGGAGTTAAACAGGCTGCAGGTGTTTATACCAGTAGCAGGATGGTTGAAGGTAATCAACTGGGCTTGGCTGGTATATATCAGAAGGATCTGAACATGTTGGGAGTCAAAATGATCCAGGGAAATCCCTTTTCTGATGATAAAAACGAGGTAATACTGGGAAAACTGGCTTCAGAAAAGATGAAAAAGAAAGTTGGAGACACTATAACTGTCAATGGAGGTAAATACACAATAACTGGAATATATGAAACTGGGAATAAAGAATTGGATTCCATAGGGGGATTATCTCTGGGTAAACTCCAGTCACTGGATGAAAATGAGGGTAAAGTGGACATGATCTACGTTAAGATCAACAACAACGCGGACTTAAAAACTGTTTCTCAAGGGGTTGTAAAAACCTATCCTGGGGAATTAACCACCATATCGTCCCTTGAAGATTTCCAGAGGGCTGATGATAGTTTACAAATGGTAGAAACTGCTTCAATGGCAATTTCTCTCCTGGCAATTGTTATCGGTGGAATCGGCATTATCAACACCATGATCATGTCTGTCTTTGAGAGAACCCGGGAGATTGGTGTTCTTAAAGCGGTGGGATGGAAAAGCAGAAGAATTCTCTCTATGATACTGGGGGAATCCGTGGTTCTAACCATACTTGCCGGTCTGGTGGGAATAATTCTGGGAGTTATAGGAATTGAAGCCATCATAACCTTCTCAGATACTCCATTACAGTTAATATTCACTCCAGCCCTGGCTTTACGGGCCCTGGGAATCGCCATATTTGTGGGAGTAATTGGGGGCCTATATCCTGCCATAAGGGCTAGTAGGCTACCACCAACGGAGGCGTTGCGCTATGAATAATGGAAACATTGTGGACATAAAAAATCTCAAGAAAAGCTATGACAACGGGAGGATTAAGGCATTAAATGGAATTGACCTTAAAATCAGGGAGGGAGAATTCGTATCCATTATAGGTCCCTCTGGTTCTGGTAAATCCACCCTCCTAAATATGATTGGTGCACTGGACACTGCTGATGAAGGATCCATCCAGGTTTCAGGGAACGATCTCACCCTGAAGAAGGATTTAAGTGATTTTCGCTCCAGGAAGATGGGATTCATATTCCAGTTACATAATCTAATCCCCAATCTCAGTGCCTTGGAGAATGTCACCATCCCCATGTATGGAAATGGCTATAAAAGCAAACAGATGAACGAAAGGGCGCTGAAGCTTTTGGAGTACGTTAAATTAAAGGATAAGGCTGCCAGGAACCCCACAGAACTATCTGGTGGTGAGAGGCAGAGGGTGGCTATTGCCCGCGCACTGGCTAACTCCCCTTCAATCATACTGGCAGATGAACCCACCGGTTCTCTTGACTCTAAAAATGGGCAGATGATCCTCCAACGCCTCAAGGAGCTTCATGAACAGGAAAACGTCACATTAATCATGGTAACCCATGACATGAATGTGGCTGCCATGGCCGAGAGAACCATTGAAGTCTTGGATGGAGAAATCCAGACCTAATAATAGAAATTTAACTCATTAAACACGAGGGGGGTTTAATCCTCCTCCCCCCTGGTTTAAACAATTATCAAATTAAAATGGAGTGAAAAAGAAATGGACCTATACAAATTAGCATTCAACAACATCAGAAGAAGAAAAATGAGAAGTGCCCTGACCATGTTGGGAATAATCATTGGCGCAGCCACCCTCATGGTGCTTCTGGGAGTAACTGCAGGCACAACCACTGCCATTAAGGATGAAACCAATTCCTATATGTATGATCTCGCTATCTCTCCAGCATCTACTACTGGGACCTTATTAATGGACACAGAAACAGTATCCAAGATCCGGAACATGCCACAGTTATATGACTTCCGGGAGGTAACACTTTTATCAGAGGAAATAAACGGCACCCGATTATTTTTCGAAGGAACCAATAACTGGAAGGATGTTAGGATCATAAACGGGACAGAAGGCGTGGTTATTAACCAGGCGGTGGCCGATAAATTTGGTTATGGTATTGGGAGTAAAATAAAGGTTAAGGATCAGGAGTTAACTGTAACTGGGATCTCCAAAGAGGTGACTGCCCTTTACGTTCACATAAACCAGGCCCAGGCCAAAGAGATCGCCGGTAACAGGGTGGGAGCCATCTACGTCCAGACCAATGGAGACCCTAAAACCGTGGCTGACGAGGTGGAAAAACAGGTAACCGGAGTTTCCGCAGTAACCAAGTCTGACAAGGTGGAAGAAGTTCAGGAAATGACTAACCAGGCGCTGCTTTTCATGGGAATAATAGCCAGCATGGCCCTGCTGGTGGGAATCATCAGTGTCATAAACACCATGCTCATCAGTGTCATGGAACGAACCAGAGAACTGGGCGTTCTAAAGGCCATTGGATTTACCAACTGGGAAATAAAGGGAAGCATTCTATTTGAATCCGGATTTTTAGGCTTTTTAGGTGGTGTGATAGGAGTTACATTGGGAATCATTGGAATCATAGTCATTGCCAATGCCCTGAATCTGGAAGAATACATGGCTGGGATGATGCCTGTATGGTTGATTTTAGGGGTGGTTGGTGGTGCTACCATTCTAAGCATACTCGCCGGACTTTATCCGTCCATGAAGGCTTCAAAACTAGAAGTAGTGGAGGCGTTGAGAAATGAATAATCATGTACTTGAATTTAAAGATGTATGGAAAACCTATCCCATGGGAGATGTGCATGTAAACGCCCTGGCTGGGTTAAATCTCACCCTGGAGGAAGGTTCCTTCACCGCAGTAATGGGACCCTCTGGTTCGGGTAAATCAACATTCCTCCATGTGGCTGGGATACTGGACACACCTAGCCGTGGGTTGTTCCGTATAAATGGTAGGCAAACCAGTGAATTATCCCTGAAAGAACAAGCTCTACTCCGGAGGAATGAAATTGGATTTGTATTCCAGAGATTCAACCTTTTATCCCAGCTTTCTGCCCTGGAGAATGTCATGCTCCCCATGATCCACAAGGACTCAGAAAAGGCAATGGGGGTCCTGGACAAGATGGGCTTGGATGGTAAGTACCATAAACGCCCCACACAGTTATCTGGGGGAGAACAGCAGAGGGTTGCCATATCCCGAGCTTTGATTAATGATCCCTCCTTGATACTTGCTGATGAACCAACCGGAGAGCTGGACACTGGGAATGCTCAGTCCATAATGCATATACTCCAGGACTTGAACCGGGATGATGGGGTGAGTATTGTGGTGGTAACCCATAATCCAGCATCAGCCAGTTTTGCTGATGAAATTATCAAAATGAGGGATGGTGTTGTAATAAAATAAAGCGATTGGTGAGTTTATAATTGTAAATACAATTATAAAACTTTCTTTTTTTTCAGATAAATTGAGCTTCCAAAATGAACATTTTAACAATTTTATATTTTCTGAGTATGGGGTTTACAACATGTATCTGGATTTAATTTCATTAGTTTATCTTTTTAACTTAGTTTCTGGTGGATTAACAAATGTATGGATAATTTACATATCACAACTCAGCATTTCCCCTGTGTTGGCCAGCACTATGAATATGGTTCTGGCACTGGCACTATTAAATATTTATTCAAACCCAAATGGGGATAAAAAACTTTTTAAAAATGTTATGAAGGGATTCTCCCTACTTTTCCTTATTCAAAACATTATATTTGCCTTATATTTTTTATTTAATCCTCATAACTGCGCTAATACGCTGATAACTCCCCTGATTTTTCTGGTCTTTGAATTCATGTTGATGGCTTTAATTTTAAAATCAGAACTGAAGGCATGTACTTAAATAGTAAATAGTATTTTACTATCTTGCTAGAAAAAAAGTAGTATGGACAAAATTCAATCCAATTAATTTTTAATATTCTTCCGGGGGATAGAGGATGATTGAACTAAGAAAAGCAACAATCAAAGATAGGAAGAAAGCCTACCAGTGGTTGTATTTCTCTGACTTTTCAGATTTTTTAAACCAGTTACAGGGATACACCAGTGACAATCTACCCTCTTATAAGGAGTTCCAATCTGATTATGAGGATTACTTTTTCACTGGCTCTCAAGAAGAAAGAGGCCGTTGTTATATTATAGTTTCCCGGAAAAATGGGAAAACTGATGATATAGGTATTATATCCTACACATCATTCCATCTTCAGGATAAAATCACTGAGTTTGACATATGGCTAAAGGAACGTAGCTGCACTGGTCATGGATATGGAACCAAGGCTATTTTACAACTTGCCAGTAGAATTAAGGATATGGGATATGATAAAGTTATAATGCGCCCTTCAAAACATAATAAGATGGCTATCAGATCCTATAAAAAGGCAGGATTTGTTGAGGAAGGACTGGAACCTGCAAGTTATTACCTTCCAGAGTATGTGGATGAATTCGCCGATGGTGATTGTGGTCCTGGTGGTGATGTTTTCCTGGTGCTCTATCTGTAACTATCCTACTGATTAAAATTTTAATTATCCTTTTTTGGTTGAATTAAACATTATTGGATGTGGTTTAAAATAGAATGGTATTTTAGTAAAATGAAATCATAGTTTTATCCACATTTTTGTAATACAACTTGCAGGTGTGATCATGAGGAAGCTGCTTTGGTGGTTAATAGCTGGCTCAACTGGAGGGCCTAACCGTGCTAAGATAATCCTGGCATTACACCAAAGACCTTACAATGCTAATCAGCTTTCAGAAGTATTAAATTTAAATTATAAAACAATAAGGCATCATATTAAGGTATTAGAAGAAAATAATGTCATTACATCTCCAGGTAAGCGTAAATATGGGGAGATGTACTTTCTAACTGATAAAATGGAAGAAAATTTTGATACGTTTCAGGGAATATGGGGAGAATTAAAAGTGGATTAATAGTTTAATTCGAAGCTATTAGGGGTAAAAACATGGTATTGGCAGAATATGGTCAGTTTGGTGGTGTGGTAACATTTGTGGCAGTGGCAATTGGAATTGCGAATGTTTGCCTGCTACTGGGATTATTATACCTTTACTGGGATACTTATCGCCAGGTTAAATCCAAATTCACCATTGGATTACTGTATTTTTCCACATTCCTACTATTCCAAAACATTGTCTCTACCATATTCCTGGCACTACCCCTATTTGCACAACTGGAATTCCACGGACCAGAAATCAGTGGACCTAGACTACCATTATTTTTAATCAACATAGTCCAGTTAATTGCACTATCCATACTTTTCAAAATAACCCGTGAATAAAAAGTTGGTTAATAATTTGAATAAAGAGCTTGGTAAGTGAATTTGTGCACAATTTGTGCATAATTTATCCATCTTTAGTGCTTGAATTCGGCATAAAAATTTAATAATCATTTTAAATAGGAAACATCATGTCATACTTAAAGTTGATCCTGAAAAATCCCTTCAGGAACAAAACAAGAGGTGCCCTTGCAATTGTGGGAATTGCAATTGGAATCATGGTCATCGTGGCCCTGGGTATGGTTACCGGTGGCCTTAAAGAGTCAACAACCAGCACCCTAAAAGCAGGAGCTGCTGAAATCAATGTAATGCAGACTGGATCAAGTAGCATGGGATCTGGGAGGGTAAATGAAAGTAGAGTAACGGAATTACAGAACATATCTGGAGTTAAAGAAACGGCAGGTTTATTAAAGGCAACCAACACCTCCACCAGCGGATCATCTGTGGGAACCAGTTCTACTGGTACTACATCTGGAACTATTAGTATGGGGTCGGGTGGTCCCAACAGTTTAGGTGGACTTTCGGTGACTGGTATGGATCCAGGTAAGCTGAGCCTGGCTGGAATTGAAAACGTAACTGGATCCTTATACGAGACAACCAGTGAAAATCAAGTTATAATTGGGAAAACTGTTTCTACAAATCTTAACAAAAGTGTGGGTGACACCGTAAACCTGTTCGGAAAGGATTTCACCATCACCGGAATATTCGAGACTGGAAATTTCATGACTGATGCCGGTGTTTTCATGTCCCTAACCACTTTGCAGAACCTCACAAGTAACAATAACACTGTCAGCACCATTGCGGTGAAGATCAACCCGGATGCCAATACCACTGAGGTGAGTAAATCCATTGAAACAACTTACCCCAATGAACTGTCCACCACCAGTGCCGAAGCAATAGCCGGTAGAATGAACAGTGCACTCAGCACTATCGATGCTGCCACATGGGCCATATCCCTCCTGGCAATAGTAATCGGTGGTGTTGGGGTAATAAACACTATGATAATGTCTGTTTTCGAAAGAACAAGGGAAATAGGGGTATTAAAAGCAGTGGGGTGGAAAGAAAAGAGGATTCTGGGAATGATCCTAGGTGAATCAGTGGTTTTAACCCTTATCGCTGCGGTGGTGGGAACCATAGTTGCCGTGGTAGGGGTGGTGGTCTTGTTATCCCTATCATTTGGGGGAACCATAGAACCATCATTTGCACCAGAAATATTCCTGGAAGCCTTCGTGGTTGCATTTGTAGTGGGAATAATCGGAGGCTTGTATCCTGCCTACCGGGCATCCCGACTATCACCAACCGAGGCGTTGCGCTATGAATAATGGTGTTAGGATAAGTATGATGGAAATGGGGATGATTTTATGAGTAAGGATAGAAACATCATCGAGATCCATGACCTTAAAAAAAGCTACGATGATGGTAAAATAAAGGCTTTAAATGGTCTTAACTTGGAAGTTAAAAAGGGCGAATTCCTTTCCATCATGGGACCATCTGGTTCTGGTAAATCAACCCTTCTCAACATGATCGGAGCACTAGATGTGGCTGATGAAGGAACCATTAAAGTGGCAGGTATCGATCTCATGAACACCAAAGAATTGAACGAATTCCGTTCCCAGGAGATTGGATTCGTCTTCCAGATGCACAACCTGATACCCAACCTCACTGTACTGGAAAACGTGGAAATACCCATGTATGAAACTGATCTCTCCAGCAGTCAGATGCATGAACGGGCAATGGGGCTCTTAATGGAAGTTGGTCTCGAGGACAAGGCCGATCAGATACCCACCAAACTTTCCGGGGGTGAGCGTCAGAGAGTGGCCATAGCCCGGGCACTGGTGAACAATCCCTCCATTATCCTGGCTGATGAACCCACCGGGTCCCTGGACTCCAAAACCGGGGATGTGATACTGAAACTCATGAGTGATCTGCATGAAAAGGAAAATGTAACCCTGGTCATGGTAACCCACGAACCATACGTGGGAAACATGGCTGAAAGGATTGTAAACGTGCTTGATGGGAAAATAAAAAACTAGAAGTAATTTTAGATCACTATAAGTTGATTAAGGAACTAGGATTTAAATAATAAGTTGGGAAATTTGGATATAAAAAAGTGAATTAGGTGAATTCCCTTATTTAATGGAATTCATCCCATTTTTTATTATTCACACATGATAAAATGGTTGATAAGATGTTAAATGGAGATATTGGTCTATTATTGATTGCAGTGGCTGCTGTGGTGGGGATCGCCAACATTATTCTATTATTGTTCCTAATCAAAGCATACTGGAAAACATACAATCAAGTAAAATCAGGATTCACCATTGGCCTACTCTATTTTTCATCCTTCCTACTCCTGCAAAATATAGTATCTGCCATTTTCATTGCCATGCCTCTTTTAATTCCCATTGAAGTTCGGATTTCAGAATGGCATGGTCCCAGGCTGCCCCTATTTTTGATTAACATGGTGCAGCTGGTTGCACTATCCATACTCTTTAAAATAACCAGGGAATAATAAAGTAATACTCATAAAATAAAAATCATAGGGGATTTTATGGAAATTTTAGTCATACTTGCCCATCCTTACCGAGAAAGCTTCAATCATGCCATTTACCAGACTGTTCTGGATACTTTGAATGAAAACAGACACCAGATCCTCGCCCACAATCTCTACGAAGAGGAATTCAACCCACTTCTGGAGGGATCTGAACTGGCCACAGGGGAAACCTCTGATCCACTGGTGTTGAAGCATCGTCAGGAGATAAAAAAAGCCCATGGGATTATAATCATACATCCCAACTGGTGGGGTCAGCCCCCTGCTATATTGAAGGGATGGACCGACCGGGTGCTAAGATCAGGTGTGGCCTACCAGTTCGAAGAGGGGGATGATGGCTCAGGTGTACCTGAAGGTTTACTGGTAGCTGAAACAGCCCTAGTTTTTAACACGTCCAATACGCCATTAGAACGGGAAATCCAAGTATTCGGTGACCCGCTGGAGCGCATCTGGAAGGATTGTGTTTTTGATTTCTGTGGAATAAAAAATTTCAACCGAAAAATGTTCCGTACCATAGCCAGCAGCACACCTAAAGAACGCGAATTATGGTTAGAAGATGTTAAAAAAACTATAAACACTTATTTTCCTTAAAAAATGAGAAATTAATATTTTCTCTTTCCAGATTCAAATATTGGACAGTTTTCTTAATATAAATTCCTTATTCTTAAACTCTACACTTTTTTTTTATATTTCTATAATTAAACTGTAAATCGATATTTTAATTATAATCGGTTAATCATATGGTTAACTGGTGTAGATATGAATAAAAGCAAGTTGTTAAGGGATCTGATTTTAGATAAAGAAACCCTCATCATGCCCAATGCCTACGATCCAATCAGTGCCCGGATGATCGAAAAAGCAGGGTTTAAAGCAGTACAGTGTTCTGGTTACAGTTTTTCAATCCAAGCCGCATACCCCCGAGAGAGTAATATTACCCTGGATGATAACCTGAAATGGACCCGTCGGATAGTAGAAGCAGTGGATGTGCCAGTGATGGCCGATGCAGAAGACGGATATGGTGACATTAAAACCATCCCGGAAACTGTGGAAAAGTTTATGAAAGTAGGGGTGGCAGGACTCAACCTGGAAGACCAGATATTAGGAAAACCCGGACCACTGGAAATCGTAGATGAGGAGGTGATGGTCCAGAAGATCACACTGGCTCGTGAGGCCGCAGAAGTTAAGGGTAACTCTGATCTGGTTATAAATGGCCGTACCGATGCACTTAAATCAACTCCTGATCGGGAGGAAGCCTTGAACATAGCCATTGAACGGGCTAATGCATATCTGGATGCCGGCGCCACACTGGCCTTCATAGTTTACACTGCAACCATGGAAGAAGTGCTAACCATCACCCGGGAGGTTAAAGGACCGGTGACCATAGCGGCGGGGATGCCCTACAATCTGCACAACTTCAGTATCTCTGATCTCAAGAAATGTGGGGTGGCCCGTATCAGCTTACCCAGTTTACTGATATATTCCAGCCTTAAAAGCATGCAAAAGGCTCTTAAACATGTTAAAATGGATGAAATGGAAAAATTAATGGATAATGATGATTTGTATTCAGTTGAAGATCTAAATAAATTGTTATAAGATGTTCTATACTGATATGATACAATTAAATGTCCTTAAACAGGTAGAGGGGTTTTAAATGATGCCGATAGTTATACTTTACAATGCAGTGAGTTTAGACGGGAGAATAACTGGTTTTGATGCTGATTTGGAACTTTACTATGAGCTGGCATCTAAGTGGGATGTGGATGCAGTTTTAATGGGGAGTAACACGGTACTAACTGGATTTGGTGTCAAAGCAGGAGAAACATTTCCAGAATCTGATGATGCCTTCCAGCCCCGGGAGAAAGATCCAGACGATAATAGACCCATACTGGTTGTCCCTGATAGTAAGGGGCAGATACGCATATGGAGTGAAATTCTAAAATTACCCTATATTAATAGTGTTCTGGTGTTATGCAGCCGTTCCACACCTCGAGAATATCTGGACTTCCTGGATGAACGGTACATAGATTATCTGGTGGTGGGATATCAGAAGGTGGACCTGGAAAATGCTCTGGAAGAACTAAATACCAAATTTGGGGTTAAAAAGGTAAGAGTTGATAGTGGTGGTGTTTTGAATGGAATTTTACTCCGCCAGGGCTTGGCCGATGAAATACACCTCCTGGTACACCCAGAACTCGTGGGTGGAAGCACACCCAATTCTATCTTCCAGACCAATGATACAGATGGGGAATTAGAGCCAATAAAATTGTATCTAGGTGGAATGGAAAAAATTAAGGATGATATCATCTACTTAAGGTATAGAATACTCGATGGAATGTTTAAGTGATACCTACGGATAAAAATGATGGTGTAAATATTATTAATCAAACAAGGGTCATGGATATGCTTTTTTTAATACAAAAAGACGATTTAAACAAGTATCTAGAATCTTCAAAGGTAGTAAATTACAATTATCCTGAAATTCAAGAAAAAGCCCGGGAACTGGCCAGTGATCAGGGGCAGATTGAAACAGTGAAAGACATTTACCATTTTGTAAGGGATGAAATTGACCATTCATTGGATATTGGAAGTTGTCAAGTGACCTGCCGGGCATCTGAAGTCTTAAAAGAAGGTCATGGTTTATGTTTTGCTAAATCAAATTTGTTAGCTGCTCTTTTAAGGTTCATGGGGATTCCCACTGGGTTTTGCTATCAGACACTGACTCATGAAGAAGGTTTTGTTCTCCACGGCTTAAACGCTGTCTCCCTGGATGGTAAGTGGTTCAGGTTAGATGCCCGCGGAAACCGTGCTGATGTAGATGCTCAGTTTTCCATGGAACGGGAGAGTCTGGCCTTCTACCCTACTGTAGAAGGTGAAAAGGATTATCCCTACATATTCTCCCAACCAGATAAGAGGATTCTAAAAATAATAGGTGAGTCGAAAAGTCCAGAAGAAGTCATGAAAACTCTTCCCATTTTTCTGACCTGGTAAACGGGGTTAATCAATTTTTTATTTTTTTGGGACTGTAAAGTTATTGGGTGTTGATATTTTTTCCATGTTTAGCTGTCCATTTTTTCATTTTTTGGTTTAGGTAGCTGAGTATTCCTTTTATTGTTTTGTAAATTTTCTTTATTTGGTTGGGGTCTGTTTGTCTGTAGTAATTTTCTACTTTGTTGGATGTTCGTTGTATGAATGGGCTTCTCATGAAGTGTGTGAGTCTTTGAAAGTTTGGAAGTATCTTTTTAGTGAGGTATCGTTGTAAAACTTTTGGAATATCTTTGAATTTGTCCAGTAGTGTTTCTAGTCTGTTTATTGATGTTTCTTCGTTGTATGTGCGGAATATGTTTTTTATGTCGGTGAAATAAAGGCATAATGTTATTTTTTCACGTTTGGAGACATTTTTGGACTTTAATATTTTGTGTACACTGTTTCCTATCATTTTAAATAGGTGAAATATGCATAATTGGTGTTTCACACCAATTTTGTCCATTATTCTTTTGTATCTTCGGAAATGATCGGTTGTAATTGCTATCAGTGGTTGATTTTTTGTGGATTCTTCAATAAATCTTTTTATGGTTTCTGTAGTTCTTTTAGGAGCTATTTCTTCTGCTATTGGTATGTTGAGTATGGTGTCGTATAATGTTAAACGGTAGTGTCTTTTACCGTTAAGTCGAATATACTGCTCATCATACGCGTAGTAACCTGAATAAAGTGTTATTGTGTTGGTTATTCGTTTTTCAACTTCTATGGTTTGCCATTTTTTAATGGTTGTGTGTGATGGTGAGTTTCCAAAGAACGTTTGAAAGTCTTCCCCCAATTTACGCAGCGAACGATAGCCTGTTTGAATCAAAGACTCTAATTTATCACTGTAAATATTAACGTATCTGTGATGAGGTTTTATAACTGAATCTAAGCTTGTTGTGAACTTTTTACTGCAACTTTTACATTTATATCGTCGCAAATAAATTTTTTGAGGTCCTGAATCAGCCAATATGGGGTTTCTTTCATGATATTCCTGTTTAATCACATGATTTGAATTACAATTAGGACAAATTGGGTTTAAATATTCGAAATGATTGTTTGAAAGTAAATTCAGGTTTTTATTCACGTTTCGAGTGATTTCAGACCTTTGAAATCTTCGTGTTAAAACTTCATCAAATTTTGGTTTTTCCACAACAAAATCGAAAAGATTAAGTTGCATGGACGCAATACTAGAACTGAGAGTAGTTATAATTTCATTAGGCATGTTATTATATCTATTCTCACTTTATACTTAATTTTAACGGTTTATAACTGGAATTTGATTTAAATCTGAAGTTTTTTAAATTTTTGTGAAATTTGCTTCAACACCCAAAAACTTTACAGCCACATTTTTTTAATTTTTTTGGGCGCGACATAATATTTTTGATGTACAGATTCGTGCTCTGAAGTTTTAAATAGTACTCTACATTAATTATATTTTTAAAGAATCAATTTATTCCATGGATTACTAAAGTTCCAATAAATCAGCTAGGGGTTTTTTGATGAGAGAAGATTATGTGCATGGATATTCAGAAAGGGAAGCAATAAGATTGGTTGATCAGGCAGAAACACTATCTCCTCTCTTACATTATGATACAAGCTTTCCAGAAGGTAGTTTAGTGCTGGAGGCTGGATGTGGGGTGGGGGCCCAGACCATACATCTGGCCCGGAACAGTCCTCAGGCAGAGATAACCTCAGTGGATATATCAAAGCCATCTTTAACCCATGCAAAAGCTCTAATGGGTAGGGAAGGAATTTCCAATGTTCAGTTTCAAACTGCAGACATCATGGAACTACCATTTGCTGATGAGACCTTTGACCATGTGTTCATCTGCTTTGTACTGGAACACCTCCCTGACCCAGTGGGAGCGCTTAAAAGTTTGAAACGGGTTCTTAAGAGTGAAGGTTCCATCACGGTTATTGAGGGGGACCACGGGTCATGTTACTTCCACCCGGAAACCAAAGAGGCTATTAATGCATGGCAATGCATGATTAAAGCTCAAAAAGAGTTAAACTGCAACCCTCTCATGGGTAGAGAATTATACCCACTCCTTTCCGAAGCTGGTTTTAAAGAGGTAAAGATTGATCCCCGGGTGGTTTACGTGGACTCCAGCAAAGGAGAACTGGTAGATGGATTCATTAAAAAGACCATAATCGCCATGGTGGAAGGAGTGAAGGACCAGGCCATAGGTTCAGGACTTATAACTCCTGAAACATGGGATAAGGGTATCCAGGACCTGCACATGACCGCAGAACCATCGGGAACATTCTTCTACAACTTCTTCAAGGGAACCGCTAAAAAATAGTAAAAAGCCCATTGGTGAAGAGATGGAGTGTAGGAACCCTGTTGATACTCAAACCAGGGATATAATGATAATTGAACCTGCCAGCATTGAAGATGCTCTGGAGATACTTTCCCTCCAAAAATTGTGCTACCAGAGTGAAGCTAAAATCTACAATGATCATAATATCCATCCACTAATCCAAACCCTGGAGGAAATAAAATCTGAATTTGGAGCATACTCTTTCCTTAAGGCAGTGGAGGATGGCCGGATAATCGGTTCAGTAAGGGCGAGGATGATGACTCCCGAAACCCTTTACATTGGCCGGCTTATAGTTCATCCGGATTTCCAGAACCAGGGAATAGGGGGCAAATTGATGGAGAGAATAGAGAATAAATTTCCGAAGCTGAGAGATCAGAGCTTATAACCGGACACTTAAGTCTGAAAAATATTAAATTCTATGAAAAAAGGGGTTTCGAAATATTTAAAACCAAAAAAATAACCTCTAACCTTAATCTACTATATTTAACAAAAATAAATAAAAATAAATTCTAAAAACTGGTAAATTTTTTAAATTATTACTTCAATTAGAGTCTTGTGGCGAGTTATATGAGTGAATTCGAAAAATCAGAATGGGCAGAAGCTGAACATGCCAATGAATTTATGGAAAACGCAGACATCTACATACTGGAAAGAAAACGATTATTCTCCATATTAAGATCATTTTACCGCTATTTTCTAATGGATAATGAATTGGAAGGACCAGTGAAGGTTCTGGACCTTGGTTGTGGTGACGGGGCACTGACCATGGAACTCCTTAAGGAAGACAAGCAGATCAACACCACACTGGTGGATGGTTCATTGGAGATGCTGGAAAATGCCAGAAAAAACCTTAAAAACTATGAAGGAATGATTTTTGTACACAAAACCTTCCAAGAATTACTTAAAAGTAAATTGAATGATAACGACAGTTTAGTAGATTCCTTTAATTTGGTGGTTTCCTCTCTGGCCATTCACCACATCCATTTTGAAGAGAAAAAATCCCTTTTTCAGTACATATACAACCATCTGCAGCCCGGAGGATTCTTTATTAACATTGAAACCATAAGAGCCCCTACTGATGAGCTAGAAAGCTGGTACCGTGTGCTCTGGAGTGAATGGATAAGTGAAAATCAGGAGAAACTGAACACCCATAAGAGCTTTCAGCACCTTCCAGAACAGTATAAGGATAACCCGGATAATAATCCTGACAAACTGGAAGATCAGTTAGATGCACTAAAATCAGCCGGGTTTTCTCAGGTGGATTGCTACTATAAGTATGGAATATTCTCCATTTATGGTGGGAGGAAATAGTGGTGGGGCACTTTTCATAATCAATGGAGGTTCAACACTCAATGGGGATTAAACAAATTTTTAACTTAAAATGAGGACTAATCCAGAAGGGGGAGAAAGATACATGGAAAAAATTGGATTCATTGGTTACGGTGCCATGGGAAGCATGATCATCAGGAAGATTCTCTCATCAGGAGTCTTAGATCAATCTGAAATCATCGTTACCACCCGCACTTTAGGTAAACTGGATGTATTACTGAAATCATATCCTGGGTTGGAAATAGCCCCAGATAACAGCACTGTTGCCCAAAAATCGGGGAAAATATTCCTTTTCGTAAATACTGGTGAGGTTAAGGGGGTATTGGGAGAAATAAAGGATAATATCGCTATTGATACTCATATTATTTATATTGCTGCAGGTTTAACCGTGGAAAATCTTGGGAAAGTATTCCAGGGGAAGATAAGTAAGGTAATTCCCACCTTAACCTCAGAGGTGAATGAGGGAATCTCCCTGGTAGGCCACAACCATCAGGTGAATGGGGAGGAAGCCCAGTTTGTGGAGAAAATTTTCAAGGTGATGGGGGAGGTTAAACTCGTTGAAGATGACCAGTTTGGTCTGGGAGCTAATATAACCAGCTCTGCCCCGGCTTTCATATCCTATATAATGCTCAAATATTCAGAAGCCGCCCAGAAAAAAGGCACCTTCACCCGGAAAGAGGTGGACGAAATGATTATAAAAACTCTTTACGGGACTAGCAAACTTCTTCAGGAGAAAAATATGGATTTTGAAAAGGTGATTGGTCGGGTGGCAACCCGGGGTGGTATCACTGAGGATGGGTTGGAGGTTTTAGATGAGGGATTAACTCCACTTTTTGATGAACTATTTACCAGAACCTTGGGGAAATACGAAATCCTGGAGAGGAAACTGGACCTGGAATAGGGTATATCTCATCATAAGTTTTCAACCACTGGGAATCCTGCTGAAGATCCAGCGCCATGAAAACAGTTAAAAATAGATGATTTGATTACTGTAACTTGTATTCACGCTTATCCTTTTTCATTCTTTATTCCAATGCCCCACAGCGGTTTTATAAAGGGCGTAAATGATCACCAGGTAGGCGATGGATCTTATGGTTAGAATAAAGATATTTGAGCTTTTAACCCCAAAAATAATGCCTAAATGGGCAATACCAAAAAGAGTGAAAGTTATGGCAATATAAATTGCGATGAGACTATCCTTTTTACGATACTCCCAGTATCCTAAACAAACAATTACTATACAGAAAATCAGGTTCAAAATAGTTACTGGATCAAGGACTAATGTCATGGATGGGACCTCCTGAGTTAATTGTTCTTATCTCCAGAAATGTTATTAAGTTTTTTGATAAACTGGGAAGATGATGATGAGTAATAAATCATTTATAGTAGAATTAACTTATACATCTCTTAGAACTCTATTAACGTTCCATTAATGATTAAAGGATAGGATTTGAGAAGATGAAGATCATAACCTTGTTTGCAATATTAGTCGTGCTAATGATGGGGGTGGTTTATGGGGTTATGTTTGCAACTGGAGAAGAAAAGGCAGATATGAATGGTTCAATAATTGGAATATGCCAGGCCAACCCTCAAAATGAAAATAACACGCAGGATTCTATTTTGGTTGAAGGAATGGTCACTGGAAACAGCCAAACCCATAACCTATCTGTAAAAATCAATAAAGAAACAGCCATACTTAAGAAAAATGGGAATAAACGCGAAAACGCTTCTTTCACCGATCTGAAAACTGGTGATAAAGTGGCGGTAATGTTCACCGGACCCTTTCTGGAGTCCTACCCTCCCCAGACTATGGCTAAAGAAATTATTATCATACCTTAAATCTAGAGCTTAAGCATGGTTTAATTTTTTTAAAGTCTAACCCTTTTTTTAAAGTCCAATTCTTTAATTAGTTCAATATATATTATTAACAGACCTGAAGTAGGGGTTTGTATTATGAGTACTTATAAAATTTCAGCTTTAAAAGATATTAAACAGATCCCGGGGGTGGGGGATGTAATTGCTGAAGATTTATGGGACCTGGGCATAAGGTCTCCTGAGGATCTTAAAGACCAGGATCCTGAAGAACTTTATCTCCAACTATGTGCTTTACAGGACTCTAAAGTGGATAAATGCATGTTATATGTTTTCCGGTGTGTTGTTTACTATGTTTCACATGATAAACATGAAGCTGAACTTCTTAAATGGTGGAACTGGAAAGATAAGAAGGAATAACCGAAAACTAAATTATAATGGATCCTCATGGCTTAATGGCGCTCGTAACTCTTTCAAAAGAATAAAATCCTTTAAAACAATAATATTAGTATATACTATATTAGGATCAGTTATGAATTTCCTCCGTAAGGTTTAAATAGCAACAGTACAATACGTATCTAATGCGCCAAGGTAGCTTAGAGGCGAAGCGGTGGACTGCAGATCCATTACACGGGAGTTCAAATCTCTCCCTTGGCTTTAAATCATTTAAAAGGTCATTCAATAAGACCTAATTCGTTAGGGGTCATAGTGTAACCTGGCTATCATCTGGGACTCCAGTTGTCTTTGATGAAACGCGCGCTCTGACGTTAGGTATGACCAATCGGATGATGATCGATTGGAGTACTGAGACAAGAGAAATCCTAGGATCTGGGTTCAAATCCCGGTGACCCCATTAACTTTTTTTTTATAAATATAATCTTTTAAATCTACTTTCAGGATAGGTGGAACTTTTGCCGAAAATCAACGATATCATTGTAATTGAGGGACGGGGATATGATTCAAATGTCTATGTATTTGAAGATGTAATCGTAGACACTGGAACCGGTCAAAACATGGACTACATTTTAAAATCCATCAAAGAAGCAGGATGCAGCGTTGGTGATCTGTCTCTAATTGTAAACACCCACCACCACTACGATCATGTGGGAGGCAACCGTTACCTGGATCTGGATGTGGCCATGCATGCCAATGATGCCCAGGCACTGGAAGAAGGGGATGAAGATGCCCTACTGGCCACCATGTTTGGAACAACCATGGATAAAATGGAAGTAACCCGTAAACTAAGTGAAGGGGATAAAATACACAACTTTGAAGTGTTACTCACCCCGGGCCATACTTCTGGCAGCATATGTCTGTATGATGGGGAAACCCTCCTCTCTGGTGACACAGTCTTCGCAGGGGGCGGTTTCGGACGGGTGGATCTAGGTGGAGATATGGGTGAAATGAGGAAATCCCTGGAAAGACTGGATAAACTGGATGTAAAGTACCTCCTACCAGGTCATGGTCCTGCAGTGGAAGATGGCTCCCAGCATATAAAAATGGCCTGTGAGATATCAACCGGGTTTTATTAAGGGCTATAGCGTATTAGATGAATTTTTTGAATAATTAGGATTTTTTTTGAATAAATTTTGGGGACATCCGGAGTTCAATTTGATTTAAAAAAAATAGTTGGTTCAGTTTTAGTTGTAGAATTCACCTTTAGGATTAGAAATCCAAGTCTGTTTCCATTTTTATTTGTTATATTCACTATTTTTAATGTACCAGAACTGATAATTCACTGGCACCATAATGGGTTCCCACAAAATCAGTGTAGGTCACATTCCAAAGAGAACCTGTTTTGGTGGCATTTATTGCGGTATGGGGTGAAGTCCACCGGAACTTCTCCACTTCCGGGAGGGTGTTAGCATATTTAATAGCCCCCTGACCAGATTCATAGCTCCCGTTTAGAATGGTGAGGTTATTAACTTCTCTTAAATTGGATGAAACCTTATTCAGGGTGTTGTAGGTGAATACCCGGTACTTTCCCCCACCATCACTTTCAACCAGGGTCCAGGTGAACATATCCTGGGTGGGATAGGCATTTATCTGAGTGTAACCATCACTGAGAGTCTGACTCTCGAGAGCGCCCATCTTTTCATAGGCACGGATTCCACCAAAGGAGATTAACAATATCAGGAAACCAGTCAGGGCTATTTTTTTGTATTTCGGGTCTAAACGAAGATATAGGATGATCAGGACGCCCAGGGCCGCGATAGTGGTTACAGGGTCGGTATAATAATATATGTTGGCAGTGAAGCGGGTCAGGGAAAAGGGGTAGAGTAAAGGTATGCCTCCAGTGGTTAGAAAGTCCAGGAAAAGATGGGTTAACACTCCGAAGTATGCTAATAATACACTCTTCCAACTGAATTCCACCTGCACATCCTTTTTTATAATGTAGTTAATAATGCCATATACACCGGGCCTGGATATTATGAAGATAAACATGATGGCAGTTACCAGTCCAAAGATGAAACTGTGGGTTATTCCCCTATGGGTGAATATGAAGAGTTCTGGGAAAAGAAATCCGATTGCAAATAAAAGGAAGTCAAAATCAATGGATATCCCTCCGAAACCCCCTGCCAGCCGGTCTTTAATGGTTAAATCTTTAAGGTTTAGCAGGGTTAAAATGGCAAAGGGTACAATGAAGTGGGTGAAGAGATCCATAATAATACTGCTCTTAATTTTTTCCAATTAGAAGACGCTGATAGCCCTCTATTAATTATCCCTTAAAAACGTCCCATAATCCTTTTAGAAGTACCAGTGCAGGTATGATTTCAATCCGACCGATCCACATGTTGAATATCATGAAGATCTGTGGAACATCAGGCATATTTGCAGAAACGATTCCCATGGAAAGCCCCACATTTCCCTGGGCTGATGCTACTTCAAATAATGAATCAATAGCGCCGAAACCATAACTCACCATCACCAACCAGCTAATGAAGATGAAAATGAGATATATGAAGGTGTAACTTCCGGCTTCTCTGATCTCCACATCATCTACAGGTTTACCACTTATTTTACGGGGAATAATCGAACCCTGGGGTGACAGTATCCTCTTGATCTCCCAGTAAAAACCTTTGATCAGGGTTACCACCCTAATAAGTTTTACAGCACCGGTGGTGGAACCAGCAGACATACCAATGATCATGGCTCCCAAGATAACTACTTTGGCATAGTCTGGCCAGTTAATCATGGCACTCACTGGTTGGATGTTGGATCCGGTACAACTTAGGGCAGATATGACGAAAAAAGCAGAATCAATGGAAGTGAATTCAGCATTAACCACTAGGAGGATATAAAATACGCTTAATATTATTATCATAGCTTGGAACTGTATATCATGAAAAACATCAATAACCCTCCCTTTCAGAGCCTTGTAATGAACCAGGAAACTGGTACCGCCAATGATCATCAGTATCATGGTGATAATGTAAATGGCAGTGCTTCCGTAGGCTCCAATGTTATCATTTTTAATGGACATCCCACCGGTGGAAAGGTTGGTAAAGGTATTGTTAATAGCATCAAAAAGGGGCATCCCTGCCAGTACATATAGAATTATTCCAATAATTGTGTATAAAAGGTATATCCACCATATGGTCTTTACCGTACTGGTTATGCTGGGTTTTATCTTTTCTTCTCGTGCTTCAGATTTATATAAACGGGCTGCTGCAGTTCCGGGTCTTATTAAAATCCCGATTACCACAATAACCACTCCCAATCCCCCTACCCACTGTTCAAGACTCCTTAAAAATAGAACAGATTTGGGCAGTATTTCCACATCAGCGTAGATACTCAGACCACTACCACTCCAGGCAGACATACTCTCAAAATAAGCATTTAAAAAGTCTATATTAGTGGAATACATTAAACAGAAACTCCCAATAAGGGCCGCCCATAGCCAGGCTACTGAAGCGATTATCATTCCGTGTTTAAGTTTCAGCCGGTTATAATCCGCAGGCAACCTTCTTAAGATGGATCCCAATCCTATTGAAAAAAGTCCGAAAGCCAGTGAACCAATAAATGGTTCATCGAAAATCAGTGCAATTATTATGGGTATAAGTATCACTGCACCAATACCCTGCATTATTATACCTAAAGGGTTAGCAATTAAGATTAGATCCTTTTTCCCCAGATAGTTTCTCATATAATCACAAGATGGTCAATCTAATATATAAATCTCACTAAGGACAGATTAACAAGTAAATTGTCTTCAAACAGGTTTTAAATTTTAAAAAAATATTCGTAGAGGTTTTGATTAATTAAGGGGGTTTTTGACTTAATTAAAAAAATCATTTATCCTTGAAGGTTGAAATTATAGCATTTAAATATTAGTATATAAACTAAAGGGAGAATGATTGACTTAAATACAAAATCTTAGACTATTTAGGATAAATTAAGGTTATAGGTCAATCATTCTCTATCTTTATTATTTTGTTTATTTTTTGTCTTTTTCTTTAAATTCCAACTCCGATCCCATGAAATCTTTAATATCCCTGATACTGTTAAGTAACTGGGCTGGGAATACGATGGTGGAATTCTGTTCAGCAGCGATGTTACTCAGAACTTGCATGATACGGAGCTGTAGTGCCACGGGATGGTCACTGATGATGTCTGCAGCTTCTCCCAGTTTACCAGCAGCCAGGTATTCACCTTCGGCAGATATGATTTTGGCTCTTTTTTCTCTCTCAGCTTCTGCCTGGAGTGCAATTGCCCTTTGCATGCTGTCTGGCAATTTAATATCTTTGATCTCCACGTTGGTAACCTTAATACCCCATGGTTCACTGTGCCCATCTATGATTTCCTGGATCTTCTGGTTGATCTTTGGTGTTTCCGAGAGCACCTCATCCAGGGTAAACTGTCCCACCACACTACGGACAGTGGTCTGTGATATCTGGTTAACTGCACGGTTGTAATTTTCAATTTCAACCACTGCCTTGTAAGCATCTATCACCTTGAAATAAGCTACTGCTGCCACATCAATGGATACATTGTCCTGAGTGATGATCTTCTGGGAAGGGATGGGCATGGTAACAATCCGCAGGGATGGTTTCACCATCCTATCCACCAGGGGAATTATAAGACGAAGTCCTGGTTGTCTAACTCCAATAACCTTCCCTACTCTAAAAACAACCCCTCTTTCATACTGGTTCACTATTCTAATGGAAAGACCCAGTATAATCAATATCACTATGCCGATTATGATCATAGTAATTAAATCCATTTTTTAACCTCCCATTATATGTGGATTACAAAATCATTCCTTTATAAATAATATGTCAAACTGCCTAATAAAATCATTTGAATAGATTTTAGGATTAATAACATATTAGGCCTCCATTAATCATGGGTGATGTAAATTTAATAGTAATATTCGATAAAATTTATTTAATGACGTATAATTCAAAATAAATGGGAATAAGTAAGAATAATGTGGAAGTACGTGTGATTATTGGTTATCCTCAGTCAGTGAATGGTTAGTAAATCAAGTTTAATATTTATTTTAAAATTAGCAATTCTATTCTTAAATAATGAATATCAAGATAATATCAACTAAAATAGTTTTAAATAGTTTATTTTCTTTTATTTTCTATTTTTACACTCTATAGAAAGTTATATATATTTTAATAACATATTAATTACTGTAATTTTGATGCACTGGTTTTGTATTATTCTATAATTTTTGGGGATGAATAAAAATGATAGGTATAATGTCTGACAGCCACGACCATATGGGTGGAATCCGGGCTGCAGTGAAAGTATTTAACCAGGAAAAGGTTGAACTAGTGGTGCATGCAGGGGATCTCATATCACCATTCACCGCTGGAGCATTTGATAAACTCCATGCACCATTAGAAGCAATTTTTGGAAATAATGATGGTGAAAGACGTGGTTTAATGGCTGCTTACGCAGAACTATGTCCACTGGAAGATTTCAAGGAACTGGAGGTTGATGGGAGGAAAATTGCCCTAATTCACGGGACAACCGAAGCACTGGTAGATGCCCTCCGGGAAAGTGGTAAATACGACCTGGTTATAAGGGGCCACACCCACCGGATGGAAGTAACTGAAGGGTCGACAATGGTTGTCAATCCTGGTGAAACCTGCGGATATTTGTCTGGTGAGAAGACAGTGGTCCTCTTGGACACCCAGGACCTCAGCTGGGAGAAAGTTCAACTCTGATTTGTTTTACCTGGAAAATGTTCCAATAGTTATTTTAAGTGGATGGTGGAGATTCAATTGAGCCATTAAAAAAATAAACCTAATGATGTATTAATAACAGTCAAATCAATATTATTCCAAGTAAAGTTTTTGACTTAAGGGAGTGCTGATGTTTGATTTTAAGAATTAAGGATATCTGGTGGAGATATGAAGTATAAAACCCTCCTTCTTATGACTGCCGGGGTGGGAGTTCTGGCGGTGATGGTTCTCATAATTGGTCCCGAGAAGATCGAAGGCGCCATTAAACAGTCCAACCCCTGGTATCTGGCATTGGCGGTTATTATTCAACTAATAATATATGGTTTATGGACTGAAAGATGGGCAATTACCACTAATTCAGTGGGAATATCCATCAGCCGCCGACACCTGCTCCCCATGCTCCTGGTGGGTCTGGCCATCAACAACATCACTCCCAGTGGAAGGGGGGGAGGAGAACCAGTAAGGGCATATATACTGGGTAAATATTCAAATTCCCCCACCGAAACAGCCTTCGCCACCGTAATCGCAGATAGGGGTTTGGATACGTTCCCATTCATAGCCTTAGCGGTAATAACTATAATTACTGCAATCTTGTACATTAAACTACCCTCATGGATGGTTATAACTCTCATTGTCTGTCTTGCAGTGTTAATAATCCTTTTTGCACTGGCTCTTTACATGTGCATAAACCGTGAATTTGGGGATAGAACTGTAAAATGGGTTTTAAAACTTGTGAATAGAATTTCAAATAAATTCCACGATAAAATTAGAGAGAGAGCCATCAATGCAGTTGTAGGATTTCAGGATAGTATGAGGGTCATGATTAACGACCGTAAAGTTCTTTTATACGGTATTCCCCTTTCCTTTATAATATGGTTCTTGGAAATCCTGAGAGTTTACGTGGTGTTCCTTGCCCTGAACGTTAACGCTCCTCTGGAGATCATCGCTGCTGTCTTTGTAATATCAACCCTTATTGGGATGATACCCCTGCTACCGGGAGGATTAGGGGCAGTGGATGGAATGATGATACTTCTCTATTCTTATGCAGGAATACCTGCCTCAGTCAGTGCAGCGGCCACCATTGTAGAAAGATTGATCTCCTTCTGGATGACCTCTATTATAGGAGTGGCAGTGATGCCCTACTTCGGGGTCGATGCGGTGGAAAAACTATCTAAAAAATCATAGCATATCCAGCTAAGTTATGGTAAACCAATGGAATACACGGTTTATTTTAGCGCTCATATCCCCATATTAGTGCAAAGGTTTATGTGAGGTTAGTGCCATATTATAATGTATGAAATCCGAAAATTTAGTTCCAAAATTGTTTGTTCCAGATGAAGAAAAGGCCATGGATTTTTTACGACATGTGAGGTGGTCTAGTGGAGTTTATTGTCCGGTGTGCAAATCTTTTGAAGTTTATAATCGGGGTGTTCAGGGTAAATCACGGCGCTATTCTTGCAATAGTTGTGGATTGAATTTTAGTGACCTTACTGGAACGGTATTTGCCAATAAAAAGCTTCCTGTGGGTGAGATATTTTATATCATTATGAATTTGGATAAAAAAAGTGTTCAAAGGCTTTCAGATGAGTTAGGTCATAAGTGGGATAGTGTTTATCGTGTAGCGCATGAATTTAGAGAAAGTTTGATGGATAAATCCACGGATCCTGTTTTGAAGGGTGATGTGGAAATAGATGAGATGTATCAATCTGCAGGTGAAAAGGGTTTAAAAAAACTATCCAAGGACTAGAGGACTTAAATTAAGGGGAAGGGGAACTTGGAAAAAAGATAAACCGCCAATTATTACTGTAGTGGAAAGAGGAACGCGAAATACAATATTAATGGTAGAAAAGAATCTTTCTAAGGATTTAATTCGGGAAAAAATAGATAAGCATTGTAATGAACCTATAAGGTTATTTACTGATGATTATACTATATACTTTGGTTTAGAAGGCCATTCAAAGGTTAAAGAACATCACATAATCAAACATTCAGAAAAAGAATATGCTGATGGTGAAAATCACGTTAATAATTGTGAAAACAGACATTCGCTCTTAAGGCAATATTTAAGAATATTTAGAGGGGTTTCAAAGAAAAAACTGAATACTTATGTTAAATTCTTCCAATTTACTTTCAATAAAGGGGTAAATTGGTTTGGAAATGCAATCCAATTAATATTAAATAATTGCACTAATACCGGGAGATGAGCGATTTTAGAATAACATTTCATTTTTTATTGCCAGTGCTTTAATTCTTTTATTAATCTTTAAATTCTTCATATAGCCTTTATTCTCCTAGGAACAAATGGAAAAATATATAAAACCTCTAGCACTAGATCAAGTCGGTGATTATCATGGAAATAAACGGAGTGGAAATACAAGATACTTTTGCAGAAGCATTCGGTATACAGGTATCCCGACTGCTGGTAACCGCAGCAACCAAAAAACTGGCAAAGATCGCAGCTACTGAAGCCACTGGATACGGAACATCAGTCATTGGCTGCCCAGCTGAGGCAGGAATCGACTGTTACGTCCCACCGCAAGAAACCCCGGATGGCCGGCCTGGTTACATCATAATGATCTGTAACATGGACAAGAAGAAACTGGACCACGAATTACTGGAACGAGTGGGAATGTGTATATTAACTGCAGCCACCACCGCAGTCTTCGATGCCATGAAAAACCCAGATGAAAAAATGACCACCGGTAAGAAACTCAAATTCTACGGAGACGGTTACGAGAAAATGATTGAAATCGATGGAAGAACTATACACTCCATCCCCCTCATGGCCGGAGACTTCCTGGTGGAAGAAGAACTAGGTGTAAGATCAGGTGTAGCTGGAGGAAACCTATTCATAATGGCCGATACACCTGCATCAGGATTACTGGCTGCTGAAGCAGTGGTAAATGCCATAGAATCAGTACCAGGAACCATAACACCCTTCCCTGGTGGAATAGTAGCTTCTGGTTCCAAAGTAGGTTCCAACAAGTACAAATTCCTGGGTGCATCCACCAACGAAAAAATGTGCGTAACCCTCAAGGACGATGTTGAAGGATGCCAGATCCCAACTAACGTAGACGGAGTTTACGAAATCGTTATTGACGGTGTGGATGAAGACGCAGTAAAAGCCGCCATGAAAGCAGGTATAGAAGCAGCAGTAAAGGTCCCTGGTGTCTTAAAAATGAGTGCCGGAAACTTCGGTGGAAACCTGGGCGCCTACAAGTTAAACCTGCACGACCTGTTTTAATTAAAATATAAGGGAAATATATTTTTCTCTTTTTCTTATTTTTTGTATCATCTTTTTTCCAATTGATTAAATACATTAATGGATGGAATGATGAATTCTTTAAAAAATCGTATTTTATTATTCTACACAGAAACCAGTGGGCTCTGCACTTTCTACAATGGCCCATATCTCTTTTTCAGGTAAGTCAACTCCTAAAAGTTGTCCTGATTCATCTAAAGCCTTGATTATCTTTTTAATGGTCTCCACATCCCCTGCAGAGACAGTATGAGAGTGGATGTTTCGGGATATCTGTGATAGTGTATCCAGGGATCTCTTGGCATCTGGTTTTTTATATTCCGCTTCGCATCTAGTAAGATCATCGTAGTTTTTAAGGTAAAGTTTCCGGGTTACAACCTGCTCCAGACCAGGGAGATAATGTTTGGAGTCCAGTATCCGCCCACCATTACCAATAATAATATTTTTATCATCAATTAAACCTGGTTCATGGCGCAGTAACACTTCACCGACCCTACCGTATTCTTTAATCTTTAGGGAAATCTCTTCCTGACGGAGATTGACCCCCAGTAGGAATCTTTTATTTTTAAGTTCTTTCTCCACCTGGGCCAGACTCCTGGTGTCAGGGCCAGTTATTCGATGTGAATGTATACCTCCACCTGATAGGGTGTAAAGCCTTTCCAAGGCTTCCATTCTAGCGGAGTCCTCTTCCAGTTTTTTCAAAAATCTCCCCATCTCATTTATCTCTTTCAATTGGATGTTTCTCTTTAAGGGTTCTTGGAATCCAGGGAGATAGTATTCAATGTCCTCTAGGACGCACCCGTGTTTTAATATGATTTCTGCTTCATCCTGAATATCCCTTACATCATGAATTTCAGTGATCCTGATCTCCGGTTTGATAACCACTTCCACCAGACGACCGTATTTCCGGGCAACTTCCTTGATCTCCTCTTCACTAAGATCAATACCCAGGAGAAATCCTTCTTTTTTTAGTTCATCAGCTACTTTTTTCAGGGTTTCCTTATCTGGTCCTGAAATCCAGTGGGAATGAATACCACTCACTGATTCATAGATCCGTTCCAGTGATTTTTTACGCTGGGGATCTTTATCCAGACTATCTAAAAACCGGTCCAACTGGTCGATTTCTGTAATTCCAATTTTCCTGGCCAGAGGTTCTTTGAATTCAGGCAGGTGATACTCTATATTTTCCAGGGCACAACCGTGTTTGAGGATTATTTCTGATTCCTTGCGAATATCTCCCACTTCATGCATCTCGGTGATCTTCATGATGGTGGGCTGAATAGCTGCAAAATAAATATCCTCAGCACCACTGCTTTCAGGGGATATGACCTGATTAGCTCCTGAACGGTATAATCTCTTTATATTAACCTTTTTACTGGCCCTGGTAACAATCCAAATATCAGGATGTATCTCCCGTGCAGTGAGGGTGATGAAAAGGTTATCCACATCATCACCAGTGGTGATTATAACCCCTCTGGCTTTATCTATCCCTGCATCCATCATCACACTTTCATCAGTGGCATCGCCAGGTATGGCCAGGATATTCTTGTCATCCCAGAGTTCTTTCTCCACAATAGCTGGGTCTTTCTCCACAATGATAACTTTGTAATTCCTTTTTAAAAGTTCATTATGAACTGCACTCCCTACTCTTCCATAGCCGCAAAGTACGAAATGGTTCTTGGCGGCTTTTATCATTCTCCTATGCCTTGCTCCAGAGGTTATATCTTCTACAGTCATGGAAACCACCATAATTATCAAAGTGAATGCATAAGCAATTAAACTGGCCCCTCCCAGGACCAAGGTGACCACGAAAAATTTTTGTAATGGACTTTGGGGGCTTATATCTCCATAACCCACAGTGGCCGTGGTAATGATCGTGAAATAAACTGCATTTATAATATCAAGGTGCATGATCAGTAATGATCCAATTATGCCATAGGTTAACAATCCTACTACAGCGATTATTGGATACTTAATCACCGAAAATGGAATTGAAGGAACAATAGGCGTTGAAGTGTTAGGGACCTGCAAATCATCACCAGGGGGCAACTTAATTTTATAACAAATAAAATAATTTCAATTTTTCAATCTTTCTAACATTAGGCATGGTTAAATATCATCTTTCTTATAATTATAAGTAGTGATATCATGACTCCCAAGGATATGATGGTTGCAGATGCCAATGCAGATGCTATGGGCATTCCAAGAACTTCTCTAATGGAAAACGCTGGAAGATGCCTGTCCAATGGACTAACAAAATACAAAGAGCCCTGTAAAGTGGCTATTTATGCTGGTAACGGTGGAAATGGTGGTGATGGATTCGTAGCTGCCCGATATCTAATTAACCGTGGTTTTGAAGTTGAAGTGTTTCTTTTATCCGACCCGGCACTTATAAAATCCAGGGAAGCCAGTTTAAACTGGAAAGTTCTCCAGTCCATGAACCAGGGTACTAGTCCACTCAAACTGGAACTGGTGAGGGATTCATCAGAACTGCACCCCACCGATGCGGAGGTGGTGGTGGATGCACTTCTAGGAACCGGGGTAAAGGGAAAACTCCGAGAACCAGTCTCAACTGCAGTGGATATCATCAACCAGTCCGAAGGGTTTAAAGTAGCAGTGGATGTGCCCACTGGTGTTGACCCTGCATCAGGAATGGTTACTGATAAAGCGGTTCAGGCTGATGTTACCATAACCTTCCACAAGGTTAAAGTGGGATTGAACATTGCCAGTGTGGAGTACGTGGGTAATATTGAGGTGGGTGACATTGGAATACCTGCTGAAGCAGAGTTATTCACTGGTCCAGGAGACCTTTTGCGCATCAAAAAGAGGGATGATGAATCCCATAAAGGTCAAAATGGTAAGGTTCTGGTAATTGGTGGGAGTAAAGAGTATTCTGGTGCTCCGGCACTGGCCGCACTTGCATCTCTGGCTGCTGGTGCAGATATAGTGGTGGTGGCCTGTCCACGGGAATTATCACCGGTAATTAGATCCTATTCTCCGGATATTATTGTGCATAGTTTATCCAATGATTTTCTTAACCCTAAAGACACTGATGAACTGGTTGAACTTTCAGAAAAATTTGATGCGGTGGTTATAGGGTGTGGGATAGGTCGGGAAAGTGAAACTGCACTGGCAGTTAATGACTTGGTGGTGGAAATTGAAAACCCAATGGTGATAGATGCCGATGCCCTTAAACTGGTGGGTCCTGGTGTTTTGCCACGCAGAGTTCATGAAACGGTGATAACACCCCATGCTGGGGAGTTCAGGGAATTTTCAGGTATAGGGGCTCCACTGGATATGCATGATAAGATTCATGTGGTTAAAGAGGTTTCCAGGGAATCTGAAACCACGGTGGTTTTAAAGGGAGCAGTAGATATCGTAGCTCGCAATGACCGACTCAAGTTAAACCGCACTGGAAATCCCGGAATGACTGTTGGGGGGACTGGGGATTGTCTGGCGGGGTTAACCGGAGCATTACTTGCCCAGGGGCATGATGGTTTCGAAGCAGCCTTTTTAGGAGCTTATATTAATGGTCTGGCCGGAGATATTGCAGCAAAAAAATATGGTTATAATTTCAAGGCCACGGATATTCTAGATTTTATTCCACGTGCATTCTATTAAATAATTCTCTTTTTTGCAGTGGGGTCTTAATTCTTTAGCAGTTTTTAATCCATTATTTTTTTCATGATAAAAATAAAATGAGATGAAAAAATGGAAACAATTAGGGATTAATTTTATTCATAGTAATGATTCAGACCTATATTTGGATTCTTCAGTGTATTTTGATATTGATTTTAAATTCCATAAATCAATAAATTATTATAAACTAAAAAATAGGCTGATAAATTCAGAAATCTAAAAAAAATAGATGGTTGTGGATTAATTTAATCCACATCAAATCTTTTGCTATTTATTATTAAACCTAGACTGCAGGAATGATCAAGTTCCTTTCTCCGCCAGGTAGGAATTCTCGTAGAGCACCTTTAGCTATTGACTTCCTTGGTTTGGTGAAGTCGAAGGACAGGTCCTTGTCAGCAAAGGCAACTTTTATGAGAGGGTTCACACAGAATGCGTCTCCTCTAGCTGCGTGTGGTGCTTGGGCAATTCCTGCGTATTCTGGCTGGTGACCCACGTTCATGGCGTAGTTAGGGTAGTTAGGACCACGTAATTCGTGGATCAGACCTTCGTCACTCCTGATGGAGAGAGAGTTGGATGCTCCGCACTGGTCCTGCAGGTCGTAACCGTAGAAACCAAGTCGGCTGTGGGCTTCTTTGTGTAGGATCTGGCTTAAGTACCATCCGTTGATTCCGGCGTTGGAGTTTCCAGTTGCGAATGCAACGGAACATCCGGCAGCTGCGGAAACAACTGCTGCTCTCTGTGAACCACCGAAGTGGTCTTCCAGGAGGGCTGGGTATTCGTACTGTTCCAGTCCGTACATGGTTACTTCTGAGGTTATGTCGTGAACTACTTCAGTGCTGGCTTTGGTTCCGCAGATACCGTATTTATCGTCCACGTATTCCATACCATAGTATACGAAGTCGTCCAGGATATCGTCAGTGTAAGCTGCGGTTGCGTACTGGGTGAAACCTACTCCACCAGACATGTATGAACCGAGCCAGATCTGGTCGTAGATGGTGGCTGCTGCTCCAATAACTTCCAGGGATATTTTGGCAGGATCTTCTGAAACACGGGAGGTCTGTATGATATCAGCCATTACACCGAAAGGTACACCTCCAGGTTCGTTTGGCCCTCTTGCTCTTCGTGCTGGGAGAATGCTTCCCATGGATATGACGTCAGCGTGTTTAGCTGCGTATGAGAAATCAGCTATGGCTGCTTCACCTGCGCACAGTTTGTACGCGGCGATGAAACTCATACCGATCTGCATGGCAGACCATCGGGACACAGTTCCACCGTCACAGGTTCTTACCACTAGGGAAGGAACTCGGCTGATCTGGTAGGTTTTGTTGCCAATGTAGTCTTTCAGCATTTTAGCCTGTTCTTCTGGGAATTCCTTGTTGATATCAATTAAGAATCTGGAGTCCAGTTCATCAGCCAGGCTATCATCACCAGTGAAGAGTTTAGCGTAACAGTCTCCCACTAGACCAGGGTGAACTTCTACCATGTGTTCCTGAACCACTGCACCACCAGGTAGTGCGTGGTTGATGGTTTCCATGTATTCGTTGATGGTTTCGGGGGTAACTTCCACACCTAAACGTTTTTCCAGAACAGAGTGAGCAGTGTCCATTCCCACGATGATGGTCCTTTTGATGTCATCGTTGAGTTGTTGGATGGCTGCGTTGTTACAGAAGTGTAAGTCGTCTCCTTCCACGTAGGTGTCGGTTCCGGAAACTTTGTAAGCCATTAGTTTACGCTGACCTAGTGGTACTCCGATGTCTGGGTTGTAGAATGGGATGCCCCTTTCTTTTTCAACCTTTTTAGCGTATTCATCGAACTCTTTTTTACGTGGGGACTGTTTCCAGCCTCCGTAACAGTAAAAGTTGGTGTGATTTTGTTTGGGATCTTCATCAAATTTACTTTGTAAAGCTTTTAAGAAGAGCTTCTTTTCATTGTTCATTTGTCATCACCCAGTTTTGCTTTTAAATCGTTTTTGAAAACTCCTAACCCAAATCCACCGTCAGTTCTGGTTTGGTGAATTGTTAGAACTGCTTCAATAGCTTCTTTATCCTCTCTCATACCGATGTTGTCACTGCGGTAAATGGTGGTGATTTCTTTGAGGTGTTCCTCATCCAGAGGTTCTCCTACTTCCACAGGTGTGTCCAGGGGGCGTCCTACCTGGTCTTTGACGTAGGATACTTTGCCGGTTTCTTCGTTGTAGACGTATCTCTGTAGAGCATCGAACATTAGTCCGTTTTCATCTAGCCTTAGGGAGTGACCGTGTACAGTTGCTCCTCTTAAACCAGTTTTTGCAGGGTCAAAGAATTCGGTTTCTAATAATTCTTTGGAAATTTTTTCCAGGTCCTGTTCTCGGATTTCAATAACCTGTCGTCCGGATAGGGTTCCGGTGTCCACTCCTCGGAACCTGGACATGTAGGTTCGGGCCCGGTCATAAGGGTGTGCAGGAGCGTTGTACATTGAATCTGCGAACTGGATGTATCTGGTCCTTCCACCTTCTTGTGCTCCAGGGATAGGTTCTACCAGATCTTTCATTAGGTCTTCTTCAAAATCCATCTCATCCAGTGGAGGGTGTACAGCTTTGTAGCTTTCTCCAGGATTTCTGTGACCTAAAACGCTAACAATATCTTCATCATTAATATTTCTGATTTTTTTCATCTCAAAATCAGGATCCATATGGTTCCTTCGGTTTTGAGCTATTTTTGTTTCTCCAGGGGTGTACTGGGGTTTGTATGACATGTTCAATCACCTATTAACTTCACAGTTTCTTTGGAATTGGACTTGGGATCTACTATTCCAGTGAGGCTGGGATCAATATCTTCTTCAATACCGTAGCCTACTTTCAAATGATCCGATACAGTAGTCTTTGTTCTGGTGAAAATACCTACTCCTACATCAAAACCGAAATTTAAGGTTTCTTCTAGGATGGTTTTTGTTTTTTCAACAAATTCTTCCAGATTTTCCTGATTTATAGTGACTACTATTTCTCCAACAGAAACTAAAAGTTCAACTTCTTTTCCTTTTACAGTAATGATCTTTCTATCAGGATGGTTAACACTGGTTCCCCGTGCAGGACCGTATCCCACAACTTTGGGTAGGGATTCTCCATTCACTAAGAATCTTAGAACTCCTTCCAGTTCCAGTAACTCATTGAGAATTTTCTCAGTGGTTTCTGGCTTCAGGCGTCGGTGAGGAAAAATTTTCACATCAATGGCCTTTATTGGTTCCATCTTGATCACCTGAACATACTTATATCTGATCTTTAATTTCGCGAGCTCCGTCAGCAATGTACTTTAGAGGCTCTTTGAAATATTCGATATCGCTGTATATGTTTCCCACCATTCCGGAAGTCATTTCAGGTGAGAACATCTGAGTTCCAGCGTCTAAACACATTGCCGCTGCTGTACATGGCACTGCAAATCCTTTACTGTGCCTGGTTACAACGTGGTTTCCGTGGAAGATACCTGGACCTCCTCCTCCATAAATGGAGTGAGAGAAGAAGCTCATTCCCACACCGGTTCCTTCTACACGACCGTAGTCTACACCGGGTAGGCCGGTTTCGAATTCAAGTATGTCATTGTAGTACAGTAAGGTGGATGCAACTCCTTGTGCTGCTCTGGAAGCACCGATGTTGACGATAACGGAACTCATAAGTCCTGCTGCTGCGTATGCATTCCATAATGCCCAGTCTACTGGTTCGTAGATGTTGTATCCTGATGGCATGGTTTTGGCTACTTTGATAACTCCGTCATCAAGTGCTCTTTCTACCATGGAGGTTACTACTGTGCCCACAGTTCCTTTACCGTTTTCTTTAACCAGGTCAAATACCAGATTGTTGGCGTTTAGACCCTGATAAGCAAGTCCGAGGAGGTGGAATCTTTCGAATGCACCTACAGCGTCACCCATTTCGAAGTTTGCTGTTTGTTCTAGGAGTGAGGATAGTGCTACTGCGTTTAAGGTGTTTTTCTTGGTTATGGCTACCACGTGGTTGGCCATTATGTTTCGGAGACCGTAGCCCATACCTTCTAGCATCTGTGGTGGGCCCAGTAATGCACTGACATTAGCACCTGTAAAATCAACTGTTTGTGGGTATTGGCCTAGAACAGCGGTTTTTATTGCTGATGCATCGAACTTGTCCACGTCGAAAGTGTCGATTATGGCCTGCACCACTGCTGATCCAGTAACCATGGTGGAGACCGTGTAATCCCCAGCCATTTTCATCCTTTGGGATGGTAACTGTACCAGGAGTTGTTCACCTTTGTTGATGAGTTTGAGGTTGAAGTCGTCTTCATCATCAACACGGATCATTTTTTCAATTTTTTCTGCCAGGACATCGACATTTTCTACGATAGGTAGTTTTAGTTCTCTTCCTGGGATAAAATTAGATTTTCCGCCGTAAGCTGCTTTGTCCAGTGATTTTTCAATACCGGCCAGGTTAACTGCAACGGACCGCTTGACTTCTTGCACAATATTTTCTATTGTGGGGTTTAACATGGGACTTACTGCTTCTAGGGGGACATCGCTCTCTAAAAGCTTTCCATCTGCGCCATATAGGTCTATTTTGTCTTCATAGGTTGGCATAACGTTTACACCTCTTTAATTTATTTAATAGGGGGTTGAAGAAGAGACTGGCAAAGGTCTCTCTTCGAATCTGTAGGGGGGAACGTGATTGATGATGGATGTATCTGGACTCTATTCTTTGTCTCGCATGTCCAGACCGATGGTGATAATTTAACTATCAGTGATAATCTAACTAATAGTGATAATATTACTTTTAGTTATAATATAACCAACAATAATTTAATGACTGTCGGTTATTTAGTAACCGGTAGTAGGAACTTATAAGGATTTCGGTTTGATTTTTTAGAAGCAAATATTCCTAGATTAGTATTAATCGAATCTTAAAAAAAGGGGAATAATCCTTTAAAATCATTTAACAGTAATACTCCCAAAATTAGTCAATAGCCAGTTAATAGTTAATAATATTAAAATAAGAGGGTTTAAATCTGAAAAATCAATTTAATAAAATATATCAATTTAGTTAAATTTAAAGTTGAATCTATTCCTGTTGGTAATTCATTATCATATGACGGATCAGATCCTCAACATCCATCACAAATTTATCACGATCAATGCCTTGCCGTTCCAGTAATTTTTCATGATCCTGGGGAATATCCGACATGTTTTTTGAGATTGAAGATAATAATACCGCTGCTTCTGAGGGATTCACATCGGAACGAATGGTCCCATCATCAATACCTATCTGGACAGAATCTGACATTATGGAGAATCTTTCACCACGCATTTTATTAATTTTATAGAGGTAATCGCTGACATTTGATGATTTAAACATTTTATCCTTTGATGATTTTGCAATCTCGTCAGAATCCATGATACAGTCTAGATCAAATCTTCCAGACTGAAAATATTTATAAATACGGATGTAATCTGAATAATCCCTGTTAAACTCATGATAGGCCTTCCTGAATGCTGAAACTTTGTCAATTCCCGATTCCGCCTTTTTAACTTCATCTTGGATCATGGAGTTCAGTATCAGGTTTCCTCGCAATACAATGGCGAAAAATAGTTCTTCTTTATTATCAAAGTAAAGATAAATGGTGGCTTTGCTCAATTCAACTTCCTGGGCTATGTCGTTCATGGAAACATCATCGTAGCCTCTGGATAAAAATAGCTTCTCAGCGGCTTTGAGAATATCATTGTGCCTTTGTTCCTTTTCACGTTCCCTCCGGTCTTTGATGGCCATGGTTAAACCCCTAAACAGTGGTTATTAAGTTACTTCCAGTTATTATAAAATGGTTTAGTGTCATCATTAATACTTATGCTTTTAATTTAATTCTAAAACTATTTATCCTACAAAAGTTTTAATTTTAAATTTACTTAAAATATTGGGCTGACTTAAATAATTACGATTTTTTAAAAAAAATTTATTAAATAAAGGTGATTTCAGGTTTTATTATGCTGATCAGAATTATATAAACAATAATTAATTTTCATATATTTTTAAAACATAACAGTTTTTAATATAAACCAAGTGCCTTGGCTAAAATAAGCACACCCACACCAATTATCCCCCCAAAACCAGCCACCAGCACGGTGAGTATGTTGATGGGGATCTTGAAAAAGGGAAGGATGTTCCAGATGAAGAGGAGTATCCATCCCAGTAACATGTGCAACAGAATGCTCAGGGCAACCTTTCCCAGTTTTAATAGAAGACCAACTCCTAATACTCCTACAATTAAAAGGATTATCCCAATGATTACTATGGTCAGGAATTCCATGACTAATATCCTCTTAACTTCATCTGATTTTTTTTATCCCTAATTTTCAATCTAATTTCCCTAGATCTCTAATTGATCACTCTCGGCGACAGATATCCTGGTAACAGGCAGCCTGAATCCCGTAGTTTTTCACCATACCTGCCATTTCCCTCTGGTCCATCTCCTTGTCCTCAAAGGAAACTGCTTCCTCCTGGTAAAGGCTGAATGGTGATTGTCTTCCCAGGATGCGTATATTTCCTTTGTGGAGTTTTAACCGCACTGTACCTGACACACGGCCCTGCATATTATCTATGAGCTGGTCCAGATCTTCCCGAAGTGGTTCATGCCATAATCCATTGTAAACTAGTTCAGAATAAGTTTGGGACACGGTCTCCGAGAACTTCAACTCCTCCCTGGTTAAAACCAGCTGTTCCAGGGCACGGTGAGCAGCAATTAACAGAAAAGCACCCGGGGTTTCGTAGTTTTCCCTTGACTTCAATCCAATAATTCGGTCCTCCATGATGTCTACCCTTCCAATTCCATGGAGTCCTGCTATCTCATTGGCTTTAACAATAACATCCAGGGGGCCCATGAGTTCTCCGTTGATCTCAATGGGAACACCTTCCTCAAAGGATATCTCCAGTACTTCTGCCTCATCCGGAGCATCCTCGGTGGAACGGGTCCAGCTGAAGGCCTCCTCCGGGGTTTCCACCATTGGATCCTCCAGGATGTCACCTTCTATGGAACGGCCCCACAGGTTCTCATCGATACTGTAAAGCTTATCTGAAGGGAGAGGTATTCCATGGGACTGGGCGTACTTTACTTCTTCAGTTCGGGTTAAGTTCAAATCCCTTATAGGGGCGATAACATCACAGGGAGAATATGACCTGATGATGGACTCGAAACGGAACTGGTCATTTCCTTTACCTGTGCAACCATGGGCAATGGAATTTGCACCTACCTTCTCAGCCAGTTCCACAATTTTCATGGCAATGAGGGGGCGGGCCAGGGCGGTGCTAAGGGGGTAACCCTCGTAAACTGCGTTGGCCTTAATGGCCCTGAATATGAATTCACGTGCAAATTCATCCTTGGCATCGATGGTGTAATGTTCCAACTCCATCTCACCTGCGAGTTTAGCAGGGCGCGTGATTTCATCCTCTGGCTGCCCAACATCCACACAGGCAGTTACAACCTTCTTGTCATATTTTTCTTCCAGTAATTTTATACATACTGAGGTGTCCAGCCCACCGCTGAACGCCAGAACCACTTTTTCCATTTTCAAATCTCCATTAATTTATTTCTGATTTCATTCTGTAGTTGATTGTTAAATTGAGGGGGCAAAATAAATATTGATAAAGTTATGATGTTGGGTCTATAAAAAACTATATTATAATATATATTTAGTTGGACAATTATGTGGAGGATTCAACGTACAGATTTTTAATCAACATTTTTTAACATAGGGATGATAACGAGGATATCTATACTTTAAAAACTTTTTTAACCTGTTTCCAGTAAAGATGAAGGTGGAGAAATGTGCTGACTGCCATTACAATGGCAAACTCTGCATGCCAGAAATCTATGGTCAAATTCCAGGAAGAGAAGATTCCATAGTTTATGAATATGGTCAGGAGGAGTCCAGTTATTCCCGTGGCAAGAAAGCTCACCATAAGCACGTATTTCCAGATATGATAGTAGAAACTTCGATTCAGAAGTTCTTCCAGATACAGAAGATAAGTAATCAAATAGAGGATAATTGTAGTTGTAATGAGGGATATCAGGTTATAATTTTCAGGAGGAATTGAATTGGCCCCCTTAATATCGGTAAAATCACTAGCACTTCCATCATTACTTGGTCCAGTTGTTGAAGCATTATTTAGAGAAGCAGAAATGGGAGATTCGGAATGATCACATATATTATTCTGGTTAGTGTCTAGATAACGGGGGCACTGGCCAGGGAATGGATCATTTACCGTGCCGTAGGGGCAGTCATTCCAGGCATAAACTGCTATTGGTGTTAGTAGGGCAATTAAAATAACCACATACAATTTTTTCACTTTAATCCCCTCCCCTCTTTTTCATTGGAATTGTCAGTCGATTTTCCAGGGGATATGCCTGATTTTAGGGAACTCTTGAATTTTCCGGGGGATTTTTTATGGGGGTCCTGGCTTTCACCGGATTTTTTACCAGGTGAAGACATCCAGTATGAGTGTATGTGGAAAATGGCAATCCAGAACATGGCTATTGAAATTTGAACATGCCAGTAAAGGAGTTCCTGGCTGATTGGAAGGGCAACTCCAGATTCTGCAAGGCCCAGGAGCACTAAACCCGCCCCTGCAGATATCAGAAAGGTGATTAAAATAAGAATATTCCATAAACGAATGTGGGTGGATTTTTTAATATAATCCTTACGGTAAAGAATGTAACTCCCCAAATAGGCAACTATGAGGGTGATGGATATACTTATCAAATCGTAGGTCATGGTAACCGTGAATTCAAAATCATCTTCCTATTCCAGTTTAACGATTATTCCTATTTAGAATAATATAACAGTCAGTTTATACATTTTTTGGCAAATCTAAAAAAAATCTAGATATTCAGGGATAATTTAATATATTCATGAATATTAAACGTTTTTCAAGAATGTTTGATGTTATAAATATTATGGAAGGGATCTGCCAGTTTCCCTTTAATACAGGGGGTAGATAGTTCAGCTTTTAGCTGGACCCATCATATTTAAAACTGGTAATAATTGGGGGGAACCATGCAAAAAAAGAGTAAATATGTTTTGGTGGCCATTATATTGCTATCGGCTTTCCTGGCAGTGTACCTAGCTTACACAGTTTTCATGCAGCCGGTAAAAACAGAAATTCAGTCCAGAGAGATTTTAGGGACTTTCAATCTCCCCCAGGCAATGATTTCCAGTAACATGTCTGTGGATCAGGCCATACAAAACAGACGTTCAGTTAGAACTTTCAGTACTACTGCCCTTACTCTGCAGGATGTTTCACAACTTCTCTGGGCTTCACAGGGAATCACTGATTCTGAAAGAAATTATCGGGCTGCACCATCTGCGGGCCATGTTTTTCCAATGGAAATTTATCTGGTCACCGGTAATAATAGTGTAAAGGAACTGGAAGCAGGCATATACCATTATAATCCTTTTAATAATACTTTAGAAAAAATAGTGGATGGTGACCAGAGATACAATTTGTCACAGGCAGCCCACCAGCAAAAATGGGTTGAGGCGGCACCTATAAGTTTGGTGATCACTGGAAACTATCAGAAGATGAGGGAAAAATATCCGGATGAAAGAATCAGCACCAGATTTGTGGATATTGAAGCCGGGCATATTGGGGAAAACATATATTTGGAGGCAGTTGCCCATGGTATGGGTACAGTGGCAATTGGTTCTTTCTACGATGATCAGATGATAAACCTTTTAAAGTTGCCTTCCAATGAAACTCCGATATATATCTATCCCGTGGGTTACCCCACATCATGAATGTATGGTGTGGCAAAAATCCTTCTTAAAGTCACTGGATAATTAAAGAATTAAATAATATGAATGAAACAAGAAGATGTATACTAATTATTCAATGTTAAGGGATAGATTCCCCCTACTTGGGGAGAAACATTCTATTCGTGCATGGTGTAATTATGGAATGTGAAATACTTACCATTGCCCCGGAAACTGGTGGAGACATTTCCCTTAATTCTGATTTTTGGGAGAAACTGACTCTGGGCAGTATTGGAAAACTTTTAATCAAAGCAGCTTTAAATGGGACTCCTCTTTTAAAATTTGGATCAGGAACTCCCCGTATTATTATGTGTGCGGGGATTCATGGAAACGAACTCCCTCCTCAAGTTGCTTTTTTCAGACTATTAAACCAGTTAGAGGATAAAAAAGTTAATGGAACCCTATACATCATCCCCATTGCCATACCCTATGCCACCATGAAAAATTCAAGGCGGTTCAAAGGATGGGATATGAATAGGAAGACCTTTAAGGAGGGATACATTTCCAACACCATTTTAAAAACCGCCCAAAAACTGAAAATCCAGGCAGCAGCAGACTTTCACTCCACCCAACCTCAGAGTAATCCCGGGATAGAGAGTGTTTTTTGCTCGAAAAAGCCATGTTACGAAAGTTTTAAGATAGCCAGCCATATCACCAGTGAGACATCATCCAAGATCATTTCCCAGGAACAGGCCGGTAAACTCTACAGAGGGGCGCTGGAAGATGAGTTGAATATTAAGGGAATACCTGCGGTGACCTGTGAAGTGGTTTCCAGAAATGGAAAATTAGATTCAGGGAGTGTGGAAAGATCTCTACTGCAAATGAACTCTTTCTTGAGTTATTTCAACATCCTATAATTCTGTTAGCCCTTCATACCATATGAAACAGTACAGAAGGGCTCTTAGAAAACTGTTTGATTTATGTCATTAAATTCAAATGTACCTGGCTTGCAGTAACTATTCCTGTTATAACTGATAAAAATGTCTTCTTATAAAAAACACATATTATTCTCACTTATAATGATATTCCCATTCTTCCCAGATGTTTACTACTTATCTCTGGCTGTGGTAGGGGCTTCACTGGTGGATCTGGACACTAGTTTCCGTTACCGGAACCTGGTTATAATGGCCCTTGCTGGAGGTATACTGACATTAACACTCCCTTTATTCAAAATTACTCCATTTACAGGAGTATTATTGATCAGTATAGCATTATTCTTTTTCATTGCCCAACACCGGGGTTTTGTACACTCTATCCCTGGAACTGGGCTGGCAGCAGGTTGCCTTGCTCTGTTTGTAATCAGTTTTCAGAATATTCTGGGAAGTTTAACCCCTGATCTCAGGGTTTCTTTCCTCTTAACCTCATTAATCCTGGGAATTATAGTTTTAAACAGGGGTTTACTTATATTATACGCGTTACTAATAACAATTGGCATATTTTTAACTCCTTTAACCAGTTTCAACTTCATATATGTAGCAACCGCTTTATTCGTGGGTTCATTAAGTCATCTAATCCTGGATCTGTTCACTGGTAATGGGGTGAGGCTATTCAACCCTTTATCCAAGCACCGATTTGGTAAAATCACCGGACTATTCATTGTCACCTTATGGCTCTGTAGTGTGGCAATTCTTTATCTTATGCCTGGAGGACATTCCCTTCTTTTAAATTATTATTTACAAGTCCCTGAAATAAATTTGAAGGAAATCTATTTGGCTGATTTTAATCCAGTTAATTACTTACAATCCCTAAAATTAGTATAGTTATAAACCTTCAAAATAAGAAGATTCTGGCTAGAGCGGATAATTCAGACGGGTTTTGGGGTTTACCGATCTTCTTTTAAATGTGCTTCCGTATTTTCATTATAATAATATAGGGGGTGATGTTTTTGGGGTGAAAATAAAAATTTAGTTATCTTTATATATCATGTTTTATAATGATGAATTGTAATTTATCATGGTCATAACAATGGTCACGATGAATCAAATTAATGCGCGTGATAACCGAACACGGCCTTTGTCCTTTACCGGTGTTCACTGTTTATGATATTAAAACATTAAGGGGCTAATTTACCATGTTTATAACCAGAATATTCTACGGAATCGCCTATTTCATAGTATTGATATGGGAGATAATAAAAGCCACCATTGACGTTGCAATCAGAACTGTAAACGGTAAGGTGGATCCAGTTGTGGTGGAAATCCCCACAGTACTGGAAAGACCCATCTCTCAGACCATTCTTGCCAACAGCATCACCCTTACTCCCGGGACATTATCCATTGATCTTGACTCGGAAAAACAGGTTTTAAGGGTAGCTACCATAACTCCACGTTCCAATGAGGATGTTATACCATTTGAACCATACATAAAAGGGATGTTAGAATGAACTTGTTTGTATTCTCACAATATGTACTAATGGCGGCTTTAGCTATATTTGCCGTGGCCACCATCAGGATTGTCACCCGTAAGACAATAGCCATGGGGCTGGTGGGATTATCTGGGTTTACCATTGCGGTAGCCACATTCCTGATCCTGTTACAGAATCTTTATGGTATTGCCTTTTGCCGTGATATAGCCATGGCACTGTTAATTATGGATATGGTAGGAACCATTGCCTTTGCCCGAGTCTTAAGGGGGTATGCCCGTGGATGATATAATTACCATTATAAAATCAATAATACTTCTCGTAGCAGCAGTTCTGGTCATTCTAACCGCTATTGGAATCATAAGATATAAAGATGATATGGAAAGGGTTCTATACGCTCGTATACATATATTGGGTGTTATAGATGTGGCATGTATGGTTTCCCTACTTGTACTGGGAGAACCTCTGCTGGCTGGAGTTTACTTTATATTAACACCCTTCGCATCCCATGCCATAGCCAATGGTTACTATTATGGGGAGGATAAAAGATGATTGAATACTTATTCATGCTAACCGCAGTTCTAGGAGCTATCCTAGCTTTGATGCAGAGGGATCTATTGAAATCTGCTATCCTGGTTGGTATCAGTGGAGCTTCAATTGCCATCCTATACCAGTATTTACTGGCCCCTGATGTGGCCCTTACCCAGGCCATTGTGGGAGCAGCTATCATCCCGGTGTTCTTTGCACTGGCAGTTTACAAAACACGCAGGATGGAGGAATAAGATGGTCATTGACGTACAAATCGCATCACTATTCACCGCAGTGTCCCTGATTATCATCGGTATTTTTGCCGCAGCATTCCTGGACAATCTCATTAAAAAAGTAATTGGTCTGGCTTTCATAGGAGACGGGGTTAACCTGTTTTTGATTGCCATGGGTTACAAACCTGGGGGAATAGTATACATATACCTACCGGGCATGGCCGCAGAATGGTTCTCACAGAACGCAGCCTACCCCCTTCCATTTGCAATGGTTTTAACCAGCATTGTCATCGGGGCCAGTACAATGGCCGTGATGCTGGGAATCATCATCGTACTCTACAAAAAGCGCGGATCCTTAAGCGCAAAGGAGATTCTGGGAGAGTAATCAAATGTCAATTTACAATTCCAACACAATCAATAATATAGATTACAATGGTACTGGAGGGATAATGTGAACCTCTTAATACCCCTGATGGTTATTGTTCCCATACTGTGTGCTCTATTTTTAAACCTGTTACACAAAAAGGACCGCACAATCAAAACCATAGCCATCTTTTTAGCCTTAGTATTACCAGCTTTACCTATTCTGGCCAATTATGGTCTGCATTACTTTGGTGGATATGCCCCCTCATTGAAAATCCAACATTATCCAACAATTTACCCTCACTCATCACTGGAACTGCCTTAAACACATTCCACCCGGCGATTACATACTCTTTCCAGAGTGCACAGAAAATATTCGTATTTATCCTGGGACTGGTGGGGCTCCTGGCGGTGTTCACCTCACTATTCGAGACTCGCCGACCATCAGGGGTCTACGGGTACATGATGTTCATGGGAATCGCCGCAGTAACCGCCATACTCTTAACTGATGACATATTCAACCTCTATGTCTTCTTTGAAATCGCAGCCCTGGCCACAGTAGGAATAGTACTGGTTTCCAATGTGAAGGGCAACTATGAAACCGCCCTCAAGTACATGATACTGGGAAGCATAGCCGCACCATTACTCCTCCTAGGAATAGCACTACTACTGGGAGTAACTGGAAACGTGAACATAACGGATATCATATATTCACTGAAAAACGGGTTAGTCAATCCTCAAAATCCAGTGCTCTTAATGGCCTGTGGTTTAATAGTATTCGGATGGTTATACGGTTCTGGACTCCCCCCATTCCACACTATCAAATCAGCCATATACAGCAAAGCACTACCCAGTGGAGCAGCACTCATCCAGGCCTTCTCGGTTTTCATCTTCATTGCCCTGGGAATCATAATACTGAGAATATTTTCCTACCTACCCTTCTCACAGTGGGTGATACTGGGAGTATCCATACTGGCCATGATCCTGGGAATTACCATGGCCATTGTTCAGACCGACATTAAACGAATGATCGGTTTCCTGGCAGTGGGAGAACTGGGATACATAGGTATCGGGCTGGGGCTGGGCACTGCATTCGGAATAACCGCCGGACTATTCCAGGCAGTTAACGAAGCAATAATCACTGCCTTCCTGTTTATAGGATTCGGAACGGTACTCTACCAGACTCGGGTCAGTGACACCCGTAAACTGGGTGGAATGATGGCCAGAAATCCAGTGGTAGCCTTACTGGTCTTACTGGCTGGATTTGCCATGGCCGGAGTACCACCACTAAACGCATTCCAGAGTAAACTCATGCTCATCCAAGCCTCCATAAATGCAGGATTCCCGGAGTTAGGGGTGATCATGATACTGCTGAGTATCGTTACATTCATGACCTTCATGAAAGCGTTTCATGCAGTTTTCCTACGCCCAAAACCAGCTGATCTAGAGTTGAAAAATGAAAATATACCCAAAGCCACCATAATTGCACTGGTGGTATTCCTGGTGGTCTGTATAGTCTTCGGACTCTTCCCACAAGTAGTAACCAGCTACCTGCAGCCACTGGCAACCAGTTTAGCAGGAGGTATAGTATGAACCTCTACGACTTGATAGTTAAAAAAATAAAAGACATTCAGGGAGCGGGGGATGATGCCGCAATAACTAACATGTCCACATCATCCATGCTCACTGCCGAGATAACCCTGATTTCATCTATACTGGTGGCCCTGGTTATGCTGCGCATGGTGAGTAAGATCCTGATGATTGTAGCAGTGCTGGTGGTTTTACTAGCAGCCCTGGTGGCCATGCCGCTTATGCCCCGATTCAAAAAGGAACAGAATGATTCAATGGCCTCTATGATGTTCTATGTCATGTTGGCTCTGGCCATAGTAATTACCCTATTCTACTGGGGGAATTTGAATGTCTGAAGGATTAAGAAAAATTATAATGGGATTTTCCCTCTTTATATTCGCAGTTACAATATTTGAATCCACATATCACTTCAAACAGATGATATATCCCGGTATAAGTTATATCTACAATTACGTGGGTCCTAAAATAGCCCCCAATATGGTAACCATAGTGGTGTTTGATTGGAGAGGTTATGATACTCTAGGTGAAGCCCTTATCCTGGTAACCGCAGTTATCGCCGTTTTACTGGTATTTGGACGGGGCAGAGTCCAACTGGGAGGTAAATAAATGAGCACCATACTTAAAATATTCGTATTCCCAGCAGCAATGGTCATCATGTGCCTGGGTGTCCTCACCATACTGGGAGGGCACATCACCCCTGGAGGAGGATTTCAGGGCGGAGCAATGATAGCAGCAGCTTTAATATTCTGTCTAATCGTTTACGGACTTAAAGACAGCCCACTACATCTTTCCCATGATTTTCTGGCGGGAGTGGAAAGTGTAGGTGCTTTGCTATTCGTTTTCCTGGGAATAGCCGGACTGGTTTTTTCCGGATTCTACCTCTACAACCTGGGAGTGGACATCTACCACATAGTACCAGTGGCCATACAGAATATGTTTGACTACCCTGACCCCACCCATGCTGGAATATTACCCTACCTTAACTTTGCAGTTGGATTAAAGGTCATGGTAGGTTTAACCGCCGTGGTAATATCATTTATGGGATTCAAAGAGTATGAGAAAAGTTCACCTGAACCCGATGCAGAAGAACTGGATTATGAGGAGGTCGAATAAATGATAAACATCTATATCGGCCCCCTATTACTGGGACTCTTACTGGGATTTGTCCTGGGAACCCGAATCAGGGATGTTCCCCAGAGTGGATTGAAATTTACCGCTCCAGTATACTTAGTATTCATAATTGTGGCCTTCATAATGGCCTATGAACTGGGCCCGTTCCCATATTATATTGATGTTCCATTAGCCAGCGGTTTTGTGGCTGCAGCAGTGGGTATCATTTTAGGTAAATTAACTTTTGGAAGAGGCACTAAACCTCAAACGGAAAACTAATAAAATAATATGGTAGTTGAGTTGAACAAGCAGAATTTAACCTAAAATCAGTTATTTAAGAGTTGAGATGAAAATTCAGGATAACTGGATCGGTTTCAACGTTAATTTAGAAAATAATAATCACCAGAAACAAAAAAATCAATTCGGAGTATAAACTTATGTTTCTAACAACCAACAAATGCAAAGGCATTGGAGAATGCATCCAGGAATGCCCTACTGGAGCAATCCGCCTTATTGATGGCAAAGCCTTCAGCTGCATAACCTGCGGTGCCTGCATGGAAGCCTGTCCTAACCGGGCCATCTTCCGTAACAAATACGGGGGATACGTTGTGGACCGTGCTAAATGTAATGCCTGTGGTGTCTGTGAACTCACCTGTCCCGTTAACAATATTCGAATAGAAGATGGGGTGGTTAAGGGGATCTGTTCCAGATGTGGGATATGTGTTCCATCCTGCCCAGAAAAGGCTAGAATAGATGCCTATGATGTAATCGAAGACCGCCAAGTCCAGTTCCTGGAATCATTAAACCTCACAGTTCAACCTCCCATGCGCTCTAAAAAGGAAGAGGATGTTACTGAAAGAACCAGTCTGGTCACTGACACAGAAAAATGCACCCTATGCCGACGTTGCGAGTATTACTGCCCCACCGAGGCGATAATGGTGGATGTGGAACCCCAGGGTAAATGTACGGAGTGCCGGGTCTGTGAAGATGTCTGTCCAGTGGGAGCCATAGAAAACTGCACCATTGACCCTGAAAAATGCACAGTATGCCTAAAATGTTTGCAGGAATGTCCCAACAAGGCCATATACGTGGATGACTTCCAGGTGAAAATCAAAAAACTGGAAGAAGGAGAAGAACTGGAAGGAAAAATCATCTCCTGCCTCAACTGTGGCTTATGTGCCGATGCATGTGAAGGTGGAGCACTAAAAATGGTAAACGGGCATCTGCGTTATGATCCCACCCTGTGCGAGGACTGTGAAACCATGGCCTGTATTGATGCCTGTCCCGTGGGAACCCTACGACTTTCAGAAGACACTGAAAGGAAGATTAAAGGATTCTGTGTTTCCTGTGGTAGATGTGTCAAGGCCTGTGATGTAAACGAAGCCCGCAGTGTCAAACACGTAACCTGGGATGGATCAGTCACTGAGGACTGTATATCCTGTGGAATATGTGCAGAAGTCTGTCCCAAAGATGCTGTAACCCTGCGCAGGGGCACCATAGAAGTTGACACTAAAAAATGTGTACTTTGTGAGAAATGTGCTATTCACTGTCCTGTAAATGCAATACCCACCACTACCATGCGCAAGAAAACCATTAAGGATGGATTTACCTTTGTCATGGATAAAATGTGTATGAACTGTAAATTATGCACTAAAATATGTCCTGAAGAAGCTATAACTGAGGATGCAGATGGTAAAATTGTGGTGGATGATTCCAAGTGCACTTACTGTGGCGCCTGCAGCAATGCCTGCCCAGCCAGGGCCATATTATTTGAAAGGGAATTCGAGGTGGCAAAATGACTAATTTATTCCTGATATTCCTGGAAGGAGCCTTCACCAACCTTAAAAGGATCATATTTGCCAGTGACCGGGTTACAGATAGGGAAGTACGGAACATGATCCTGGAAGGTCGGGTAACACCAACTGAAAAGGTGGCCGAAGTATCCTGTATTGGTTGTGGTGGTTGCAGTAATGTCTGCCCCACTGAAGCCATAGAAATGGTGGATCTGGATGAACCAGTGGAACTCATGGAGGGGCTGACCAAAACCCAGTTACCAGTCCTACATAGTGAAAAATGTGTTGTCTGCTATTATTGTCACGATTTCTGCCCATTATATGCGTTATTTGGGAAAGCAGGAACCATACATCCCAACGACGTGGGTAAAGTCGATTCGGACATATCTCAACTACTTGAAAAACCAGTGAAGATATCCGAAGATAAAATAGCATTTATATCCCAGTACTTAGCAGATAACACCATCCTAAGAAAAAGAAGAGAATAAAAAAATAGATAAGAGATTTAATTTAACTAAAAATCCACAAAATCTTTAAGAGGAATCATATGAGCCTGAAATCATATTCCAGGGGTCGAGCTGTACACGTGATGTTGGTGTACACAGGAGGATGCAATGGCTGTGACATAGAAATTGTTAACTGCATATTATCTCCTAAATTTGACGCGGAACAGTACAAGGTATTTTTAACCTGGAATCCACGGGAAGCAGATGTCCTGGTGGTCACTGGACCGGTAACCAAACAAAATGAACAGCCACTCCGAGAAATTTACAAAGCAATACCCGAACCAAAAGCAGTTGTAGCTGCCGGGGCCTGTGCCCTAATGGGGGGAGTTTATAAAAACTGTCACGGAGACATACCCTCCGAGGAAATTGCCGGACCCGTGGATCAGATAATACCAGTTGATGCAAAAGTACCAGGATGTGCGGTCCGTCCCCAGGATGTGGTGGCTGGACTGGTGTCAGCACTACCCTTACTGTTGAATGCTGAATAAAAAAAAATTAACCATAAAATTCACTTAAAAAACTGAGGATATAATTTAAAACTCATGAAGGTGTAACATAATGGACGATAAGAAAGAAAACCGGATGGTTATAGAGGCAGAAGTTCCAATGGGAACTGTTCACCCTGCCGCACTAGAACCATACCGGCTAAGACTCTTTGTGGAAGATGAAATCGTCCGCGATGCGGAGATGACTGTGGGAGTCAACCACCGAGGAGTGGAACGGATCATGGAAGGCCTGCCAGTGGAAAAGGCCAACAGCCTCACCGAAAAGATCTGTGGAATATGTTCCAACATCCACATCTGGAACTCATGCCGGGTGGCAGAAACAGCCCTGGAAATAGATGTGCCCGAACGGGCAATTTATATCCGGGTCATAATGGGAGAATTAGAACGATTACATAGCCATTTACTCTATCTAGCTCATGGAAGTGAAGTACTTGGCCATGAAACATTTTCAATGCGTATTTTCTACATCCGGGAAACAATAATGGACCTCCTGGAAATGATAGGTGGTAACCGGGTACAATACGGTTCAGCAGTGCTGGGGGGAGTCAGACCACGCTGTGAACTAGATGAAATGCGCATCAAAAAATTAACTGCAGGAATGGATCTGGTTGAAGAGAAACTCACTGCATTTGCAGATCGTTTTGTCTCTGACCCAATGGTAATGAGCAGAATCACCGGTGTGGGAGTAACCAGTCAGAAAGACGCATTGCGCCTGGCCTGTTCTGGACCAACCCTACGAGCTACTGGGGTTAAATCAGACCTCCGAACTGAAATGTTTGAATATTATCCATTTGATTTTGAGGTAATCACCCAGGATGATGGCGATGTGAAATCTCAACTACTGATGAGGGTTTTTGAAAATTTTGAGGCCATCAAAATCATACGCCAGGCAATACGTGACCTTCCAGATGGCCCTATAACCAATAGAAGTTGGGAGATGCAGGACACTCCCATAACCAAGAGTTACATTGAAGCTCCACGGGGAACACTTTATCATTCCTATGCCCTGGAAGATGGGCGGGTAAGAAACTGTGTCATCCGAACACCATCCATGGCCAACATTGGAGCTATGCAGTACTCAGCTATTGGTCATCATATAACTGATGCCCAGCTTTGTGTTGTGCAATGTGATCCTTGTTTCACCTGCACTGACCGGGCAATTGAGATCATTAAGTTATGAGGAGAAATAAACCATGGACCTTATATATTCAGTAATAGCAGTAATAGGCACCCTGGTGGTGGCCTTCATAGTGAGCCTCTTCTTACCGGGTATTGAACGGAAGTTCATTCACGCCCGGATCCAGCAGAGGGTAGGCCCTCCCATTACCAGCCCAGGGGTCATGGCTCCCCTTAAATTCTTCTTCAAACAGACCATCACTCCCGAGTCATCAATGCCAAGACTCTACAATGCCTTACCCATTATAAGTCTAATAGTGGTGGTAATCCTGTTATTATTCCTCATCCCTGAAATGTACTTTTTAGGAGCACTGGCCAGTGTAATTGCCCTTATAGGATTCCTGAAAGTGGAGGAAGTCATGTACATGTTTATGGGAAGTTTGTCTCGTTCAGTAATGTCAGTACGTATGCCCTTCCCGGATAAGGCTAAAGGCGCTGCCCATCCCGAGACACCACAATCATTCTTCGAAGACCTGAGTAGTCTAAGGGCATTCAGACTTATAGCATTCGGTTCTTTCCCCCTGTACATTGCCCTGTTCGTGGCAGTGGCCCGGACTGGAAGCATCTACCTCCAGGACATCATCAACTACCAGCAGGTGCACGGACCCATCCTGTTCAGTGTGGCGGGAGTGCTGGGGGCCATTGTATTCTTCATTGGATACATGATTCTCCTAAATGAGTATCCCTTCTCCATACTAAAGGGCAAACCTGATGTTATAGAAGGGCCCTACATGGAATACGCTGCCAAATATAGGGCATATGTCTACATAACCCGTGGATTCCTGATGTTCACACTAACCACCCTATTTTCCACCCTATTCTTGGGAATAGCGCCTAACATCCTGAACCCATCATTCATCATCACCCTGATCGTGGCACTGCTCTTCCCAATGTTCATGGCAGTACTCAGTGCATTCTCTCCCATATTCACCTACAAACAATTCTATCCTACTGTAGCTGGAGTTTCCATCATAGGAGTACTGGCTATAGTGGCTGCTTTACTTTAAATAAGGCCCCGGAATATTTTAATAAAATTATAGATGGACAGTTAGACTAATAATAATATGGTGATCATATGAAAATTGTAATAAGGCCCCTGCACATCATGAGTTTAGGGGGTTACATCGTGGAAACTGAATTCCCCTACAGGAATGTTATAGTGGTAAATCCTACTGAGGAACCTATAAAACTGGAAGTTCCTGTTTTCAATGAGGAGTGGTTGGAAGAGCAGCGAAAGTTGGGACTGGAACTAACACCCCTTACCAATGAAGACAATTATCTGAGCCAATTCCGTAAGGCAAAAGCTAAACTGGAGAGGCTAAAAGAAGAAAAAGGAGTAATAGTTGATTAAAACCCCTAAATGCCTAATAATCATATTTTAATTTTTGTTTTTCAGCCTATAGATTCTTCACTTCTGAATTAAACCTTTATTCTTACTTTTATCCTTTTTAAAACCATTAATTGGAATTTTTCCATTCACTATCCATTTGGCATTGGTTAACCATCAATTTCTATTTTTTCACTAAACCCTGCTACTTCGTTCTTTCAGATTTGCCTGGAATGATCGAACCACTATGGGGTTAAGAGCTGCCTCGGGTAATCCCAACTCTTTTAAAACTAATCTGGAAAATTCCATAAGGTTTGGGGTAGAATTTTCAGGGGAAAGTTTCCCAACAACTTCCTGTATATGTTGAAGGTAATCCAGAGCTTCATCCATCCTCTGGTATCCATTATCATCCTCTTGAGGATCATCCCAGGAAACTAATAACACCTTTAAATCTTTAAAAGCCTTCAATTTTTCAATGGATCGAATTGATTCTGCAAAATCATCATAAATAGGCAGATCTCCCTGGAGGGGGACCGCGTCGCCGGTGATAAGAACTCCTTCACCAGGCATGTGGAGGGATATGGAACCCGCAGAATGGCCAGGAGTGTGTATAACTTCTAAATTTAGGTTACCTCCCAAATCAAAAATATCTCCCTCTTTTAAAACATGATCCACTTGAACTGATCCTTCCACCAATGAATGGAAATTGGGAACCGGACGTTCCTTAAATTGTAAATCCACATCCTCAATCCAGGACTTCTCACCCTGGTGGGCGGCTATTTCACAGCCAGATCTCCTTTGAATTGACTGTGCAGAGCCAACATGATCCGGGTGGGAGTGGGTCAGGATCAGTAACGATATCTCACTGGCGATATGGCCGATTTTTTCCAAATAATCCAAGATTATTTTTTCTGAAGAGCTAACTCCACTATCCACCAGGATAATCTTTTCCCCACATATTAAGTAAGCGTAGACAAAACGCTCCAGAGTTCCAGAATCGGTTTTAACCTGAAAAGGTATCTTTATAGCGTGAACATGTTCAGTAATTTGCATAAATGAACCTATAATAGTTATACCATTTAAAAATAGTAGATTGAACTAATCAATGGAAAATTGAGTAAGCTTCATTTTATTCAAAAGGGGCTATATATTTATTAAAAATATAATTTCTAAGACTGTGTCAGTAAATGAAAATGTATGAAAATGTAATGTATTCCTTGTTTATTACTTCCCATAAAAAAAATAAATTCCAGGGGTAAAAAATCCCTTAGAGGGTGTATAGGGGTGGTAGTATTCATAATATTTAGTTATTAGAGTCAATAAGATTCTATTCATGGAATTCATCGCACAATCATTGCAGGTGGCCATTTAAAGACAGGGCATAGTGGGTATGCTGCTCAAAATAGCCATATTTTTCATAAATACGTCCTAATAGGGGCTGCTTCATTTAAAAAACAAACCAGTGATACCTATTCAAAAACGACTTTTCAAAACCTTTAATGAATCCTCTAAATTAAAAAAAGAGCCTTAGAATGGATTTTTTTGGGATAATTCCATGAAAATATTTATATAGTAGGGGGTCTGATCAATTGTTGTCCAAAAGCATCCAATGATTTTTAGGGGGATGTTAGGGGACACGGAGGCGGTAGAATTAATCGGAAATTTATATTATTAGTGTTGGTGCTATTTACTTTGGCATTGACATCTAATGCATCTGCAGCAGATAACTTAACCGATGATTTAAACGGAAATTCAACACAATATGCAATACAAACACAGAATACCCTGGAAATTTTACAGAATACGACAGATAAGGAAGCTATTCAAAGTTCTGATGATATTTCAAGTGAAAAATCTACAAACAACAATAGTTCAAACATAACTTACAATAAACCAAGTTCTCACAGTGAACAGGGTAATATCGATGGTGCCGCCGGTGACCCTAGTGAATCAATTCGTTATAATAAGGTCAGTTTCACCATTCAAGGGATAATCAATGCAGCAGGTGATGTTAAAAAGTTTTTAGAAGGAAACAAATACCTGCCAGAATATATAAACATCAACGGAACATTAGTAAATCAAGCTACATTCCTACAATTGTTAACTGCAACTACATTAAAAATCAATAACAGCGACAATACATTAATAGATTTAATCAATGTCCAACAACCAGGATCAGGAACTGAAACAGTTACTCCGGGTACTTTTACTAAGGCTGAGTATTTGGCTTTGGCTGGGACTATTCAGACTTATATTGGCAGTAATCAGAAGGCTCCGGCTACGGTTAGTACTAGTTTTGGTAATATTGGATTCAATTCTTTGATTTATCTTTACAGTCGTGGGTTGAGTTTGTATAAAAGTACTAATGTGTTGCCTACCTTCTTAGCAGTTCGACCTTGGGGTACTTTTCCTATAACTGATACTACAAAGAATTCTATTACTACTCAGGATGTGGTTAGTACTGCGGTTGAGGTTAGGAATTTTGTTGATTACCATAAGTTCTTACCGGAGTATATAACGGTTGGTGGGGTTGTGGTTAATCGGGCTACTTTTTTGGAGTTGTTGACTGAAGCTATGGTGAAGATTGGTAATGGTGATACCAGTTCGCTTACTCTGGTTAATGTTAAGCAGCCTGCAAGTGGTTCGGAGACTGTTAATCCGGGTACTTTTACTAAAGCGGAGTATTTGGCTTTGGCTGGGACCATTCAGACTTATATTGGCAGTAATCAGAAGGCTCCTAGTAGTGTGAGCACTGTTTTTGGTAATGTGAAGTTTGAGTCTTTGATTTATCTTTACAGTCGTGGGTTGAGTTTGTATAAAAGCATTAATGTGTTACCTGCCTTCTTAGCAGTTCGGCCATGGGGTTCTATTCCCATTACTGATACTACAAAGAATTCTATTACTACTCAGGATGTGGTTAGTACTGCGGTTGAGGTTAGGAATTTTGTTAATTACCACAAGTTCTTACCGGAGTTTATAATGGTTGGTGGGGTTGTGGTTAATCGGGCTACTTTTTTGGAGTTGTTGACTGAAGCTTTGGTGAAGATTGGTAATGGTGGTAGTGGTTCGCTTACTTTGGTTAATGTTAAGCTGCCGGGAAGTGGTTCGGAGACTGTTACTCCGGGTACTTTTACTAAGGCTGAGTATTTGGTTTTGGCTGGGACTATTCAGACTTATATTGGTAGTAATCAGAAGGCACCGGCTACGGTTAGCACTGGTTTGGGTAATGTGAAGTTTGAGTCTTTGATTTACCTTTACAGTCGTGTGCTGAGTAATTATAAGGAAGATGGTAACAAATTGCCTGCATTAATTACAGTTCGTTCATGGGCTGCTGCGAATATACCTATTGTGGATGAGTTTTTTACTGTGCAGCAAATTACTAAGGCTGCAGTTGATGTTAAAAAGTTTGTGGAGGGTAACAAATACTTACCGGAGTATATAACGGTTGGTGGGGTTGTGGTTAATCAGTCGCAGTTCCTTTATTTAATTACCACTGCAACTTTGAATATTAACACGGGTGATAGTTCGTTAATTACTCTTATAAGTGCTAGTGTTCCTGGAACTTCCAGTGAAACTGTAACTGGGGGTAGTTTGCTTTCCAGTGAATATTTAACTCTCGCAAGTACTATCAAGAAGTACATCGAATCCAATCATAAGGCGCCGGGTTCCGTTTCCACATCCCTGGGAACCATGAGTTATCAGTCATTACTCTACATGTACTGCAGAATACTCAACCAAAACAGTTTAAATCAGGATTTACCAATCTTAATTAACGTGAAACCTTGGAAAACGATAAACATCCCAATATATGATAAAACAAGCTTTACCGTTGCAGAGATAACCAGTGCAGCCGTTGATGTCAAAAATTTTGTGGATGGAAATGGCTACATGCCTGAATGGATAACCATGGGCGGAGTAGCCCTCAACCAATCCCAATTCCTACATTTACTAGCTGCAGCCACAATCTTGATCAACAGTTCAAGCTCAGGTTCTGTTAATCCAGTTAACGCGGTCCTACCTTCCACTACAGTTAATGATGCATTAACTTCGGGAAATTTAAGCAAAAATAGTTATGTACAGTTAGCTCAATATATCAAAAGTTATATTGAACAGAATAAGAAAGGACCTAGTAGTGCGACGGTTTCTTTGGGAACAGTGAGTTTCAAATCCCTTATCTACATGTACAGCCGTGTGCTTCAGCAGTATAATCTGCACAAGACATTACCGGCCACCATTATCCTAAAGGGATGGACCAAGCAGAACATACCCACCTACGACGACTATTTCACCAACCAAGAAATCAGTAAAGTTGCAGTAGAGGTCAGGGCTTTTGTGGATGGAAACGGTTACTTACCAGAATACATCACCATAAGTGGAGTAATTGTCAATCGCTCCCAATTCCTGTACCTTTTAACTACCGCCGCAGTAAAAATCAACAACAATGATAACTCAGTCACTTACCTGCAAAAAGCCACTGTTGCCGATAACAGTGATCAAACATCTTCCGGTAGCATGGGAATCACCGAACTCCTGCAAGTAGCTCAGACTATAAAAACATACATAGAAACCAACCAGCGTGCACCTAACTACGTATCAACTAGTTTGGGTCAAATAGGATTCTATAACCTCATTTATACCTACAGCCGAGTACTAGAATACTACAAAAGCAATCAAAAACTACCCTCACCTGTAACAGGAATCAAATCATGGTCATTGGTCGTTTACAAACTACCTGCCGGATTTGAACAATACTTAGCAGCTACTACCAACTGCCAATCTGACAATGCAGCTATCATTGCCCTGGCGAACAGTATAACTGCCGGAGCATCCACACCTTCCCAGAAAGCATTGCTGATCTTTAACTGGGTTAGGGACAACATCAACTATGAGTTTTACTACAACACCCTGAAAGGTGCCACAGGCACTTTAAACTCAGGTGGTGGTAACTGTGTTGACACAGCTCACTTGTTAATAGCTTTGGAAAGGGCAGCAGGAATACCTGCCAGATACGTCCATGGGAACTGCCAATTCACAAGTGGTAGTTGGTACGGACATGTCTGGGCAATTATTTATGTTGACGGGCAATGGCTAGTTGCTGATGCGACAAGTTCTAGAAATCAGCTAGGAGTTATCAACAGTTGGAACACAGCAACCTACACATTTAAAGGGTACTACACCAGCCTACCATTCTAAATCAGGGGATAAAATGATTAAAAAATCAACAAGAATCCTGGTTTTATTGGCTGTAATGTTAACTGTATTGACGGTTGTAGCACTGGCATTGTTTGCATCGGGAGCTCCAGAGAAGAACATTAAAGAACAGGAGAACCAAAAAATGTCATCAAAAAACAACAGCACCGATAATTCAGAGAATGACACCATATCTCCAGAAGAAGCCCAGCAAATAGCAGAGAAATTTGTTAAAGAAACAGGTGCCCAAGTAGGAATTCCTAAGTTGAGTGAAATAGAGGGACAACTGGTATACACAGTTCCGATAATGAGTAATGGAACCAATATGGGCGAAATAACCATTAATGCAATAAACGGGAAAAATATGGGAGGTGCAGGTGGTGTATCCTACGGGTCTTCCCCATAGTGGAGATCCGATGGGACATTCCATGACCTTCTATTTAAATCTCCAAATTGATAATTAGAATTGTGGAGAAATAAATATGATAATTATTTTTTCTCTGCTTCTTCTTTTAAAGCATGGTTCATCATTTCAAAACCAGCTCTGGTGTTTTTTCTAGCAAGGTGGATCCAAATGGAACAAACAATCCACTAAATCTTTCTTTTTGAATGAATAAAGTTTTTCATTTATTTCCTCAGTGATCCAACTGTGTTCACCATCAAACAGTTTAGGAATCCATAATCTCCCTAACCATCTTAATTCTTTTCCGGCATGGTATTCCAGAATTTTTGGTTTGATTTTCATTCCACTGGAAAGGAGGTTGTATAAAAGCTTCGAGATCTGACCCTTCCTGGAGATTTCCTGAAATCTTCTTCATAAATGGGTTCCATGTTGGAAACTTATCAAAATCATTTAATATGCTCCACACCACGCTGGCCGGAGCATTTATCTCGATTTTGGTATAAATCTCTTTCATAACATTATTCTCTTATTTATGTCATAAAAAATTATCTTAAAGAATTATTAAAATTCTAAAATTCATGGGGAGGTGGGTAACGTTTTTATCCTTTGAGTTAAACCCCATAATCCCTTCACTCCACAGTAGTTTTTAGGATATTCCGTGCCACCCTCAGAGCCAGCGCAGCAGTAAGTAGTATGGTGGGAAGTCCCTGAGACTGTGGTGCCAGTGAAAGATCAGCCACCCACAACCCATCTGGAAGCCCTGATGGCTTCATGTTTTTTACATCACCCTTTTTCAGAGGCACGGTACCACCCAAATGACCTCCATTATGAACACCCTTAACCAAAGGACTAGAAATCCCGGCACCTTCCATTACTTCCTGGGCCTGGCTTATGGCAATATCCAATCGTGCCTGATCGTGATCAGTCAATGATTTACCAACCTTTCCATCACTATAAACCGTTCCTTCTTCAGTATCTGCCAGTTTCACCATCAAACCCACCCTATCCTGAATGGGAACCTTTCTCCAGGGCTTGTGGAAGTAATGGGAGAGAATATCCGGATAAGGGGAGAGAATGTAATCATCCTCTTGGGTGTACCAGGCCATAGGTGGCTCCTCCAGTTGCCGGGCATCTTTAAGAACCCCTCCCAGGGTTAAAACAATATCTGCCCATAAATGATCTTCTACCTTTAATCCGGAGTTTTTAAGTATCTGTGCAGTTCCAATACCTCCTGCCGAGAGAACCACCACATCTGCACTATATTTTCTGTTATCTCGGGTCAGGACTCCAGTCACCAGTCCATTATCAATAATGACTCTTTTAGCTGGAGTTCTACTTTTAAGGGTGGCACCCTTTCTCACAGCTTCGGTGAGGAATTTCCTGGAATCCCAACGTGCACCGCGATTACATCCCAATTCACAGAGTCCACAGTAATTACACCGGATTGTGTCAACAACTTTGGGGGTGAGCCGTGGATTCAAACCCAAATCATCTGCAGATTGGAACATATTCTGGGTGACGGGTCTCAAAGTCTCAATAGGAATGGGCTGGGGTTTTAATTCACCCTCCAACTCCTCGTACTCTGGAGTTAGATCCAGGCCAATCTCCTCCAAACCACGATCAGCCCTAATTAAATTCCCACATGACAGGGTAGTTGAACCACCGGTAGCCATTCCCCTTACCAGAATGAGTTCCGGGGAAGAACGCTGTATATCCATGGGTGGGAAGAAATGTTTAAAGTTCTTCTCTCCACCCAGGAGCCCCCAACGACGCAAGGGCTCAGCCCAGGAGACGTGTCGGGTGAATGGTTTGAAAGGAGGTCCAGCCTCCAGTACCAGTACTTCAAAACCCCTTGACTGTAATTCACGGGCTACAGTTGCCCCTCCAGCACCACTACCCACCACAATAGCTTTCATAATTTCAGACCATCTTTTTTATTTTCTATCAAAAAAAATTATGGGATTATAAAATTTATAGGATAATAAAAGGTCAGTTACTACTCCTCCATGGGCAAAATCATCTTTAAGGATGCTAAACAATGATCATGTCCCTGGGTAATTCTTTCTGTAAACATCATCTGAATATCAGGGTTTAAACCCTGCACAACACCCTCATCCACAGCTGAAAGAACTTTACACGTGTTTAGATCGTAATAATGGGCTAAACTGCAGTGATTTACCCTCATAATCATTTCATTTTGTCCTTTTTCTTCAACCACAAAGTCGATTCCCAGTACTTGGTACATGATTCTGGCAGCAGTTATGAGGTCTTGCAGATCATCTCCCACTCCTAAAAGCCACTTAAACCTCTGGCCAAGGAGTAATCCCTCATTGTACATGGCTTTTCTCCCTTTTAAAATTGCCTCTTCTCGGCCTAGAATACTTATTAGAGTTTCCACCAGTTCATTGTGAGTAGTGGTCATGATCCTTCTCTTTTCATCCAGATCACCCTTTAAAATTATCTTTTCATTAATATCATACTTCCTTCCTTGGGCATTGTTTTCCAGAGGTGAATATTCGTTTAAAATTTTTTCCAAGCCGTTGATGGTGGAGTGTGCCAGCTCATCCAGAGCTTTTCCCTGAAGCCATACTGGGGTCCACCAGGAGAGTATTCTCAGTCTGAATCCCATAATGATCCTCCAATTGGGGGAAATTTAATCTGTAGAGTACATTTTAGTTTTAAATTCAATCATAATTCCTCCAGATGACCAAGATACAGGATAATGGGGTGTGGGGTTCCTTGGTAGATGGAATCTATTACATCCTGATAACGGCGGGTGATTATCTCCCGTTTCAGTTTCATATTGGCGGTTAGATCGCCCCCCTCAATTGAAAGATCATTGGGTAGTATGGCCCATCTTTTAACCTGCTCCGGCCGGGATAGATCCTGGTTAATCTCGCGGATAGTTTTTTCAATCTTTGCAGGGTTGTAATCTTCCTCCACCCAGAAAAGTCCACTGAGGTAGGGCTTACCTTCACCCACCAGCATCACCTCACTCACCCCTGGTGCATCCCGCAGTAATGCTTCAATCCGTAGGGGGTCAATACTCTTACCATAGGAATTGATTAAAAGTTCCTTCTTACGTCCGGTTATAACCAAACTACCCTCAGGGGTTATAAATCCAGTATCTCCAGTTTGAAGCCATCCACCCTTTTTTGGGGGAATTATCTCAGATTCAAAGTACCCTGGAGTGACCTGGGGTCCATTAACCATGACTTCTCCATCTTCTGCTATCTTCAAACGGGTTTCAGGCAGTGGTTCACCCACAGTACCTATCCGGTTGACTCCCCTTCGGTTCAAAGTCACCAGGGGAGCTTCAGTTAAACCGTAGGCATTGTGGACTTCCACTCCCAGCTCATGGTAATCCTGGATCAGGTGCTGGCTGGCAGTGGCCGAGCCCACTATCAGTTGAGAGCAACGATTTAAACCAGCTTTACCCAGGAATATCCTGCGAATCAGTGGTTTTAACATTTTCTTAAGTATTCCTGGTTTCAAATGAAGGTAATAGTTTCCAAAGAAAGTATCCTTTAGCTGCGACCATAACTTTTCATAGAAACGGGGCACGGAGAAGAATATGGTGGGGTTTGCCTGGGGCAGGGCCGAAGCCAGGTCAGTGAAGTCCTCCAGGAAGTATATCTTTAGGGGGGCCGGAGCATAGTATGGTGAATAAGTCCCCAGGATCCCCTCAACCACATGGTTCATGGGTAAAAACGATAGATAACTCACTTCACGGTTACGATCTTTCCAGGGAGGGAGTGAAGCCATGCTCTCTGCCATCCACCTTAAATGTTCCTGGTTGAAGGTAACTCCTTTGGGGTTGCCAGTGGTACCGGAAGTGTAACGGATGGTGGCCAGGTCAGTGAATTCAACTGGAGATTGAATTATCTGGGTGGGATTGGAACTTTTTTTACCCTTTTCCAGAAATCCTGACCAGGAAAGGATATTAGGGGGTATGGTTTGTGATTCCCGGCAGAAGGAAATCATCTCAAGATCTAGATCAAACTCTGATAAACGTTTCATAAGATGAGGAGTTCCAATGAACAATATTTTAGCACCGCTGACCTTTAAAATGTTTTTTATCTCTTTTGGTGGGCTGGTGTAATATAGGGGGACACTGACTGCTCCTAAAAATCCGATAGCAACTTCCAATGTCAGGTAACGGGTACTGTTTAACCCTACCAGTGCCACCCGATCACCTGGTTTGACACCTAACTTTCCAAGGGCATGGTAAGCGCTGGTGATATCAGCATTGATTTGTGGTGCTGATTTCTCCTGGGTACCCTCGGGAGTAATATCATAGTACCTTATGGGGAAACTGCGCCCTTTCAAACGATATAAAACTTGTTCATGAACAGTACGTTCCGAACGATGGAAAAAACCATGATAAACAGCATAATTCAGTATATGGGGTAAATTGGCTCTCCAATTAAGATTGAATGGGCCTAAAAGGTTATCTGTATTATCTCTGCTGAATGAGTGCTTCTCATCCAGGTAGGGTGCCAGAGTGAATAGAATATCCAATAGCCCTGATCTTTGAGTGGAAGACCGGGAAGCAATCCTCTGAATAAGGGGTGCTATAGGAATGAAAACTGGTGGTGGAAGTTTAATATCCAGCTCTTCCCTAGCCCACACCCTTACCTGGTCCAGGAGTTCCCTTATGGTGGGCAAAGAATCAGCTGGTGCAGTAAGATGGAAGGTTTTACCCTCAGCCTCCCGGTTGAAGGTTAAATTGCTAACTGCATGGGCAACATAGTCCACAGGAACCATGTTCAAAGTTAGGGAGGGGCTGGTGGGGATAACTTGGAGTTTGCCATTTAAATAGAGCTTAAAAAGGGCATAAACTGTGTTGAAAGTCTTTATTTTACCAGTTTCTGAATCTCCAACCACCATTCCCGGTCTGAAGATGGAGTAAGGTAGTCCTGATTCTCGTACCACTTGTTCTGCCTGGTATTTACTTTCTTCATAATTACTCCAGAAACCAGGGGGGACGGATTCGTCCGGGGAATCTTCGGGGATAAACCCTTCACGCTTACCCGCCACATAGGCAGTTGAAAGGTGTGAGAAACGTTTGAAAATTCCATTCTCATGGGCCTGTTCTGCCAATTTCAAGAGGTTCCGTGTACCCTCCACATTGGTCTTGCCTAGTTCTTCCAGTGGTGTGTGGAGACGTAAATCAGCCACAGTATGGATTATGTGGGTTAAATTTGAGGATAGGTCCTGGTACTCTTCATTTTCCATATTTAAATCTGTTCTGGTTACATCACCAGCAATTACTTTAACCCCATCATTTAATGATTCTAAAAGTTCATCCCAATCGTACCATGCCCTTTTCAAACGTAAAAGTGCATTTTCATTATTTTTAGCCCTTACCATAACTATGATTTCAGTTTCTGGAAGGTAGATTAACTGACGGGCAATCTGGGTTCCCAGGAAACCATTGGCCCCAGTTAATAGTACACAGGTTTTCATTATTTCACCACAATATTCCCTACTATTATATAATATGGGAGTTTCCAGTATTTGCATAGATTACAGTATTTTCATAAATCCAGTATTTCCATAAATAGTGAGGATATTCATTTTCTAATCCTCCCCTGGCATGGTCCCATTTTCTTTCAGGAACTCTCCGAGAATGATCCGGTTCTTTTGGGATAGATTCACCTGTTGGGTTAACCCCTCTTCCAGAGTATCTTTCTGTAAATCAGTGTTATCTAATAGTAAACCTATCTTCTGGTTAAGATCTTCCCATAGATTAGGGTCATCGTGGTGTAAAAAGTAGTCGGGAAAGAGGTGGAGATCCTGGTAGAATGAAGTTAACCGAGGATCATGTCCCACTGCTATTTGGGGAACTAGGGCACGGAGTGATAACACCGCGGAATGATAACGGGAAGTAACCAGTAAATCCAGTTGGGAGAGCATGGATGTCATTTGGGATGCATTGTACTCATTGGAGGATATAACTCGGCAGGAATCTTTATTCTCCATTCCACGGAGTATGTCCTGGGCCAGTGGCTGGTCCAGGGCTTCCATACCTATAAGTGCCACTTCTTTGGAGTGTTCTTTTATTATCTGATCGGCTATTCTTGCCCATCCTTTAACCAGTTTTTCCCGGGTATTCATCCTTTCCCTGGAACGGGAGAAATAATAGGGCCACTTGTAAAGGTTTTCTTTTCTTCCCCAGGGCCGTATTACCACTGGCCAGAGTGAAAAATCCACCACTGCCAGGCCAACTACGCCATTTGAGACTTCCGGCCATATTTTAGTTAAAAAATCATGGTCTTTCGGTTCTGGGGAAAAGGTGAATGCACAGTCAGCTGTGGAATTGAGGGGTGCAGTCACTCCTATTTCTTCCAGTCGCTTTTGGGCATGCATGGTCCTAGTGATGATGAGATCGGTTTTACTGGCTTCCCTTTTAACCAGCCAACGATTCAGACTGGATAATTCACCGGCATCCACTGCATAGGCCACACATGGTTTTTTTTGTTTATGAGCACTACGGGTCGCCCATAAGAATGCCCAGAGCAAGGCGGAAGTCCAGGTGTCCATGTAACAGCTTCCTTCCACCAGGAGCACCAGATCATGCTCTTTCACTAGTTTGTCAATGGCAAAGAAGAAGATGGAAGGGATGGGTGCAATGTGCAGGTATTCATCCTCATCCAAGTAACGGCGCAGGTTCTCCTCATTAAGGGTGGGGACCGTGATCTGGACATGGGGTCCCAGCAGGCTCCGAATATCATCTATGATGGTCAGAAGACGGGCCTCTGATCCGGTGTTGTTGGCCCCGTTGTAGCCCACCAGGAGAACCCGGGGGCCAGTAAATTTCTCCCCGGATTTAAAGTCATGTGTGGCAGTGTTTTTTTGCATATTAATTCCCTGAATATCCTTCTAATAATTAAAAATTATTTAATCTGCTACTTGAACATCACCTTCCATTCAGGAGGTTATTCCACGTAAACCTTGACTTTTGTTTGTTCTTCCTCATCAATCACATCAACAATTTTACCCTCGGCTCCGTTTTTAACGGCATCCATAATTTCGTCAATGTTGATGTTATCCAGACCAGAGTCCTTCAGTTTGGGGTCGTATTTTTTGGCCAGTTTCAGTCCCACATCTACCAGAGACAGGGGTATGTTCACATTCACTTTGGGCTTATCATCCATGGTGAAAACTCGAACCTTTAACCATTTTGCATCTTTTTGAGGCACAATCTCCTGATCATTTTTTTCCAGGGCAGAAAATAGTTCCATTGCTTCTGCTGCAGTGATCTTACCATCTTCTACCATTTCTAAAATCTGCATCCTTTCATCTGAAACATTTTTAGACATCACTACTCCTCCTAATCTCATTTAATTATTTTTTTTATTTATTCAACAGTTTTAAAGCTTCATCTTTGTTGATTTCGCCTTTACTGAGTTTTTCTATAATCTCCTTCTGGTTAATGGCTGGTTTTTCCAGTTTGTATCCCAGGGAGGAAATCACTTCATCCAGCTTATTCCTTACTGTGGGATAGGATATCCCCAGTTCCTTCTCTATTTCCTTAATATTGCCCCTGTTTTTGATGAAAACCTCAACAAAGTATTTTTGTTGTTCACTTAGCTTGCAAAACTTGCAGAGGTCGAATTCACCCTGGATGGTAGTTTCGCAAGTTTTACAGTGTATCTCGGTGATCTTGGTTTCACCCTTGCAGATGGGGCAGCTTCCAGGCACTTCACGTTTCAAATCCATTCATCTCCTCTTAAACTGTGTATATGTCCTGATTTATTTCTTACACTGTGTAGATCTTCACTACTACTTTCTCCTGGTTTTCGTCGTAGGTATCGATATTCACCAGTTCGAAGGGTTCCTCCTGTTCCAACTGGTTCAGGATCCCTTCAACATCTTCCGGGGTGAGGTTCTTAATGATCTCACTCATGTTTTGGTGTTCACCAGGGGACAGCCAGTCATCTTTTATTTTAGAAGGGCCATATTTAAGTACCAGCTTGGAAATCCATTTCAACGTTGAAAAACGTAACGCTGAAATGGGAAACGAGAATTTACTTGTTTTTATTTCCATTTTTAATTTTTTAGCCTTCATTGTTCCACCGGAATAACAGGTTTCTTAACGATCCCTGCTTGGTTATTTGATAATATTAATTAATCATATATAAAATTATTGATTATTTTAATTTAAACTTCAATAATGTAAATATTCAAATTAACATTTTTAATGTTAGTGAAGATTTACTATTTTTCTCCATCTCCAGGGCCCATATCTCTCATCATAAAGAAGATCACCTTCAACATAACTCCAGACAATGCCCGGGTAATGAGGCCTATCCTGGCTGGCTGATAGTATTCCTTGCCCTGATAAAACTGGTAATCGGCGGGCATGTACTCTCTGACGTTGAGAGAGACAGTTTGGAATATACGGAAACTCATGTAATCCATAAAACCCACTTTCACTCCATTGAGTTTCTCTTTTTCAACCGATTTTAAGGACTTATCAAAGTTTTCTACAGATTTTTCCAAGTTTCTCTGATTTTTCCTTTTTAAACCATCAGTTGCTGGCCAGGGTGCGGTAACCAATCCACATTTACCAGTTACCCTGTATCCCCAGGATTTAGTCACAGTTTCCATGTATTTCAGTGTTTCTTTACTTCCTACTCCTGCAGTGGTGCAGAGAACCAGAGCCTTCTTCCCGTGGTAGGCTGGGCGGTGGCAGAGGTAGGCCACCCGGTCGATGAAATTCTTCAAAAGGGTGGAGACCATCATTACGTACACTGGTGAAACCATAATCAGACCATCTGCTTCTTCCATCTTATCCTGGATCATCTGCCGGTCATCCTTCAGGGGGCAGAATTCAATCCCCCTGGGCACACAGTTGAAACATCCCCGGCAAGTTTCCAGATGAGCATCCTTCAGAAAGACGTATTCAAACTGGTAATCCCCCTTCTTTTTCATCTCTTCTTCCAGTTTTTTGGCAGCCTGGTAACTGTTACCCTTCTTGCGAGGACTTCCAATGATAGTTAAAATTTTCATTTAAATCACTTTTTAAGGTTCAATATCCAGTTTTTAAATTATAAAAAAATTATTTCCATTTGTTTATAATACCCTATTTGCTCATCCTATTTGCTCAAATCTTCTGCATTATCGAATACATTGGGTAAATAACAAATCAGCAACTTTATTTCGAATTAAATTGCCTGTTCTTGGTCTTTATCTGATCATAACCTCTTTTATTGAAACTGCATTCCTTCATACAGATGGTGCAGCCGTGACAGAATTCTTTTAATATCACAGTCCGCTTTATACTACTTGCATCTGATTCTTCGGTAATGGCATTTCCAGGGCAGGCTTTAATGCATTTACCACATTTTTCACAGAAGCTAGACACCCAGGAATGTGAATTACTCCCATTGTCTGGTAAATTATTTATACTGGTGAAAATTACAGATATCCTCTGCCGGGGTCCGAATTCAGGGGTAATTAACATGCCATGCCTCCCCTTCCACCCTAGGCCTGCTTTTTGTGCCAGTGCAGGGTAAACCACAAATCCCCCGGCAGGATGGCTGGCCTGGGCTGCCACACCATTTTCACGGAGGAAATCAGTAAGGTGGTTGGTGGCTTTGCCCAGTTCATCGTAGGTCACCACTCCCATCTCCTGTGTCTGGGAACTGGGGGCATTATCAATGGCTTTTTTGTCCATTTCCATAACCAGAATTATGGCGTTTTCATAGATCAATTTTCTGTCCTGGAAAATGAATTCCGGTGGTACCGGGGTGTAGGCCACTTTATCTATTCCAATGGAACTGGCAAAACCTTCAAATTCCTCTTTAAAACCATCTGTGAGGGTAGTTTCCGGATTTTCAGGATTATATCTAAGGGATTTAACAGTGTGTTCTATGTTTTTAGCGATGGAAAGCTGTTTCGGTAATGTTTTAAGGGTTATTTTAAGTTTATCTGGCATTATTTTCGGGGGAGATCTGGTGGAGGATTCTATTCCCATTTCACCCGTAGATACGCTGGTTTCCATTTTGTTGATTTTATTCAGCCGGTAATCAGCGTATCGGGATTTTATCTCACTTAATATGCTAATTTACGGTTCTCTCCTCTAATTGTATCCAAGAAATAGTCTACATGGTTAGATATGACCTCTTCAACCGTACTGGTGTCTGAATCTTCACTTCTTAACAGGAGATATTCGAGAAACAGGGAGAAAAGAGGGTATTGGAATTCCACTGATAGAATTTTAGGATTAACTGGTTTGATGGTTCCATTTTCAACCATTTTTTCCAGTACTTTTTCTGTGAATTGTTGAGGTTCCTTTATTAAAGTATGCAGAATGATTTTTTTGGCTCTTTCATCACGGAACTGTTCACTGGAACTGATCTGGAATATTTTTGCCATTTTCGGGGTTTTTAAAATATTCAGGGTACGCTTCACCCTTTCCCGGAACACATCTAGGGTTAGTTCATTGAGTTTAGCTGGATCTTGAGCCTCTGGAGGTCTCATTTTTATTAATTCTTTTTCGAAATATTGGAAAATGTCGTCCAGTATGGCGTTTTTACTGGGATAATGATTATAAATTGAACTCTCCCTTATGCCCACTCCTCTGGCTATTTCACGCACTGAAACTGCATCAAAACCTTTTGCTGCAAATAATTCAATTGAAACGTCAAATATTCTTTCTTTGGTTGGTTTGATCTTGTCTTTTGATTTTTCATCTTCCATAGGATGTTCCCCTTAACTAACGTTCGTTAGTCTCATGAGTATAAGGTTGACTTCATGGTATATAAAACTAACGTTCGTTCGTAAGAATGATCTCGGAAAAAATGTCAGAAAATAAAAATAGTAATCCTTCTTAAATCTTAAGAAAAACGTTTTATAACGTGTAATTGTAAATCTACCAGAATAAAAATATTGTTCTGGGGGTTTAAAGGGAATAAGATAATAAAAATTATTCTGGTGGGAAAACGTCGAAGAATAATTCTCTAAACTCACCCATTAACTCTTTAGGGAATTTTAAACCAACACAGATTATGAGAACCCCGGTTCCAAGTGTTCCCTCTTCATTGTTGGGGTCGTCTATTAATTCTTCATCAAATACCAGATTTACCCTGGACTTTTCCTGAAGAAAATCCCATAGTGTTTCTTTTTCAGGGTTTTTCCCTGACGCACTGATTTTATTACGGAGTGCTAACTGTAAAAATTGCTCCCAATCTCCGTATTCGCAAAATTCAATCCACACTGACCCTTTATAATCAATACATGAATTGCAGGTTTCAATTTCCCAGTGAAAAAAGTTTTTAATAATATCCTCTATCCCTTCATCTACCAGAATATAAAAATCATCATCAACTTTAAGCTCGACCTGTTTATGCCCCATATCAATTCCTCCTAATTATTTTGTAAACATTTCACTTGTTTATATCATTAAACAAAAAGTAGATTTACCTTTTCCTAACCACATTGTTAATGGTAATGGCTATTAAAAGTAAAACCGGCCATATCTCTAGCCTACCCATCCAGAAATCAATTATAAATACTATTTTAACCAGTGTAGGTGAGTTGGGAGTCATAATTCCACTGGAAAGACCCACATTACTCAGGGCAGAGGCTACTTCAAATATCACCCTGGAAATATCCGGATAATAAATCAGGACAATGACCACACTTACAATGTACACCACCAGGTAGGTGGATAGAAAAGCCCCGGTTAATCTTATAACATCATCGGTTATTAATAATTCACTTACGTGGTGTAACTTCTTGGCCATAACCGCTTTACCGGGTAATATGAATGATTTAACCTGCCAGGATATTCCCTTAAGAAGTATGCCCACCCTGAGCCACTTAATACCCCCACCGGTTGACAATGACCCGGCACCAATGATCATGATTAGGGTCATGAGGAAAGTACCCAGACCAATCCACTTACTGAGAATATCCGGATAGAAGGCAGTCTGCAGGCCGGTGGTGGTGATGGCGGAAACCATCTGGAACAGGCTGAACCTCAAATTTAGCAAAAAGTCATGGCCATAAACCTGGTTGTTGTACAGCATAAAGGTTACCAGGATTGTGGAAATTATTATAAGACCAAAAGCCACTTTAGTCTCTATATCCCTAAAATACTCCCTCCAATTCCCCTTAAGAATAGTGTAGTGCAGGGCATAGTTGGTGGCGCCAATCATCATCACGATCATTGCTGCAATCTCGATCCAGGCACTGTTATAAAATAAAAGGCTGTTATTGTGCATTCCAAAGCCTCCAGTGGAGAGAGTGGTGAATGCATGGAAAACCGAGTCAAAGAGGGGCATTCCCGCTATGAAAAAAAGTGCTATGGCAATTAAAGTGAATAAAGAGTACATGTAAACAATAATTCGAGTGGAATGTTTAATACTAGGCACTAATCGTTCCTCTCTTCCTTCTGCCATGTAAAGACGCATTACATCAACACCAGTAGATCTTAAAAGGGCGAGAAGAAGAAATATGATACCAAGGCCACCAATCCACTGGGTGAAAGCCCGCCAGAAGTTCATGGTATAGGAAACTGCATCAATATTAACGTACATACTGAAACCAGTTGTTGTAAAACCGGACATGGCCTCAAAATAGGAATTAAGATATGATAACTCTCCCGAAAGATAATAAGGCAATGCTCCCAGTGCACAGGCAATAAGCCATATGATTGTGGAAAAAATCATGGCACATTTCAGAGTCATTTTAATTTCAACTTTAAACAATTTCATCAGAAGAAAACCAATAACCGCACTTATAATGGTAGAATAAAGAAAAGGAGCTATATATTTTGGTTCATTGTAAATAAAAGTAATCAAGATGGGGATTAGCATGGCACCTGCTAGGAGAACACACACGTTTCCAGTGTGATGTAGTATTGTCTTAACTTCCCTTTTGCTAAGGCGATGAATTTGCTGCATTTAGTTAACAACCCCCTCCATCTTTACTAAACATACCTTAATTTTTTCAACCGGTTAAGATAGATCAGACTAACATATAATATTTGTCATGGCGATCAAAAAATTTCCAAACACCAGACGTGTAATAAGCAAACTATTCCAATTTGTATCATAGTAATAACCAATCAAAACCTAACCTATCCCTATAAAATAATATTCACTCCTACAGCAATATTTAAAACTAAAACAAGGGAAGAAATGTCATGAGAAGAAATGATAAAGAAATCAAAGACCATGAAATCATCCTTAAAGTATTAAATCAATCAGAAACATGCAGGATAGCTTTGTGCAATGGTTTAAAACCTTACATAGTGCCCATGAACTTCGCATACCATGATAACGCCCTATATCTTCATTCTGCCACTGAAGGCCGTAAAATTAATATTTTAATGAAAAACAACAATATCTCTTTTCAGATGGATGTTAAAACCCAGGTAGTCACCAATGAAATACCCTGCAACTGGGGTATGAAGTATCTGAGCGTAATTGGTTCTGGTAAAGCCCAATTTATCCAAGATGCAATGGAGAAAAAGGAAGCAATGGATATAATAATGGCCAAATACTCATCTGAAAGCATATTCGAATACTCTGGCGAAGCTTTAAACAGTATTCTGGTGATAAAAATTGAAATAGAGGAGATGACCGGTAAAAAATCAGGTTATTAAGAATTATATATACAGGGGAATCTCATGTCCTAATGATTTTCACTAAAGCAATAAACTGTTAAGGAGTTGTATTTAATGGAAAGGTACAATCGTGGTTGGGAAAAACTAAAGGAAATTGATGGTGAAGCAGGAGAAGCAGTGATTGAAAATCTAAAGGATGTAGCTCCTGATCTGGCTAAGTATGTAATTGAATTTTCATTTGGGGACATCTACAGTAGACCTGGAACCGCCCTCCAGGAGAAGGAAATTGCAGTGGTGGCAGCCTTAACTGCCATGGGAAACGCTGCCCCACAGCTGAAGGTGCACATAAACGGAGCACTCAACGTAGGTGTTTCTCCAGAAGAACTGGTGGAGGTCATCCTGCAAATGTCATCTTACAGTGGTTTTCCCAGTGCTATAAATGGGATCAACACGCTGAAGGAAGTTTTACAGGAGAAAAAGATTGATTTCGAGCCAGTTCCTGAAAAACAGGGGGGAGATCGTTTCACTCAGGGTGTAAAATGGCTTTCCAGGCTGGATGAAAACCAGGTGGAGGTTTTAAAGGAGAACTTCCGGGATATAGCTCCTGATTTCACGGAATTTGTAGTATGTTTTGGATACGGGGATATCTACAGTAGAAAGAATTTGGGCCCTAAAATGAGGCAAATTGCCACCATAGCCGCGCTAACTGCCATGGGCACAGCCCAACCACAACTGGCCTTCCACATCCAGGCGGGTTTAAAGGTGGGTTTAACCCGGGAAGAAATAACTGAAACCATAATTCTAATGATCGTATATGCCGGGTTCCCTGCAGCTATAAATGGTATAAACGCTGCTAAAGAAGTGTTTGACTCACTTTGAATTAGATAAACCTAATACTTTAATCTTAAATTAACCAGTTTAAATATAATATTAGTGTAAGTCGTAGTTTATACAGGGGATTAATCATGGCAGAATTACCAGAAATAATGATATTAACCAGTCAAATGGATGAACAACTCCAAGCCAAGGAATTTCAAGAAGGAGAACTCCGCCAGGAAAAATCATTGAACCTACCGGTGGATGAATTTCTGGAGAAGATCAGGGGAAAGAAGGTAGTTAAAGTTTACAATAAAGGTAAATGGATTTTCATCCAGCTTTCTGATGAGTATCATCTGTTGTTGAATCTGGGTATGGGTGCAGACATCCTCTACCATGAAACTGACCAGGAATTACCTGATGAATATCAGTGCCTCTTCCAGTTCACCGATGGATCCTCTTTTTCCTGTAAATTCTGGTGGATTGGACGGGCAGAACTCCTGCCGGATGTGGAATTACCTCAGCATAAAGCCACCAAGGACATTGCCATCTCCCCATTGGGTGAGGAATTCACTCCAGAATACTTCCGTCAACTGTGCAGTGCACGTTCACAGATTAAAAACCTGATCCTCAACCAGAAAAAAATAGGGGGAATAGGAAATGTTTACATACACGACATCCTCTTCAGGGCCAAAATACACCCTCAAAAAGTGGCCAACACTCTGGAATCATGTAAACTGGATAATCTTCACCGCATAATTCAGGAAAACCTTGAAAATGCCCTGGAAAGGGGTGGATTGTTCTATGAACGGGATTTTTATGGTCAAAAGAATGGATTCACCCGTGAAGATTTCCTGGTGGCATACAAGGAGGGTGAACCTTGCCCTGAATGTGGTAACACCATTGAAAAGATTAAAACCGGAAGCACATCCTCCTATATCTGTCCCCAATGTCAAAAATTGTAAATTACCACTTAACCCCATATCGATAGTTTAATTTAGAATTAAGCCAAACTAAGAACTAGAGATTAAAAGGGAGATCAGGTAAAATGGGCGAAATCGCCATAAATATCAAAGCCGTTAACCAGCCAGGAGTACTGCGAGACATCACCGAACTAACAGCCCAATGTGAGACTAACATCACTTACACCCACATGTTCATTGAAGACAAATACCATGCCTCATTGTACATGGAACTGGAAGCAGTGGAAAATGTACAAAAGTTAATGGAGAACATCGGAAAGCTAGAAGCCGTGAGGAGTGTTGAAGAATGCCCCACACTCCAGGATGTTTATGGGAAACGGATCATCATCATTGGTGGCGGTGCCCAGGTGGCTATGGTGGCCCAGGGTGCCATAACCGAGGCCGACCGTCATAACATCAGGGGAGAACACATCAGTGTGGATACCATACCTCTGGTGGGTGAAGAAGACCTATCTGAGGCAGTATCGGCAGTGGGAAGACTGCCCAGGGTAGGGGCACTGGTCCTGGCTGGTTCTTTAATGGGGGGCAAAATCACCCAGGCCATAAAGGAAATAAAAAAGGACCACGAAGTCATAGTAATCAGCCTCAACATGCCCGGTAGTGTCACCAAAAAGGCGGATCTGGTGGTAACCGACCCCATACAGGCAGGGGTTATGGCAGTGATGGCAGTGGCTGACACAGCCATATTCGATATTAAAAAACTAGGCCAGAAAAGATTTTAAAACAGAAGATTTAAAAATCCCCCATTTTAATTATTCAATAAAATAAATCAGGATAAGGGCATTTAATGGTTCAATAAAAAAGTATAGTGTAATATTAAGGATATATATCGCTGAAGTCTTATTTTAAACTAAAAAAAGGGATTAAAAAGATCTCCCAGTGGAGATCTTCAAAAATAAATTTTAGAAAAATATTTAATTTAATCCAATCTTCCGGAGAAACATTTTAACTCATTTCTATGGCTCTGATGAGTCTGCTAGCTTCATTTTTAAGTTCAACGTCGGTAATATCTCCACTTTCCCTGACTTTCAATGCTAACTGCAGGACCTGTGAAACATCATTTGGTTTCAAGTTTTCAGCCATCTCCAGATAAGTTTCCCCCTCTTTATCCTCAACAACCACGTCTTTATCGGCCATCATTTTCAAAAGGCCTTTGCAAGTGCCCATAATACTGGTATCTTCCACATTTGCACATTTTTCCAGAAGTTCCTCAGTTTTTTTATCCATGATATCACCAGTTATAATATTGTTTTTAAAGGGATTTATAATCTACATATCTCTCCCAGGTTCAGGTGATAAGAATTGGATCATTTTAATACTATTTGCCAACAAATATTAACCTGCCTAAAATTTCCCAGGATCAAACATTTTACAGGAGTATAATAGAGCGGTGTTCATTAGAGGATGTTGTGTTCGTTATTCGACAACTCTATTTGGGGAAAAATTGGATTTAGGACTTTTTAAAAAGCTAGATAAGATTCCATGATGATGTGAATTTGAGGGGTGAAAAAGATGACACTTCACTGTGACAGTATGGATGGACTGGTGGTTAAGGCAGCTGAAGAAGCTCTGGAAATGGAAAACATAAATTACATACTTCCATTTATCCGGGAAAAACATGGGGATGAGCTTAAAGATGTCTTTGAAAGAACAATCCGGGTGAGGGAGCTTTCAGGGGATGCAGCCGAACTGGCTGATTACTGGTTCTTTGAAACTGCAGTCAGATTACACCTGAAAGGCAGGGGAATACCCTACACCGGACTCAAACCCGCCCAGTTCAATGAAAGACCAGTTGTAAAAATGGCTGGACAGGCAGTTAGAACCGAGAACATGAACGATCTCATGAATTTCATCATGAGCTCCATCAAGGAAGATGTCTGGTCTAGGTTTGAGGATGTAATATCCAAAAAAGATTACGAAATAAACGATGTGGATGATGCCCGGGATTACGTGGATTCCCTTCTGAATTTCTACAGTTACCTGCAACAGTTAATTGATTTCATGGAAGAAGGTTAACTGGATTTTCAAAGTGATAAATAGAATTTGGTGAAAGAAGGTTTAATAAAGGGGGAGAACTTTCACTCCATAAATTAACCTTTAATAAACATGTTAATCCTATATAAATAGTTAAGAGGGATATAAAATGAATGATGAACTGAAATCTGTGGTTATAAATGTTGAAGAGTTGTTAGATTACCAGGAAGGGGCAGTTGTAAGCAGGGAGATCATCCGCAAGGAAACCGGAACCGTGACCATATTCGCTTTTGATAAAGGGGAAGGTTTAAGTGAACACACTGCACCCTTTGATGCTATGGTCCAGATAATCGATGGAAAAGCAGAAATAATCATCTCTGGTAAAAAGAACACCCTCCAAAGGGGTGACATGATCATAATGCCTGCGGATGAACCACACGCCCTCCATGCCCTGGAACGTTACAAGATGATCCTAACCATGATCAGGTCGTGATTATAATGGTTCTGGTCAATTATCTCTTTTTTTGATTTAATCTTTTAATTTACCCCTTTTAAATTAACATTTTTATTTATCAATCATATTTTTTTAACCATTTCCTATAACTAGCCTTTCCCCTTTATTAACCAGTTTTTCTTTTTTTATGACAAACTTTGTCATATTCTAATCCTTTGCATGGTCATAAAATTTCCATAAAAAATTGTTTATCTTTCCAAGGGATAACAGAGATTTCCAGATGACTAATTGGAACAGAAAAAAAGAAATATTGTAAAAAGAGGGAAATAATGGATTTTTAAATAAAAACCCACTTAGGGGGTTTAACTCCCTAAAATCGAGTTATTTGTATGGGGGGTGTTTAAAGTAGTCTGATGAGTAAAGTTTCTTCTTTCACAAACTCCATCTGGTCAATGAGTTTCAGTGCTTCCTGAACATTCTTCTCAGCAGCGTGATGGGTTACCATGAAGATGGGCACTGCTTCCCCTTCATCAGCCTTTTTCTGACTCACCGATTCAATACTTATGTCCAGATCACTTAAAACACCTGATATGGAGTGTAAGACTCCGGGCTGGTCCAGGGCAGTTATCCTCATATAATATTTGGACTCCACCTCGTAGATATCCTTGATATTTTCAACCCGGGTTTCCTTGGGCCCGTAGGATACTGGTCTTTCCATATCCTGGATAATGTCAATGCAATCAGCCACCACGGCACTGGCAGTGGGCATCATACCAGCTCCGGCTCCATACATGAGTACTGGTCCTACCACATCACCCACCAGGTACACTGCGTTGTAGACATCGTTAACCGAGGCCAGTAGATGGGTTTCCGGGACCAGAGTGGGATGCACCCTTATCTCCAATTCACCATCATCGATCTGGGCAATTGCCAGTAGTTTAATTACACTTTCCAGTTCTTCCTGGGCGAAAAGGATATCATCCGGGGTGATCTGGGTTATTCCCTCCACATGGAACTTTTCCTGCTCCACGTAGGTTCCAAAACCAAGAATACTCAGTATTATGAGTTTTTGAGCAGTGTCATGCCCCTCAATATCAAAAGTAGGGTCTGCCTCTGCATAACCCATTTCCTGAGCTTCTTTCAGTACAGTGTCAAAATCAAGACCTTCAGCAGCCATCTTGGTCAGGATGTAGTTGGCAGTTCCATTGATGATCCCGTAGATGGTTTCAATGTTGTTGGCAGCCAGGCCATCGTTGAGGGGTGCCAGTAAGGGTATACCTCCACCTACACTGGCCTCAAAGGACACCCGCACCCCATTATCCTGGGCACTTGCAGTGATTTCCTGCCAGTGCTTAGCTAGAAGGGCTTTATTAGCGGTTACCACGTGTTTACCATTTTCCATGGCCCTTAAAATGAAATTCAATGCTGGCTGGTATCCGCCAACCAGTTCGATGACAATGTCAATTTCTTCATCTTCCAGGATGTCATCCACATTGGTGGAGAGCACCCCGGGTTTGACTTCCACACCACGGTCAGTGGTTATGTCCAGGTCAACTATTCGCTTGAGATTAACCTTTTTATTAACTTTACTTTCTAACAACGGGAGGTTCTGGTTTAAAGTAGCTACCACACCACTTCCGATGGTTCCAAAACCAATAAGTCCAATATTGACAGTTTTTTCCATCCTAATATACTTCCTGATCCATTTTTTAAATTTTTAAATCCTTCAATCAATTAATAATCCTTTCAGATATTCATTTTAATCCATTATTCAAAGCCCTAATCCAAAATCCATAAATACCATTATCAATATCCATTAAATTCCTTTCATCCAAATCCCATATTAAAGTTTATTAATCCATTTTCAGATCCTTTAATTTAACATATTCGCCCAAAGATTCCCTGGTTGTCCCTACAATGAGGCGATAATGAGTTTTTTTACCCATGACTTTTTCCAGTTTTCCTCGGGCCACTATTCGCTCACCTTCTCTGGCCTGACCAGAATAGGTGTGGGTGTAGGACGCCACTTCCTTTAAATAGACATCAGGACCATCCAGTATTTTAACATCTTCCACCTGGTAAACTGCCGGGTTGTCAAAGGCAGCCAGAGCATCAGAAACTGTGGCCTCGATTTCAATGGTTCCACAGGGTTCATAAGTCTCATCACCGAATTTACCTGTGATCTCATCCCATTCCCGGGTGGCCAGAATGTCAAAGAGGGTTCCATCCACCACTCCCCGGTTATTCTTACGATCCTCATACCAGCGGAACTCATCATAACTCAAGGTAGAATCTTTAATCCGCTTAGCATAGAGCTTAGCCCAGTAACCATCCTTAATAGCTTTAAGGGGACTTTTAGGATCGTTCTTCATGGACTCGAAGGTTGCCATGGCTTTTCTATGGTTTTTCAGGCCGTAAACCACGAAGTCGATATCTGAAACCAGGGGGTCGTACAAGTTGGGTAATATTGATCCAGAGATGCCCAGATGGTTCGCTCCGATACCCGCCTCTTCCCGGAAGGTTTCAGCCACTTTAATCACCTTCAACAGGAGATCATTGGGTGAATCCATTTCCATAATCTCCTTAAGGCGATCAACTGGGCTCAGTATCCTTTCCACCCTGCTGGTGGGGGCACCCATCATTTTAACCTGGGTAACTTGACAGTCAAAAAGATAATCAGGATAATACTCCTCTAAAAAATTATAAGCCTGCTGGGAATCTACCTTGGTATACCGGGAGCCATTAAGGGATCTTTCCCCATCTGGATCTGGAATGTAACGCAGAAATGATTGTATTCTGTCATTAGGGTGTAGGTAGGTTGTGGTGGCCAAGAAAAGATCATCCTTGGTATAGATAAAGTCTCGGACTCGGGCTCGCATAATTTAATTTAATGCCGGGCCCATTATTAAATATGATAGTAAAAAGATTGCACCCTGGTCAGGACCTCAAAGGATCACTTCTGAAGATACAGGACAGCGAAGGTTTAAAAGCAGGTGTGGTTCTGTCTATGGTGGGTAGTCTTAACCAGGCAGTTTTCAGAATGTCTGATGGTAATAATAAGACCATACCCGGGCCACTGGAGATAGTTTCCGCCACCGGAACCATAGCCACCAACGGGGTTCACCTTCACCTGGCAGTCGCTGATAAAAATGGCACAGTCATGGGCGGACATCTCATGGATGGTTGTCCAATACACACCACGGCGGAGATATGCATAGCCTGTCCAGATATGGTTTTTGAAAGAGTTTTAGACCCTGAAACCGGTTACATGGAACTGGAAATTTTCCCTCTGTAGAATTATAGTATTCTGCAGTAGAAAGGAATAACACCTTTATAGGGATTTCCAGGGGTAGAACTGGAAGGATGTTTCCCAGTAAAAAATAAAGTTAGAATTCTGATTAAGTGCACAGACTCATAAATGATCAGGATCTATATTATATAACCATAACCTCAAGATAGGTACTCTCCAAAATATTATCAGTTAATCAACTGTAGTGTAACTCAACTGGTACCCACAAAAGTACCATACGGGAATCGAACCCAAATATAATAATGGACTGGATTTTTTATCATGAAACAGAAAACACTCAAACCAGGCATGCTCTATGATGGAAGTCAGATAAAGCCCATGTGGGCATTCCAGGAGTTGGGAATAAAGGGTTCCAGTATTGTGACCTGGATAGGTCCTATGGATATTCATGCAGATGAATTAATTGACTATGAAGATGTGGGGCTGGAGATAAGCTCGGCAGAAATGGTACACTTCATAATCGAACACTTCGACGCGCAACCCGCAGACATGAGACTCTGCTACCACCGGCAGAGAATTCTGGTGATGATAGTCAAGGATATCCTGGAGGAAATGGGTATCAAATGCCAACGCAGGGGTGACGACCTTTACGTTGGCCAGGGGAAGCTCAGCGTGTCCATTGCATCCTGTTCAGTGAGCAGTATGAAGATCCACTTCGCCATGAACCTGACCTCAAAGGGAACACCTGCTGATGTGGAAACCACGGGCTTAACCGAGTGCACACCAGGATTTGCACATGAAAACATCCCATCCCTGGCAAAAAAGATATGCTCACTTTATACAAGTGAAATATCTGATATGGAGCAGGATATATCAAAAACCAGGGTGTTTTAAGGGAAACATTAACAAAGTCAAAGATTAAGAGTCATTAATTTATTTCACCATTATGCAATTTCATAAATCACACTCAATTAATTAAAAATCAAAGGGAAAAATCGGATTAATTCTATGGAAGGTTCTAGATAATTAATTATTAATTAAAAGCTTATTAGAAGGTTATAAAATGAAAATAGTCATAAATGGAATACACGCTAACTTAAGATTCGCATCAGCCCACATGATCCCCTGCCACCAGTTCTGTGGGGGAATACACGGCCACTCCTACCATGTGGATGTCACAGTGGAAGGAGAACGTTGCGGGGAGTTCGGATTCGTGGCTGACTTTAAAACAGTCAAAGGACTGGTGAGGAAAATGTGCAAAGAACTGGATCACAAACTCCTCATACCAGAAAATAGCAAAGAACTTGATTTTACAAGTAAAGATCCTGTGGAGTTCTCCATAGGAACTAAAGAGTATAAAATCCCCAGGGAAGACTGTTGTCTCCTGCCCTTACCATCCACCTCTGCCGAGGAACTGGCCGAGTATCTGGCAGATAAATTATTCCAGGCCCTCACCTCAGAGGGAGATATCAAGAGCGTGTCGGTATGTGTGAATGAAGGAATAGGTCAGGGAGCTTATTTCACAAAAACAGTGGATTAATGGGGGATTAAAAATCAAAACCACAATATCAGAAATTTTCTCCAGCATACAGGGTGAGGGAAAACTCATCGGCCGTAGGCAGGTCTTTGTAAGGTTCACCGGATGCAACTTAAACTGCAACTACTGTGACACTCCCCTAAGCCGTGACCCGGATTATGGTGATGAATTCGAGATAGACACTTTACACCAAAAAATTGATGAACTCATAACTCCTGATTTTCATTCAGTTTCATTCACCGGGGGAGAACCATTACTCCACGCGGATTTTATCAAAAATTTCCTGGAAAAATACCCTTTACCCTCCATGCTGGAGACAAATGGTTCATTACCAGGGGAACTGGTGAAATTAACAGAATTAGTGGATTGTGTTTCCATGGATGTGAAACTACCGGAACATGAAGCGGTTTCCAACTGGGATGATCTCCTGGATCAGGAGATAAAATCCATAAAGATATTAATAGAAAAGGGGATAAATAGTTACTGTAAGTTAGTAGTACAGCCCTCCACAACAACGGAGACAGTGGCCTTTATAGCATCCAGAATAAAGGATGAAATCCCGGATAACCATAAAATTTCCCTGGTTGTTCAGCCGGCCAGTCCCCTGGATATGTGGGCTGGGAAAACTCACAAACTACTGGAAATTTCCGAGAAAGCAGGAGAACATCTTGACGTGTTAACCATACCCCAGGTTCATAAGCTTCTTAACCTAAGATAGGAGGTATATAGATGGAAATGGATACCCAAGTGACTGTACACGACGCCATGACCTCAAGTGTGATAACTGTAGATCCCAATACCAGCGTAGCCCAAGCTGCGGCTATAATGAGCCAGAAGGGCATTGGAAGTCTCATTATCAAAAGTAATTCTGAACCAGAAGGACTAATTACCGAGAGTGACATTATTACCAAGGTTGTATCCCTAGATATCCAGGCCAGCCGGATCACGGTGGCTGAGGTTATGACCAGTGACCTCATAAAAATAGATCCTGGAAGCGACCTCAACGAAGCAGCAAGAACCATGGCAAAAAACAAGATAAGAAGACTGCCAGTGGTGAATAAAGGAGTTCTTGTTGGTATATTAACCTCCACTGATGTGATGACAGTTTCACCAGAACTAACTGAGATACTGGTGGAAACCGCCAAAATGGCCAATCAGATTGAATACTCTGACAATGATAATTCAGTGCCAGGAACCTGTGAAGTATGTGGAAATTACCTGGATTACCTGGAAGAGGTAGATGGGAAGTACGTTTGTGAGGAATGTAAAGAAGAACTAGAAGGTGAATAGTTTGAACCCGGTGGAAAAAGTAATGACCCCGGATCCTGTCACCGTGTCTGTGGATACACATGCCACCAAGGTACGATCCATCTTCCGTGAAGAAGGTTTCCGCACCATCCTGGTAGTATCCGAGAACCGCTTACAAGGTGCCGTAACCCGTGGAGATATGATGAACATATCCTCCACCAAATCCAACATTGCTGCCCGGGGAATAATGGAAAAACCCCGAGTGATCGCCACTCCAGATATGGATTTAATCCATCTGGCTCAGGAAATCATGAAAGCAGGCACAGTCTACGCCCCAGTTGTGGAGTCACCAGACAATATGCACTTGGTGGGAATAGTTACTGTGGCTGATATTTTGAGAAAATTTCTCTACAACGGACTCCAACCCGACCATGAAACCCTGGAAGGCATTGTCACTTCCAATGTGGTTACTTGTAACTACAATGACCTAATCTCCCATGTTTGGAATCGAATGGATGAATCTGGATACTCCGGACTTCCAGTGATGAAAGATGATAAGATTATAGGGATCATCACCAGGATGGATATCATCCGATCCCGCCACGTGAGGATGGGTTTTGAATCAGATTCTGAAATGCAGGGATCCATTAAGGTGGAGAAGGTTATGAAAACACCCCCAGTGGTGGTAACCCCTCAAACCCCAACCAGTGAGGCTGGGGAAATAATACTGGAGTACGATATTGGGAGAATACCCGTAGTTGAAAATCCAGTATACGTTAAAAGAGAACCCCGAAGAGCTAAAGAAGCCGATCTAGTTGGTATAGTTTCAAGGGAAGATATTTTATGGTCTTATATCCGATGATAATCCGACCATCACCTGCAAAGTCCCCTAATATGGGTGCTAAACTATTTTTAAGAATTTCTTTTATTGTTTCTAAATTAAATGCTATCTCTAATCTTAATGAATTAAAGGATAAATTCAAGGTTTTAAGGAATAATTCAAGTTTATATCTCCAAAAGAATTCAAATATATCTTTAGAATTGTATTCAAAGTCATTATGAATGTATTCAAGTCTTTAAAGATGAATTCAAGGTTATCTCTAATATTTAGAGGTGTATAGATGAGAAAAAAACAAACCATAAACCTGGTGAAATCAATGGACCGCGGTCCATTGGAATTTGAAACCCACGAATCCCAGCATGAGGGAGACGTGATGAGCATAGCAACGAAAAAGGTGGTAACCGCACCTCAAACAGCCACCATAAAAGAAGCGGCTGAAATAATGGTAAAAAACAAGTTCAGACGACTTCCCATAACTGACCCTGGGAGTGAAAAGCTTCTGGGAATAGTTACCTCCATGGACATTCTGGACTTCTTAGGAGGTGGGGACAAATACAAGATCCTGGAAGAAAAACACCAAGACAACTTCCCCGCAGCCATAAACGAACCAGTGAAGATGATAATGACCCGTGACGTGGATATCATCAACACCAAGGACTCCATAACCACTGCTGTCACTAAAATGACAAGTAAAGGAGTGGGTGGGCTGCCCATAGTAGACGCAGACCATAAAATAGCAGGAATAGTCTCTGAAAGAGACTTTGTACTCCTGATGGCTGGGGTACTCAACGATGAAAAGGTGGAAGACTACATGCACAACAGGGTAATCACCACCACCCCGGGAACCCGTATTGAAGGGGCTTCAAAGATAATGGTCCGCAACAAGCTACGCAGAATCCCGGTGGTAGGGGAAGATCGTAAAACACCCCACCCTGAAGAGGAGAAGATCGTGGGGATCGTCACCGCCACAGACATACTGGAATTTTTAGGTAAAAACAGTGCCTTTGAACACATGATAAATAACAGTGGTGAAGCCATCCTGAACACCACCATCACTGAGATCATGGAATCAGAAGTGGTCACTGCCAACATTAACACCCGTCTGGGGGACATCTGTGACATTATGGAAGAAAAAGGCATAGGCGGACTTCCTGTGGTGCAGAATGGAGATATGAAAGGAATAATAACCGAAAGTGATATATTAAGAGCCGTGAGTTCCTAACACGGTTAAAATGTTTTAGGGGACGAGTTGCATGATGAAAATCGAGGATGTAATGAACGAGGAAGTAATATTAGCCGAGGAAAACGAACAAGTAAGCCATGCCCGAAACCTCATGCTCAAACACGGCTACAGCCGTATTTTAGTAGTTGACCCGGAAGGTAAACCAGTGGGCATCCTGACTGAGAAAGACCTCACCCGAAAAATGAGATCCAACGGGCCAAAATGGAAAAGGAGAACCATTGACAAAATCAGCATCCGCAGGGTCATGACCCCCAACCCAGTGACCATCACCCCCTTCCGGGAAGTCAGGGAAGCAGTGGAGCTCATGATCAAAAACGATATCAGTTCAATACCAGTAACCGATGGGGATGAAGTGGTGGGAATAATAACCAAAAGCGAACTCATGGATTTCTACCGCCAGAAATACACAGGCAAATGGAAAGTATCCGACCTCATGTCCAGTGAAGTGGTAACTGTAAACGAAAACCACAGCATAGGACACGTGATCAGTATAATGGGGGACCAGAAAATCGGCAAAGTAATAGTGGTGAGGGATAACGAGCCAGTGGGAATCATCACCTCTGCCAACATATCCTTTGCCAACATGGAAGACCCTGAAACCGGAGTGAGTGTGGAAAAAATAGCATTCCTGCGGAAAATCGACGGTCAGGAGAAAAGAAACGTTCGAGAGGTGTCCATGGTCACTGCCGGGGATATAATGACCAACCACCTTATAAAAATCGAACAGGGAGAAGACGCCGCTAGTGCAGCTGACATAATGGCTAAAAAAGAAGTTAGTGGAATGCCAGTTGTAGGTGATGATGAACTGGTGGGAATAATCACCAAAACGGATATAATCCGGGGAATCCAATAATACCGGGGGAATCCAAGATGCATGTGAAAGATATAATGGCCAAAGATGCAGTTGTGGTAGACAAAGACCAGAACATTCATGACGCACTGAAATTAATGAAAAAACACAAAATATCCAGGTTACCAGTTGTAAACACCAACCAGAACCATCAGAAAGAACTGGTGGGTATCATAACCGAGAAAGACATAGCTCTCCGACTGGGATCATCCAAATACGGAAACCTGGCACCATCTCACTTCCATGTCTCCACGGTAATGACACCCCAACCATTAACTGCTGAAGGCAACCAGACACTGGGTGATGCCGCTGAGATAATGCTGGAAAACAGGATTGGCGGATTAACAGTCATGGACGGAACCCAGATCACCGGAATGATCACCAAAACCGACTTCCTGCACACCTGCCATGGCAGACCATTCACTGATATCACAGTTAAAGAGAGAATGCACACCAGTGTAACCACCATTGGGGCACAGGACCGGCTGGTGCACGCCCGTAGAATCATAATTGATGAGGGCATTGGTCGACTACCCGTAATGGAGGATGGTGAGCTCCAGGGAATGTTAACTGCCAAAGACATAGCTCTGGCAATGATGTCCTTCCGAAAAGTTGTTCCAGATAAATACAAACCAGCCAGGATACGCAACCTATTGGTGGAAGACGTGATGATACAGAATGTGAAAACCATCACTCCTGAAACAACAGTATCTGAAGCTGCACAGATCCTTCTGGATGAAAACTTCAGTGGACTGCCAGTGGTGGATGATGATGGTATGGCGGGGATAATCACCAAAACTGACTTCATGAAACTGATAGTGGAACTGGAAAAAGGATAAAATACCCTTTAAGGAGGATCCTAAAATAAATCCTCCTATTTTTAACTTTTTTTTATAAGACTAGGTCAAAAACCTTATGTAACAATTAGACCAAGTGATTTCAAACTAAAACGTGAAATTTAAACCACAATATAATTTTCAAACTATAATGTAATCATTTTAAAAAAATAATCATTTTTAAACCATATTCGCATGAGAGAAAAAAACACCCCACCCCTGGTAACTGATGAGGAAGTTTCCCATCTCCTGGACATACCCTCCCCTAGACTGGAGGATGCCTACCGGAAGGGTATCATAAAAAAATACCAGAAGCACGACCTGGATGCCATACAGTTCCGGAAAGGATTGGGAAGGATGGAAGCAGGGACCATGGTGATAAAAGGGGAGGATATGGAAGTTATAAGGGGTTTCCCCAAGATAAGAAGAACTCTGATGCTCCACCCGGCCCTGGAAAAACATTTCCCCCGGGAAGTGGCAGTGGAGGAGAAGATGAACGGATACAACGTCCGTATAGCCCAGGTTAACGGGAGGATAGTGGCCTTCACCAGGGGTGGTTACATCTGCCCCTACACCAGCCGTAAAGCCACCCAGATACTTGATCTGGATGAATTCTTCCAGAACTACCCAGAGATGGTCATCTGTGGTGAGATGGTGGGCACCCTTAACCCCTACGTATCCCACTACTACCCGGAGGTGGGGAAACTGGGATTCCGCATATTCGACCTCCGGGAGAAACTCACCAACAAACCCCTCCCAGTCCTGGACAAAAGGGAACTCCTGGCAGACTACCACTTGGAACCAGTACGACTACTGGGAATATTCCCTGTGAAAGAGGCTCCGGAGAATATCATGGAGATCACCAATGAATTGGGGAAAAACGACCGGGAGGGAGTGGTGATGAAGGATCCCCAGATGGAACTGGAACCCCTGAAGTACACCTCATCCCAGGCCCAGGCCGCAGAACTGGAATATGCACTGAGCTTCCCCTTTGACCTGGCCCAGGCATTCCTCTTCAGCAGGATCATTCGAGAAGGATTCCAGGCCCATGAAGCCGGAGAAACAGGAGAAAAACTACGCGAAAGAGCATTGAGGATGGGGGAGTCAGCACTATATCCCATGCTGCAAACCATTAGCAAGGTGGAGCAGGGTGAACTGGCAGCAGAGGACCTGTTAATAGAAGTAGATAACCTGGAAGAAGCCGAGGAATTTATCCGCCACCTCAGGGATTTGAAGGTCATGGCCACCCTGGTCGAGGTAAAAAATGGTAAAGCAGTGATAAGGAGAATACACCAATCCACCAATGACCGTATAAACAACTACCTTGATGGGGGATTGTATTAAGGGGTTATATCCCAGTCTAACACTCCACATCTAAACATTACATTTAATACATGAGAAATGCATGTTTTAATCAATAGAAACACCTTCAAAGCACCCCTGCTTTACCTAATTTATGGATTAATATACACCTTCATCCAAAATAATTAATGGATATGAATTAAAAAGTGATCATGTGGTAAGGTGAGTGATATGATGAATGGTGTTAAAATATTCCTGGTGGGGAAGGAAGCGACCAGTGACACGGAACGTGTTCTGGAATCACTGGGCTATGAATTTCAACTCACTCCCAGTGTGGAAGAGGCTGCTTTACAATCTTTAAAAAAAAGGAATATTCTGATTTTAATTGAAAGCTCTTCTAAAGAGGATTTTCCTGAATTTTTCTCCAAGGTTAAAAACCTGGAAACACCAGTTATCATGTTAGCTGAAAATGCTGATGAATTAATCACACCTCGAGGGAATCAACCCTATGGTTATCTGGTAAAACCATACCATGAAAGTGAGCTCAAATTTAACATTAACCAGGCTATCTTTAAAAAAGAACTGGAAAGGAAGTTCAAACGGAGTGAAGATATTCTCAATATCAGCATGAACATGGCTAAGATGGTTTACTGGGAATACGATACTGAAAAAGATCTCTTTACCTTTGATGATCATTTCTATGCACTCTACGGCACTACAATTGATGAACAGGGGGGAAAACATCTGTCCTCTGAGGAATATGTCACCCGTTTCATTCCCCCTGAAGAACAGGATGCAGTGGGGATGGAAGTGGCCAAGGCCCTGGAAACTGATGATCTAAACTTCTCCAGCACATTTCAACACTGGATGATCAGAGCCGATGGTGGGAGAAGGTACATTGTGGTGCGCATAAGGATCATGACCGATGAACAGGGTCATAAAATCGGAACCAAAGGAGTAAACCAGGATATAACTGAGTTTAAGATGGCTGAAGAGGCCCTGAATGAGGCGGATCAGCGTTTGGCAGAGATCATTGATTTTCTCCCTGATGCCACCTTTGCCATTGATGTGGAGGGGCGGGTTATTTCCTGGAACCGGGCCATTGAAGAAATGACATGGGTCTGGTCCGAGGAGATCCTGGGGAAAGACAACTATGAATATTCCTTACCCTTCTATGGTGAGCGACGACCAGGATTAATTGACCTGTTTAACTCCTCTGATGAGGAGATAGAAAGGCATTACCAAAATCTTAAAAAAAATGGTAAGGTATTAACCGCTGAAACCGAAGTAACCCTGAAAGGAGAAAGAAGAACTGTCTGGGTCAAAGCAGTGCCTCTGGAAGATAGTAAAGGTAATTTTATAGGTGCTATTGAGGCCATTAGGGATATTACTGATTTGAGAAATGCGGAGAAAAAGTTAAAAAAATCCCTTAAGGAAAAGGAAATTCTCCTGAAGGAGATCCATCACCGGGTTAAAAATAATCTGATGATCATATCCAGCTTACTTAACCTCCAATCACATTACATAAAGGACAAAGAAGCCCTGGATGTTTTCCGGGAAAGCCAGAACAGGGCTAAATCCATGGCCCTGATCCACGAAAGACTCTACCAATCCACTGACCTTAAAAACATCGATTTTGGTGATTACATACGCAGCCTAACCACCGATCTGTACCACAGCATGGTCTCGGATCCCGGACGGGTTAACCTGGATCTGGATCTAGAGGATGTGAAGATCGATATTAACACCGTGGTTCCACTGGGACTTATTGTCAATGAACTGGTTACCAACAGTATGAAATACGCATTCCCTGATGATGAATGTGGTCATATCAAGGTAGAACTACACCATGAACATGAAAATGTCGTATTAAGAGTCAGTGATAATGGTGTCGGATTCCCTAGGGATGTGGATTATAAAAATACCAATTCTTTGGGACTACAACTAGTTAACAACCTAATAATCCAAATTGATGGCGAATTAGAACTGGATAACAACCAGGGAACAACTTTCACCATCCGTTTTAAAGAACAGAAAGAATGAAATATAACTGTGGAAGAATATTTTATTAACGCTAAGTCACTTTAAAACAAACTATGTTATTTTTAAATGAATACAGTCATTTTTAAATAATAATCAAAGCGGGGCTAGTTAAGTCCTGGTTTTTATAAAACCTTACTATTTGGGGTTAATTATAATCAAATCTGATTATGTCATCACCTTAATGAATAATCAAATACCCGTGTTTAATGATTCTAAGGTAAAATTATGAAAATAGGATATTTCGGACCAGCAGGAACCTTCACTGAAGAAGCAGCATCCAGATTGGAGGGGGAACTGTTACCTTACCCCACCATACCTGAAGTATTTGAAGCAGTCCACAGTGGTGAAGTTGAACTGGGAGTGGTGCCCATAGAGAACTCCATTGAAGGCTCGGTGGGAGTCACCCTGGATCTCCTGGCCCACCAGTACCTCCTGAAAATCAGGGGGGAAATAATACTCCCCATAAATCACAACCTCCTCATAAACCCTGATGCAGAATTAGGGGATGTGGAAGTGGTTTATTCACATTACCAGCCATTATCACAGTGTAGGATGTTCCTGGAGAAAATGGGGGTGCGAACCCAGGCCACCGGTAGCACTGCAGCCGCTGCCGAGATGATAAGTGATGATCGTAAGGCAGCGGCCATTGGAACCCGGCGAGCTGCCCAGTTATACGGTCTTAAAGTAGCAGCAGAGAATATCCAGGACCATGCCAATAACATGACCCGTTTCGTGGTGGTGGATCAGAAGGATCACGCTCCCACAGGGAAGGACAAAACATCGGTGGTGCTATGCCTGTCCCGGGACCGTCCAGGTGGTCTGTACGAGATACTGGGAGAATTCGCCCAGGAAAATATAAACTTGACCAAGATAGAGTCCCGTCCCTCCAAGGAGAAACTGGGAAGCTATATCTTCTTTGTGGATATGGAGGGTCACCATAGGGATTTAAAAATCATGAATGTTATAAATAGGGTAAGATCAAAGGTAGGATACATAAAGATTTTAGGATCATATCCTCAGGAAGGAGATGATTAGAATAGTTTCAAGTAAAAAAAAGCTGGACCAGGCATTGGAAGAGCTTGAATTAGAGTACAGTAAAGGAAATATATCCAAGAAAGAATACTTCGCCCAGAAAAGGGGCATCGGCCAGGAAATGGAAACTCTGCAGACAGCGGAAAGAGTGCGCCGAATGCAGCAGGGTCAGGGATCTGAAAAAACCCTGGATCACTGGACCGATAAGGAAGAAGAGAAGAAAAAACTGGCTGATGATGCTGAAAAGCAGGAAATGCTTAAAAAATATATTACCCGGCCGGAATCCATTAAAAACAAATCCCGGGAAATGCCCAGCAGGGAATGGATGGGTAAACGGGCAAAAATAGGATTAGTGGCCTTTGTTTTACTGGCATTTGTTGTGGGGACCTCTTTAGGGTCCGTATTCATAACCAAACCCAGCGAAGTGCCCCAGGTATCCATGTCCGTTAATGCCAGTGCATTCCTACCAGTACCAGTGAACAATACCACCACTACCACCAGTAACTACACCGTCACCAAGACGCCTACAAAGAACACCACCGTGACCAAGACTACTCCTACTCCTACACCAACACCCCAACCAACGCCAACACCCCAACCAACGCCAACTCCAAGTAATGAAACTGGCTGATGTCAATTACATTAATCCATTTTAATTGCTCAATAAAAATCTCGAGGTAACCCTGTTCCCTTATTTTTTGTAGTTTTTTAAAAGAACATATATAATAAAGAATTTACCAATTATCAAGTAAGGTTCAATTGGTAATAAATGGATAAAATGGAATTGATTTGTGGAAAATCGAAATATAGGAATAATTATAATTTCAAATTGATTATATTTTAAAAATATAAAATCTAAAGAAATGGAATAAGTGGTAACAGGTGTTTGTTTTATGAATAAAATTCTCCCATTAATGGCAGCCATGGTGATGATGGTCCTGGTGTCAGGATGCATCACCAATGAAGATAAGGCCAACCAGACCAATAATTTCTCTCAGAACGGTGTCTCTTTCCAGTACCCCATATCCTGGGGTGTGGCTTCAGTGACTTCACCCAATGGGGTGGCTGCAGTGGGAGATCCCACTACCGTGGTTAACGGAAACCCCACCACATCGGTGGTTATCCAGAAGGCAAATGTAACCACTGGAGCAGCTCTTAAAACAGCCTACGATCTTAACTACGCACAATTCTTCAATAACACGGGGAAAACAAAAGTTTCAGAGGCAGAAATCACTCTAAACGGTGCTAAGGTCTATGAAAACGTGTACACATCCTCGGAGGAGGGAGTGGCCAAGAAGTACCGGGCAGTGTGGATCCAAAAAGGCAGCACCACTTACGTGATACTGTGCAGTGCCCGTACAGAAGCCTACGATGCCCAGCAAGCCAACTTCGACCTGGTGGTAAACAGTTTCCAGGCAACATAATCTATAAAATATTAAAAAAATCTTTTTTTCATTCTTTTTATATTATTTCACCTATTATTCTAATATTTTTTCTTTATTATCCCTTATTATTTTCAAATTCTCATTTTTCCCTTTTTTCACAGGAATTTTTTAACATATTATCATTCCCTTTTAAACTTACACTCAACTTGTCCAATTAACAATTCCATCTCCATTTATTACATTGGCTGGTGCAACATCTCATCTTATATTCATGTGGCACGTTACTTATTCGCAGGGTCAGTTTAATTGCCTTACATATCAGGGGATGATGATATTGATGTACTGACGCCCATTGCAAAAATTTTATATGTTAAACTGAATAGAATACCAAATGTTATAGATATTAATGTTCACAGGGCAGAGTGGTGGACTCATTAAGTCAATAAATCTGCTTTTATTTTATCAAATCCTGTGATTCATAAATTACTTACATATAACGTGTAAGAGTTCGAAATTTAAAAAGCTGGGTTCTATTAGTTTAAAACTATACTGTTTAGGTTATCCCAGCATTAAATTCATGGGAAGGGGTTAAGATTGGTAATGGGGTAATAATTAGACTTTTAACACCGGTATGTGAGTTTTTTATTTCAATATAATTCATCCGGGCCT
>NZ_CP017768.1:1617500-1652500 GCF_002813695.1 Methanobacterium subterraneum | reverse complement strand
GTGCCGGTACTGGTGAGGTTGGTCATTATATCCAGGGCTGCGGTCTGACCCGCAGGTAGTGATGGAATGGTCCAAGTCATTGTTGCTGGATCAAAGGAAGCATCATTCAAGTTCCAATACCAGTCATTAATATCCCATTTAACCCACCATTCGTCCGCGAAGCTGAGGCCTGAACCAAAAATATCCGATATAACCACGTTAGTGGCAGTGTCAGGTCCATTGTTGGTTACAAGTATCCGTGTGGAGATAACATCCCAGTAATTGGCACTGGTAATCTCATAATCTCCTTCATAGTCGTAGAATGATTTTTCAACAGCGATATCAGCAGCGGAGGGAACAGTTATGATGGTGTTGTCCTGGGACCATGGTTCGGGGTCATAGGTGGTTTGTGCTGTTACATTTGCCCAGTTGGTGAAAGTTCCAGTGCTGGTGGCATTCACAAATAGGGTTAAGATTGCTGTTGTGCCATTGGCTAGATTTCCTATGTTCCAGATGCCTGAATTGTAGCTTCCGAAACCATGGGTATCTGCAGAAATTAGTGTCAAACCATTTGGTAAGATGTCGGTGATTTCAAGACCTTCCACATCGTCAGGCCCTTCATTACGTGCGGTGATGGTAAATGTAACCCCATCCCAGTAATTCGGTGTATAGTTATCAGCTGTTTTAGTGATGTTCACATGTCCACTGGGATTGATGGTGATGGTTGCGGTTCTGTTTTCGTTATCGATTGTTGCATTTGCTTGTTGAACTCCAACGGCATTTGCAGTGAATATAATGCTAGCAGTACCATTGATAAATCCGGTTTGTGATCCCAGAGTTCCCAGGGGTCCGTCAATTAAACTGAAGGTAACGGGAACACCATCTGGTATATGGCCAAGATTAGGGTCTAATGGGCTGGAAGAACTACCATCAGTGCTGTAGTTGTTTAAACTCACCGTGATTAAACTGGTCTGGGTGTTGTTGATGGTCTCTGGAGTGGCATTGATGGTCATGAAAAGCCATGGTGAGTAATCCACTAGTCCAAATATCTGGCCAGATGGATCGGCATTGGAACTCCACCAGTTACCAGTGGCATTTACATTTCCACCATAATTGAAAATTGCACTACCGGTAGTTGCCATGTTTCCAACAATTCGGTTGAAATGGGCTGTTAAATTAAGAATGCCTGATAACCGGGTTATGGTTATGGCACCACCATTTATGGCCGTGTTGTTGATGAAGTTGCTGTTAGTCACATTACAAGTAATGAAATTCACCTGGGTATTCGCATAACTGTAAATAGCACCTCCAACATCTGCATGGTTATTAATGAAGTTACAATCTGTAATGGTAGATTTAACTGAACTATAACTTGCAAAATTCGCTACAGCACCCCCACCACCAATTCCCGCAGTGTTATTAGTGAAGGTACAGTTAGCAATCTCACTAATAATATCACCTCCGAAGGCAGCATTGTAGAAAGTGGCATGGATATCTGCAGTGTTATTATTGAAGGTACAGTTAATCACCGTACTGATTACATAATTACCAGCAACATCACAATAGTTCAAAACTGCAGCACCACTTCTAGCTGCATGGTTATACTCGAAGGTACAATTGGTCAGATTAACGATAATAGTGCCATACTCTGCTGAATTACGAATAGCACCACCACCATAACTCATTACCAGATTAGATGTTTCCTTGTTATGGGTGAATGTGCAGTTCTCCACAGTCAAATTACCATTATTGTTAATGGCCCCGAATGTTCCTGCAGTGGCATTGGTTATAGTAAGACTTTGCAGGGTGACATTGACACCTGCGGTTATGTTGAATATCCAGTTAGTGCCGGTTCCGTTTAGTATGGTTCCGGTCTCGCTCAGGCCCTGTATGGTCATGTTCCGGTCAATGGTGATGTTGGTGTTGCCGGTTCCTGAGTAAACCCCATCGGCAATAGTCACTACTCCGTTAGAGTTTACGGTTCCTGTTGCATTTTGGATGGTTAATTTAGCAGTACTCCATGAATAACCATCATTGGTATCCAGTCCAGATGAACCATTCACAAAAATAGCTTCATCTGCAGCAGAAACAGTACCAGCAAAAAATATCACGGATAAGGTTATGAGCAGTAAAGGAATCAAATATCTGAATGTAATCGCTTGCTTTTTTATCGTTTCACCTCCCTTATGCTTGATAAACAGATTACACAGATATTATAGCATATCTATTGATATAAAGTATTCACTTAACAAAATAATAGAAAGGTTTATATTCAATTTTCATAATGTAAGTGGATATTGTTGAGAATTAATAATTATTTTCCAATATAAAATTAAATACCTGAATTTTTTATTTTAAAAAAAATGGTTTAGATAAAAATTTTAGATAAAAATCAGGATTTGCAGTTTTATCCTAATTAAAAGATGTCTGTTAATTTATGCAGTTGCAAAATGAACTTCATTAGAGGATAAGTTGGTTTTATTGGCTATTTGACTGTTTAATGATCTTGGGATATCATTCTGGTGAACTGAAACTGAGAAATGGGCTTCCAATTTTATTATTCTTTCTCCAATACCAATATTAATATCCAACCCTATGGGTTGAATGAGTGAAGATTTAGAAACTTGAAGGTGTCGGGAAGCATTTAAAAGCTCCAATGCTACAGGAGCATCGTTTTCATCAAAATCTAAAATAATATCATCATCAAGGCGTACTGACCTTTTGTAATTGTAATCCTTTTTAATGTATAACAGCAAAGAATCTGCCTGGTAATCGTAGTCCTGTTCCATGAGGAACTGCTTTTCTAAACTTTTTTTGGTCATGATTCACCTTAATTATTCTATTATGATAGTTACAACTTTAATAATTTCTTTTCATGATCTACCGGTAAGATAACAATGATAATATCTTCTTTAATAGATTTATTTGGATTCCACATGTTAGTATTACTTTTTAAACCCATATTTAATAAATAAATAAATGGTTTATTGCCTGTTTTTCCAGACTAAATAGCAACTTTTAAGATAAACTCTGATAAAGTGATTATCAATATTGTCTATCAGGGGAAACTATGAGCAACAACTTCCAAGAAAAAGTAACATTCATATGGGATTTAGCAGACCTATTACGGGGAGCATACAAGCGAAACGAATACCAGAAAGTTATTCTTCCTTTTACTGTTCTTAAAAGATTTGACAGTGTGCTGGAATATTCTAAAAAGGATGTTCTTGACAATTACAATAATTATAAGGATACCATTGGTAATCTGGAACCCATCCTCAGTAGAGCTGCAGTGGATAAGGATGGTAATGAATTAGGGTTTTACAATTATTCTAAATATGATTTCAAATCCCTTATTCAGGATCCGGATCATATTGAAGAGAACCTGATGCATTATCTGGACAGTTTCAGCCCCAACATTCAGGACATATTTGAAAACTTCTACATTAAAAACCATATCAGCCGCCTGTCCAAGGCCAACCTGTTATTTTTACTCATTAAGAAATTCTCAGAATCCCGGGTGGATTTACATCCGGACAAGGTTTCCAACCATGAGATGGGAACCATATTCGAGGAATTAATACGGAAATTCTCAGAACAATCCAATGAAGAGGCAGGGGAGCACTTCACACCACGGGATGTGGTTAAGTTAATGACCAGTCTTATTTTCATTGAGAATGGTATTCATCTCAATGACCCTAACCTGATTATAAAAATATATGACCCGGCCTGTGGAACCGGGGGAATGCTCACCAGTTGTGAGAATTTCATAAGGGAATTTAACACCACAGCAGACGTGGTTTTATACGGTCAGGAAATCAATCAGGAGATTTATGCTATCTGCAAGGCGGACATGCTCATTAAGGGAGAAATCTCTGATAACATCAAGGGACCCTCCAGTACCTTATCTGAGGACCAGCTTCCAGATGACAGATTCGACTTCATGATCTCCAATCCACCCTATGGCCGTAAATGGGAACAGGATAAAGAAGCCGTGGTAAAAGAAGCTGAACAGGGATTCGAGGGGAGATTCGGAGCAGGGCTGCCCAGAATTAACGATGGCCAACTGTTATTTCTGGAACACATGCTTTCCAAGATGAAGAAGGATGAAAAATCCAGGATAGCAGTGATCACCAATGGTTCACCACTTTTCACGGGAGACGCAGGATCTGGAGAGAGCAACATCCGGAAATGGATTATTGAAAACGATTACCTGGAAGCCATAATAGGACTTCCAGACCAGTTATTCTACAACACTGGTATCAGGACTTACATCTGGGTCTTGACCAACCAGAAACCAGAAGAACGGAAAGGTAAAATCCAGCTGGTGGATGCCTCCAAGAAGTACATAAAAATGCGGAAGAGCCTGGGAAACAAGAGACACCAGCTCAGTGATGATGATATTGAAAATATTTTAGATCTTTATTGTAAATTTGATGAGAATGATGTGATTAAAGTCTTTGATAAGGAGGACTTCGGCTACACTAAGGTTACTGTGGAAAGACCATTGCAGTTGAACTTTGAGGTAACTGAAGAAAGACTGGAGAATCTTCACGCTGTCAATGCCTTTAGCAAGTTAGCAGTGAGCAAGAGTAAAGATCCTGAGACCAAACTCCTGGAAGAAAATGAGGGAAAACAGGTGCAGGATGAGATCACTCAAGCCCTCCAAAGAATTGACAAACCATACCAGAACTGGGATGAATTCGAAAAAAGAGTAAAAAAAGCCCTGAAACAATTCCAACTCTCACCAGCGTTTATAAAAAATATTATAATGGCTTTATCCGAGCATGATGATACTGCAGATTATGTGACTGATGCTAAAGGAAATAATAAGCCCGATGGAAAGCTCAGGGACACAGAAAAAATTCCTCTAAAGAAAGATATTGATGAATATTTCCAGAGGGAAGTCCTGCCTTACTATCCTGATGCATGGATGGACCGTAAGAAGGACAAGATAGGTTATGAGATAAACTTCACCCAGTACTTCTACCAGTACCAACCGCCGAGATCCTTAGAAGAGATTGAAAATGATATAAAAAAGGTTACAGCAGAAATCCAGGAACTCATTAAGGAGGACTTGGATGAAACTTAATCCCAACCTTTTTAGAAAAAAGGTTGATCAAAAAGGGGGATTTTAATTGAATCTCAAACATTATCCTGAGTATAAGGATTCTGGAGTGGAATGGATTGGTGAGATTCCAAAAGAATGGAATTGTAGTAAAATTAAACACATAACTGATGTAAAGATAAGCAATGTTGATAAAAAGAGCAAACCATCCGAAGCAGATGTTTTACTTTGCAATTATACTGATGTTTACAATAATGAATTCATTATTCAAAATTTAGACTTCATGAAAGCAACAGCAAGTTTTGAGCAAATTAATAAGCTTTCATTACATAAAGGTGACGTAATAATAACCAAAGACTCTGAAACAGCTGATGATATAGCAGTTCCTGCTTTAGTCACAGAGGATTTAGATAATGTTGTTTGTGGTTATCATTTGGCATTAATCAGACCAAATGATGAAATGCAAGGAGATTATTTGTTTAGACTTCTTGAAAGTAAACAAATTAATGATCAGTTTGTTATTTCTGCTAATGGAGTTACAAGATTTGGAATTAGTACTTATCCAATAAAAAACTCTTATTTAATGGTTCCTTCCCTAGAAGAACAGGAAAAAATATCAACATTTCTAGATAAAAAAACCTCAGAAATCGATTTAACAATTGAAAAAGAGACTCGTCTTATTGAACTTCTCAAGGAAAAAAGAACTGCCCTGATAAATCATGTGGTGACCAAGGGCCTGGACCCCACGGTGAAGATGAAGGATTCAGGGGTGGAATGGATCGGCGAGATACCTGAAGATTGGGAAATATCAAAAATAAAACATGTTTCATTAAGAATATTAACCGGTAAAACGCCACCATCAGAGCGAGAAGAGTATTATGATAAAGAAGAATTGAATTGGTTTACTCCGGGGGATTTAGGCAATAATTTAGTTTTAACAAATTCTTCTAAAAGAATCAGCAAATCAGCTATAATAGATAATAAAGTTGTAAAATACAAACCATTTAGTATTTTATTAGTAGGAATTGGGGCTACTTTAGGTAAAGTAGGGTTAAGTATTGATGAAGGTACTTCTAATCAACAAATCAATGCCATAGAATTTTATCAAGATAAAATAATGTCTAAATATGGTTTATATTATTTATATGGGATGAAAAATTTAATTATTAGTCTATCAAATTCATCAACCATAGGAATATTCAATCAAACCCAAACTGGGAATTTTATAATATTAAAACCTCCTATCAATGAACAAAAACGAATTATTGGTAAACTTGATGAAGAAACTATGAAAATTGACTTTACAATCAAAAAAATACAACAAAAAATTAAACTCCTCGAAGAATACAAAAAATCCCTCATTCATCACGTGGTTACAGGTAAGGTGGATGTTCGGGAGGTGGCAGTGTGAGTACAGACACCACTGAAAAACAATTCCAGAACGATATTATCAATCATCTGGAAAGTACGGGTTATGTTCGTCGAAATAGTATCCGGAATTATAATAAGGCAACCTGTTTAGACCCTGAGTTAACTCTCCAGTTTGTTATGAGTACTCAGCCTGATGAATGGGACAAGTTTAAACGGGTGTATGGTGAGAAAGCCGAAGAGAAGTTCTTCTACCGTCTGGTTAACGAGATTGATAATAAAGGCACCATCCATGTTCTCAGGAATGGATTCCGGGATGCAGGTGCCTATTTTGACATTTTTTATCCTCAACCCAATAATAACCGGAACCCGGACCTTTTTGATAAGTTTTCTTCTAATATTTTCTCAGTTATTGATGAACTGGAGTATCAGGACCGTGAAAGTGGTAACCGCATCGATCTGGTGATTTTCATTAATGGTCTTCCTATTTTGACCATTGAATTGAAGGATAGTTTCAGTCAGGGTGTGGAAAATGCCATGAAACAGTACAAGGAGGATCGTGATCCTCGTGAGAAGTTATTCCAACGCTGCCTGGTTCATTTTGCCATGAGTGACCAGAAGATCTACATGGCCACTAAACTGGCAGGATCCCAAACCCGGTTTTTACCCTTCAACAAGGGACTGGAAAACCCGGAAGTCCGCAGAGACTACAAAACCTGCTACCTCTACAACGACATCCTGCAGGTGAACAAACTCTCCAAACTCATATCCAACTTCATCTACATAGAAACAGATGAAAAAACCAAGAAAGAAACTCCTATTTTCCCCAGGTATCATCAGCTGGACTGTGTGAACCTGCTACTGGCAGACTGCAAGCCTGGGAAGAATTATCTCATAGAACACAGCGCTGGTAGTGGTAAGAGTAAGACTATTGCCTGGCTGGCCCATGGACTCATCAAGAAGTTCAACCCCTGCGATGAACGAGTCTACGATATGGTCATTGTGGTTTCAGACCGGAAAGTGATTGATAAACAATTACAGGAACAGGTTAAAGCCATTGAAAAGAGGAGAGGAACTGTTGAAGTTATTGATAAGGATTCCAAACAGTTAGGTGAAGCCCTCCAGACCGGGAGCAACATCGTGGTTACCACCCTCCACAAATTCCCCTTCATTCTGGAGGAAGTGCGGGACATGGAGCTCCGGAACTATGCAGTTATAATTGATGAAGCACACAGCAGCCAGACTGGGACCCTATCAAGGAAGATGAAACAGATACTCACCACCAACAGCCTGGAAGAAGCTGAACTCCTGGACGATGTGGATGATGATGTGGAGGAAGAACTTTTAAGGGAAATTGAATCCTTCCGTAACCTGCAAAATATCAGCTTCTTTGCCTTCACCGCCACACCCAAGGGTAAAACCCTGGAAATGTTCGGAACCATGAACAAATATGGTGAATTCTGGCCATTTCACAAGTACACCATGGAACAGGCCATAAAAGAAGGTTTCATACTGGATGTTTTAAAGTATTATTTAACTTATCAGACCTATTTCAATCTGGTTAAGACCATTGAGGATGATCCTGAGTTTGAGGAGAGGAAGGCCAAAAGGGTTCTCAGGAAATTCGTGGAGGAACATCGCCATGCCATCCGCCTTAAAACAGAGATCATGGTTGACCACTTCATGAACTCCACCCGAAACAAGATCAAAGGCCAAGCACGGGCCATGCTGGTCACCAGATCCAGATTACATGCAGTACTCTATAAACAGGAATTTGATAAGTACATCAAAAAAAGTGGTTATCCCATCAAGACCCTGGTGGCATTCACCGGTGAGGTTAAGCATGATGAGAAAAGTTACACTGAAAACTCCATGAACGACCTTCCCAAGAACAAAACCATTGAAAACGCCTTTGTGGAGGACCCTTACCGGATTTTAATCGTGGCCAACAAATATCAAACCGGATTTGACCAGCCACTCCTGCACACCATGTACGTGGATAAATCATTAAACGGTGTAGCCGCAGTTCAAACCCTAAGCAGAGTAAACAGGATCGCTGATAAAAAGAGTGACACACTCATCCTGGACTTTGCCAATGAAACAGATACCATTTTAAAATCATTTGAACCATACTACAAGGCCACCTACCTCGAAGAAGGTACGGATCCACATAAGCTGTATGAATTGCAGGATAAACTCCTTGATTATCGGATATTTGACATGGGTGAAGTTGATGAATTTGTCAATGCCTATATGAAGGGTTCCCAGCAGCCAGAACTTCATTACATTTTGGATCAGGTTAAAAAGGAATTTATCGTGCTGGAAGATGAAAGTCAGGTTGGTTTTAAGAAGGCTCTGCGCAGATACCAGAATATTTATTCGTTTTTATCCCAGTTAATGCCCTTCAGTGATGTGAACCTGGAAAAACTCTTTATCTTTAACAAATACTTGATTAAGAAGCTTCCAACCATTAATGGTCCTTTACCTTTCAGTGTTCTTGAGGATGTGGATATGGATTCATACAAGGTAGTGGATAAAGGTGAAGCATATTTTGATTTGAATGGTGGTGAAGGATTAAAACCACCTTCTAGTGGAGATACAGGTTTCAGAGAAGAGGAAAAGGCCAGGTTATCACAGATTATTCATGATCTTAACGATGCATTTGGCACTGACTTCACAGATGATGACCGTGTCTTCCTTGAAAGAGTGAAGGACAATCTCCTGGGGAATGAAGAATTGGTTAAGAAGATGGAGCACAATTCTCCGGAGAATGTGCGGGCAGTTTTTGATAAATATTTCAACCAGGAAATGACTGGACTTTTGAAAAGTAATATGGATTTCTATAAGCGCGTTGTGGATAATGAGAAATTGAGGGATAAATTGAAGGTTGCTTTGTTTGATTTGCTTTATGAGGGCTTTGAGAAAAAATGAAGTTCTATGATGTTAGGTACGTGGATTGACTAAAGTAAAACGGGGGAGATTTGAATGGCATATTTAATGAGAACATCTTCAAGTTTTTTAGGGGAGAATATTGATTTTGAAAGAGAGTCTTATCTAGAAGGTTTTATTTTTGGCAATCCTTTGGTTTTAGCTGTTTCTCAAGATTCTCCAGAAGGATTGGTGCCAGTTTACATTATTGGAAGACAAGACATGCTTAGACTCAAGCTTAGGTCTGGGATAACTGATCTAACATGTTTGATCTGGGATCCAAACATTAATAAATATGAAATCTGGATTTTTGAATTAAAAGTCTATTCAAACAGTACAGATAATGTTAAACAGCTTACAAGTTATATTGATGCTGTTGAAAAAGATATAAACAATGAGTATAGGGCTGATCTAATTCAAAGGGCAAAAAACATGGTTGGTGAGAAATTCATCAATCCTAAAGCTAAAATTAGAGGTGCACTATGTGCTCAATCATTTTCTGATGAGGTGCTTCATGATATTCTGGAAGAAAACTCAAATCGGAACGAAGAAGAAAAAATAGTGGCTGTTAAAATTTTTAGATTTCCAGCAGATAACGAAAATTTTATTTTTGTGGAAAGAATAGTTGGTGAAGAAAAATCTACTACGGGTGGCCCTAGAAATTACTACGCAGATATTCCCCATTGGGAACTTCCTAAACTTGAAAAAGAACTATATAAATTGCTTAAAAATAGGAAAATAAACAATCCGGGAAGATTCGAACAATTAAAAGTGTTTTTACAATTTTTCGTTGATGATCCTTCCTGCAGAGTTTCTCAACAAGAATTAAGAGAAAAATGGGAAGAAAAGGGGTTACCTGGGAAAGATCAGGGCATGTCAGTGTCACAATTTTTAGGTTATAAAAACAGTGGTTCACTTAGACAAATGTTAACATGGACTTTCACAGCTTATATGGACATTAAAGAGGATTATCGGTTGAGAGATTCAAAATATTCGGAAATAATAAGTAAAATACTGAATAAACTTTAAAAAGAGGGGCACAATGATTTTATTGATAAATCAAGAGAAAGAGTTAGAAAAACTAATTGATAAAGCCAAGTTCTCTGAAATGGGTGTTTGGGAAAGGACACATATGGAAGAATGGATTGCCAAGCATCCAGAGATCCTTGGAGAGGAACTACTTACAATTACCACAGAATATGCCGATTATGATAAAACAAGTAAAAGATTAGATATACTTGCCATTGATAGGGAAGGTAAATTAGTAATCATTGAATTAAAGCGTGATACTGCTGAAAAATTTGTTGATTTACAAGCGATTCACTACGCCGCATTCTTTTCTACCCACACATTTGAGGATGTGGTAGATATTCGGGCAGAATTTACCAACAAATCACAAGAAGAAGCAGACATTGAAATTAGGGAATTCATTACAAATGATGAGTTTCAGGATTTAGATGATCAACCTCGAATAATTTTAGTAGCAAACGAATTCAAAGAGGAAACTTTAGCAGCTGTCCTTTGGCTAAGAGATGTAGGTGTTGACATAACATGTGTGAAATTTGAGGCTTATGAAGTAGACGAAAAGATAGTAGTTACACCCAATATTATTGTACCTTTACCCGAAGCTAAACAATTCATGATTTATCGAGAGAAAAAATCCAAACAATCTTCCGAAAAAAGAAGCACCGAAGATTATCATCTCAGAACAGTTCCAGATGATATTAAAGATTTATATGCCAAAATTAGCCAAAATGTTTTAAATTTAGATAATAAAATCAGAGTAAAACCTAAAAAATGGTATATAGCATTTGTATCCAGTGTTTCAAATGCAAATTTCATTTATGCAGAAATATATCAAAAAGACATTAAAATTGTACTCAATTTAAAGAAAGGAGAGCTGAATGATCCAGAATGCATTGCAGAAGATGTCTCAGAAAAAGGCCACCGTGGAAATGGAGATTATAGAATCACTATAAGTCCCGATCATGATCTGAATTACTTTATGACTTTAATTAAACAAGCATACGAGAAATATTCTTAATCAAATTTCTATGAATTGAAAACCACTTAATATGACAGCTGATCTTGTGGTAATTTGTGGATGTGTAGATGGTTTAATGCCTTATAGGGAAACTGGCCTTTCGGGTGAAGATCTAAAACGGTTTGTAGAAGAACAAAGAAGATTGTTTTATGTGGGTATAACACGAACTAGGAAACATTTTACTGCTTTCTAGCTTTTTAAAACTACCGGCTCCACTTTCTTATACAATGGGAATTAAATCCAAATTTGTAAGGGGACAAGCAGAAACAATTGTATCTCATTTCATTCAAGAATTAGGCCCCACATTACCCAAGCGTTATTTGGAAATGAAATATTTAGATGATGTTTACTTTATCTGGTTAATTTTCGTTAAAATAGGGGTTTATCAAACCTCTTTAAATAAAGAAAACATTACCAAAGGAATAAAAATTACTTTACCATCTCTTTATTTTACTTGTTTTATTTGAGATTACAATTCCATATTCAGATTTATATCTGGTAATTGTTCTGGTAATTTGGGTTTTAGTCTTCTCTCCAAAACTTACTTCAACAGGTATTATGCCATCTACCATCTGAAGTAAAAAATCAACACTGTTTTTGGTTCATCAATTTTTGACTGTCCCCTATTTTAAAACCATATAACTTTAAAAAAAAGTCCAACCTTCCTTTTTAATTAATTCTAAAAAAGTAACGTGCTCAACATCATAGTCATCACATATATCTGGAATATAATATGTTTTCTCCTGTAACTGTTTCCTTGTTTCATGGGAAATAACCGTGTATCCATTTTCAATGGCAATAGCAATTACTCATGGATCAGCCCAATCAACTTTCGGTGTCTTTTTAGGCCTAAAATCTGGAAAATTAGTTAACATTTCAGTAACAATACGTGGAGTTTCACCAGTTGGACTGCAGAAAAAGTCTTTTTCCTTACACCATGTAAATAAGTCATCACCACCCACTTCCAACTCATCCCGGACGTGGTACGGGGATGTTAACTGGTCTGCACTGATCAGATCATTAATATTATTCCAAACACCAAAAGTCTCAGGAGGATAATCTTTCCAGCCATCAATTAAGGCACTGGTGTCAATACAATAAACCACCAAGATTAACTCTCCATTTTGGCGATATGTTCCAGTTTGATATTTCCCATGTAACTAGAAAGATCGAGTCTGTTAATCAATTTATTGTGATATGCTTGCAAGACTAATCCTGTGTAATAATCACCATTCCAGCTTTTCACTTTGATATAATAAGGAATTTTGTGTTCTCCATCTTCATCGGATTCACTGGCCCATGTTTCTTTAATCTGTTTATAAATATTCCAAGTTGATTTTCCTAATTTAACCAGGGATATCAGAATTACTTCTCTACTGACTCCAAATTTGTTTCCAAGTGATCTTAAATCCTCATCTTCCCAGTACAAACCTTCATGATTTCTAACCTCATCCATTTCCAGTAATTTAGAAGGAGGAACTAAGAATTTGGCAGCAACTTCATCGCAAAATCTTTCAATCTTTTTATGGCGATCATTCAGGTCACAGACACCACTCGTGCCTGTAATTATATGAGCTAATTCATGAAATATTGAAAAATTCCGGGCTCTGGGATCGTCTCCAGTATTTATTCCAATAACAGGCAGAGGCCGCTGGTCAATGGCATATGCTCTAATTTCCTGGGGAGATATTCCAGTAAATTGGAAGATTAAAATACCTTTGGATTCTAAAATAGTTTTCCAATTATTCAAAGCGGTGTATTTGTCCTTTTTCCATTTTAATTGTTCTTCAATGGTTACGTCTAAATATTCACGTATCTTAAATGCTATGTCTTCAGGATCATCATCAAGAGAACATTCTAAATCAAATTCAGGAAGAGGAATATCTAACTTTTGTGTTAGTTCTAGTGCAATCTCTCTTCTTTCTTGAGCATCTTTAATTTCAAATATTATTTCGGGAAAATTTTCTATATTCCTATCAGGCATGGTACGGTAATCAGAAGGTAAAGGTTCATCTTCAGGAACTTCCTCAGCAAAGAAAAACGCACTGGGGTAATGGTAGATCTTACTCAATTTACTGAGCTGTTTAAAGGTAGGCACATCCTCTCCATTTTCCCAGGAAGTTATAACTTCAGTTTTCTTATCCATCTTTTTGGCGACTTCACTGGCACTGTATCCTGCATTTTTTCGTGCCCACTGCAGAATGTTGTGATTAGTGCCTGTAGCCTTAGGAGTTCGCATAAAAATACCTCATTTATCTTTATAATATTATATGGGGTCTGTTAGTAAATATTAATTTGTATTGTATAAGTAATTAGATTTTATGTTTTTAAAAAGAAGATGGGGAACTGGAACTCAAATTAGATCGGGATTAGATCCATATGGACCCCGGCTATGTGAAAACTACATGACGGAAACTGTTCATCTGGGTCCTGTGGGTTCACAAATTAAAAGAATCTTACTCAGCATGTAACATAGAATAAACAAGATGTCCGACAATTCAACAATAGTTTCCATCCTTGTTTTATTGGAAATCCCTCCGCAACTATTAATCGTAACAATATTAAGAAATGAAGAGCATAGTATATAGTATAAAGATAAATTTAGGGAGATAAAATAATGGACAACAACCAAAAAAACTTTGTTTTGTATATATTGGGAGTAATAGGACTTTTAATTTTGCTTGGAGGAATATTTGGTCTTTATGATTGGAAATATGGTGTAGTTATAGCTTTAGTAATCTGGATAATAGGCGGTGCTTACCGAACGTACTTTGGTGTCCCCTCTAACAGATAGAAATCTAAAATTTTAAATCTATTCTATCCCTTTTTTTTACAAGTAAAAACTAGCAGTAACCCCTGCATTTTACAGTCACATTATTTTCCCTATCCTTTTGATCTAAGTTATTCAAAATAGTTTTTAGAATCATTCTAATAATGAATTTATCATAGCTTTGATAAATTTAGGGTCAGTTTACTTACTATTAAATCTATATTGGCTAATTGTTCTTCCTGCCCATTTTTTGGGTTTAAATGTGTCTTAAAAATATCTTCATCAATATAATAAAAGGATTGGGGAGGTACAAAATTGGGAATTAAATCTTTAAGTTCAACTGGACTTTCAAAAACTTCTAAATCCATAATTTCTATTGCAAACCCCGTTTCTCGATCTTGGAAATAGTTAAAAAATTCATCCTGTTCTATGCCTGCAAAGTTACTCAAATTTTGCCATAATGTTTGGGGATGGTCTTCTATTATTTCACCTATGGTAAATTTACCAATTAATTTTTTAATGGGGTTGGTTGAATAGATATAAGCTGTTGAAACATCATGTCGCTTAAATATTGATTTCCTGAACTCATATCTTTTGTTTTCATTCAGGATCTCACCGACATATTTTGGTTTAATCGAAAGTAAAACGGCCATTAATATCACTTAACGCTTTTATCATGCTATATTTATCTGTTATACATTTGTCATGATATAAATTTTAATCATTATATGTGTTGGATTGGTCAAACTAATCTAAACCAGAAACCATACAAAAAACTGCATAACTAACTGTTCTGTGATTAATTTTGGTATCAAAATTTTTCTTATTCATAGATTTAAAGCCCTAGTGTCCTTATTTTTTTCTCTGATTTTGAATATTGGAAATCCTCATTAACTATAAAAACAGTTATGAAATATATAATATTACTTTTATTTGGATTTGTATATTATAAATTGTAAAACTGCAATAGGTATATTGTAATTTTGCAATACAGTTTATGGTACTAAATAGATGTAATTGGTTCCATGAAAATAATACTATAAAAATTATCACGGCATTTAGAGAACGGGCTGCCAAAAAAACAAGCATTAAGGATGTATCACCGGATTGCAGTTATAGGTCCTGATTTTTATTTTACTTTCCCTGGTCTGTTCTTGGCGGTGATGGTTTAAAACTTAATTTCTGCATATCCTCATGAGGAGTAATGTTATCCTGATTGGGGGTGTATTTCACCTTCGACCTGTACAATTATTGGGGCGATTAAACTATTTTTGTTTTTATTATTAAGAATGTCACAAAACAATTAACGCTTTTGTAACTACTATAACCTAAAAATTAATAGTAACTATTTAATTTTATATTACTTCTCAAATGTTCTAGGGTAAATCATATCAAATTCGAGTATTAATAATAATATCAAGTAACCTGTTTAAATGGTTCTGATTTGAATCTAAAACCAGTTAGAGCATTAAAATTCAATATCATTATCGAGGGATAATAAATGGGGATTTTTGCACTTCTTGAAGATGATGAAAAGGAAAATGTGGAATTCAAGACGTCCCTATCTGAAATAGGCGAGATATTGAAAACAATATCTGCTTTTTCCAATAAAAGAGGTGGAACGATCTTAGTGGGTGTAAATAATGATCGTGATGTTGTTGGGGTCGATATTGGGACAAATACTCTAGAAAGGCTTGCAAATAATATAAGAAGAGAAACTGACCCTAAGATATTCCCCTTCATTGATTACTTTGAACAAGATGATAAAACAGTAATTTCCATTGAAGTCTCAGAAAGCACTTCAAAACCCGTTTTCTACAGAGATAAAGCTTATATAAGGGTTGGAAGGACGAACCAGAAACTTTCTTCAACTGAAATTAGAAACCTGATCACTACTGAACATAGAGTTACCTCCTGGGATGAACAGGCAGTTACCGAAGCAAGTTTCGAAGATGTTGATAGGAACAAATTGACTGATTTTCTAAAACTCGCAGTCCTTAAAAGAAATTTAGATTTAGATCCTAAATCTCCTGTAGAAGAAGCCTTATCCCGGCTTGATCTTCTAAGAGATGGAAAATTAACTAATGCTGCTATTCTACTTTTTGGAAAAAACCCTCAAAAATTTGTTTTACAGGCATTTACGCAATGTGGAAAATTCAAAGGTGTTGACACAGTTGAATTTGAGGATATGCATGATTTTAATGGCACTATCATTGATCAGAGAGATGATGCGTTGCGGTTTGCAGAAAAACATATCCGAAGAAGTGCGAGGATAGAGGGATCAGAGCGTGTTGAAGAGTTTGAATATCCTATTGAATCAATAAGAGAAGCAATTACCAATGCAATCTGCCACAGGGATTACAGAATTAATTCTAATGTTCAACTACGCATATTTGACGACAGAATGGAGATATGGGGTTGTGGACCTCTGCCTGAACCGTTAACAGTGGAAGATCTGAAAAAAACCCATGATTCTATCCGTAGAAATCCTCTAATTGCAGGAGCTCTATTTAAAATTGGATTTATAGAAAGATGGGGAACTGGAACGCAAAGGATCATCAATTTTTGTCTGGAACAGGGTTTACCCGAGCCGCTCTTTGAGATCAAATCAGGAAGCTTAGTTGTAACTCTACGAAAATATAAATATACAGAATCTATGAAACGTGAATTAAGTTTAAGACAACAAAATGCAATGGAGTACTTAATAAAAAATGGAAAGATAACCAATAGGGAGTACCGAGAAATAAATCCTGAAATCAAAGAAGATGCTGCTTTAAATGATCTAAAAGATTTAGTTGATAAAGGCTTAATATCTCTTAAAGCTAGGGGAAGATATTCATATTATGTTTTATGTTAGTGCATAGATCGGGATTAGATCGGGATTAGATCGGGATTAGATCGGGATTAGATCGGGATTAGATCGGGATTAGATCGGGATTAGATCGGGATTAGATCGGGATTAGATCGGCACGAATTTATTGTTTTCTTTAATCATGTGTATTTTCCCAGACATCTTAAAACCCCTATTTTTCAATCTTTTCCAAAGTTTTTCTCCATTATAACGTTAATCTATTCTGGTTTTTATTGTTATTAGATTAATTGCGATGTACAAATCAAAAAAATTCTTATAAAATTAATGAAATTTCCGGCACAAATAAAAATTTTTAATAAAATTGGGTGTTGACCCTTCAAAATACTGAAGTTTTATATAGTAGTTAGGACCATATTTATACTTAAGGGGATGTGTTTTTATGGGTGTTCGTGGTCCTAAACCTGGTTTTGTGGATGTGGCTTGTCCTAACAAGAGCTGTGCAGATTACGGGAAAACTGAAAACGGTAATATTGTGGGTAATGGAACCTACCAGACAAAAAATGGTCCTGTTCACAAATTTATTTGTCGAACATGCTCTAAAAGTTTCACTTCACATTCAAATACAATATTACACGATTTAAGAACAAATGAAGAGACAGTTTTTTTGGCTTTGAAAATGATTTTAAAAGGCATGAGTTTACGGAGCACAGCAGAAGTTTTAGGTGTTAAACTGGATACTGTGCGCAGATGGCTGCGCATAGCTTCTGAACACAGCGAAGAAATAAACAAAGTCCTTATGAAAGACATAAAAGTTGATAAAGTGGAGTTAGATGAGTTGTGGACTTTTGTTAAAAAAAAACAGTTCCGAGAATGGAGCATGAATCAGAAGATGAAAGATGGATCTGGTTAAGCTTCGCACCTGAACACAGACTAATCCTAGCAGCCTACGCAGGTGCCATGACTCAAGATGCGGCTGATGAGATTGTTAAACAAACATGTGATCGAATAAACGAAGAGGAATTACCTTTATTTGTCACCGACGGAAGAAAATACTACGCACAAGCACTATTGGACAGATACAGCTATACAAAGGAGTTTTCAAGGACCGATAAACGAGGACGTCCACGAAAACCGAAACAAATGCCATTGCCTGAGTTAAAATATGCTCAAGTAGTGAAGGAGCGAGAGGGAAGTAAAGTGGTTAATATTGAAAAACGCATTATATATGGTATGGAAGAAGATATTGACTTTAGTTTCATCTCTACTTCTTACATAGAACGAGAAAATTTGACTTTAAGACAAGATAACAACAGATTAACAAGAAAAACATTAGGATATTCCAAAAAAGACGAATGGCTCCAACACCACGCCACACTACAAATGACAGACCATAACTTCGTACGAACACACGATTCCCTGAAAAAACCTTGCAAAACACATTTAAATGGTAAATTGTGGAGAAAATATCAAAAAAGAACACCTATGATGTCCGTAGGAATCACAGACCATATCTGGACCCTGGAAGAATTACTAACATTCCCATACCACAAAAACATCAACACATAAAAGGGTCAACACCTAAAATTGTAATTCATAAATAACTGTGAGAAACAATTAAAAAATTCAACATTTACTCCGGGGGAATGTTTTCCAGGGGTAATTGAATCATTAAACACCAGGGTCACGTTTTTTTCAATTAAAAAAAATGAATCACACGTAAAAAAAGAGGGTGGAAATTATGGATGAAAAAAGTGAAAAGAGCATTAGGGGTGGCTTGAAGAACCTTGATTGGTGGCCGAACCAGTTGAACCTGGACATACTACGCCAGCATTGCGCAAAGTCCAATCCCATGGATGAGGATTTCAACTACGCCCGTGAATTTGAGAGCCTGGACCTGGAGGTTGTGAAGAAGGACCTCCAGGACCTCATGACTGATTCACAGGATTGGTGGCCAGCGGACTTCGGCCACTACGGGCCGCTATTCATCCGTATGGCCTGGCACAGTGCCGGAACCTACCGTATCAGTGATGGTCGGGGAGGGGGCAGTAACGGTAACCAGCGCTTCCCACCCCTTTCCAGCTGGCCAGACAACTGCAACCTGGACAAGGCCCGCCGGTTACTCTGGCCCATCAAACAAAAATACGGCCGGAAAATATCCTGGGCCGACCTCATGATCCTGGCCGGTAACGTGGCCCTGGAATCCATGGGATTTGCAACCTTCGGATTCGGTGGGGGACGTGAAGACATCTGGGAAGCAGAAAAAGACGTGTACTGGGGCTCCGAAACTGAATGGCTCACCGACACCCGACATACCGGTGAACGGGAACTGGAAAAAGCACTGGCAGCCATTGAAATGGGATTGATCTACGTGAACCCGGAAGGACCAGACGGCAAACCAGACCCCATAGCCGCGGCCCATGACATAAGGCAGAGTTTCGCCCGGATGGCCATGAACGATGAGGAAACCGTGGCCCTCATCGCCGGTGGCCATGCTTTCGGAAAAACCCACGGTGCCGGTGACCCGGAGAATGTGGGACCGGAACCAGAAGCCGCCCCCATCGAGGAACAGGGCCTGGGTTGGAAGAACAAACTAGGCACTGGTAAAGGCAACGACACTATCACCGGTGGCCCGGAAGTAATCTGGACCAACACCCCCACCCAGTGGGACAACAACTTCTTCCGGATACTCTTTGAATTTGAATGGGAGCTGGAGAAGAGCCCGGCCGGAGCCTACCAGTGGAAGCCCAAGGGCGAAGCAGGCAAAGATACTGTTCCCGATCCCCACGACCCACAAAAACGCCGCACCCCTGGCATGCTAACCACCGACCTCTCTTTACGGTTAGACCCTGCCTATGAAAAGATCTCCAGGCGCTTCTATGAGAACCCGGAGGAGTTCACCGATGCATTCGCCAGGGCCTGGTTCAAGCTAACCCACCGTGACATGGGACCCAGGACACGCTACCTCGGAGGGGAGGTACCCCAAGAGGATCTCATCTGGCAGGACCCCATCCCCGCAGTTGATCATGAATTAATCAACCAAGAAGACATCACCACCCTTAAGGAATGGATACTATCCACCAATCTCCCAGTAAGGGAGCTGGTTTACACGGCCTGGGCCTCGGCATCCACCTTCCGTGGTTCTGATTTCCGTGGAGGTGCCAACGGTGCCCGCATCCGCCTGGCACCCCAGAAGGATTGGGAGGTTAACCAACCAGACCAGCTAGCCACCGTGCTCAAAATACTTGAAGACATCCAGAAGGAATTTAACCAGGCCCAAACCAGTGACAAGAAGGTCTCCCTGGCTGATCTCATAGTCCTGGCGGGTTGCGCTGGTGTTGAACAGGCAGCCCGAAATGCAGGACATGATGTAAAGGTACCCTTCACCCCGGGACGTATGGACGCCCTGGAAGAAGAGACCGATGCAGAATCATTTGATGTTCTCGAACCCCTCGCTGATGGATTCAGAAACTATCAAAAAGAAGAAAGCCCACTCAGAGCCGAAGAGTTGCTGGTGGACAAGGCCCAACTTATGACCCTGACCATCCCGGAGATGACGGTTCTCATCGGTGGTATGCGAGTCTTGAATGCCAATTATGAAGGTTCCCAGAATGGTGTCTTCACTGAAAGGCCCGAAGCACTCACCAATGACTTCTTCGTGAACCTGCTGGACATGGAAACCGAATGGAATCCATCCTCAAATGAGGGGGATGTATATGAGGGACGGGACCGGGCAACTGGCAGACTCAAGTGGACCGCCACCCGGGTGGACCTCATCTTCGGTTCCAACTCCGAGCTCCGGGCAGTGGCCGAGGTCTACGCCTGTGAAGACTCCCAGGAGAAGTTCGTCCAGGACTTTATAAAGGCCTGGGACAAGGTCATGACCCTGGACCGTTTCGACCTGACCTAATCATCTAGCCACACCCCATAATTAAACCTAAAATAGGGGATTGATCAGCCATTTAAATACGGGAAAAGGTTACCATGGGGATAAAATTACTTTATCCTCTTTTTTTTTATTTTTTATTTTCTTAGGGGGTTTATAATGCCATATTTAGGTTTAATCTAGGCTGGATCAAAAGAATTCCCCGGAAGGTTTGTGTAATAATTCGACATAAAAATATTTGATAATCTGATTACATATTAGATCATGAAAGGTCCCATGGAAATTATGGACTTTAAAATGTAACAATATTAAATTAAATTATCAGGAGTTAAGAAAATGGCAAAGGAAATCAAACAATTAGTTATAGGAATAACCCGTGAGGGAGATATAGTAGTCAAGAGTGCCCGTGGCAGAATGTATGCGGTTAAAAAATCAGCAGACCTGGAATTCGGTTGTGAAGACCTGTTCAATGATGTGGAAACAGAATTATACGCCACCATCGATACTGAAGCCGAAACCTGGGAATGTACTTCCATTGAATAGATGAATACTGATAAATATATTTAGAAATAACCTAAAAAACCATGGGGCTCCTGCTTTTAGGGTCTGTTTGCTTGATGGGGCCGGTGTAACTTATGGGCTCTGGTTGAAATGAGTTCTGGCTGGATAAAATTATGCATATATGAGATAGGGTCATGGATATAGATACTATGGAACCGGTACCCATAAAATCCCCTCTTGAGGGTGAATGGATGGTCGTAAACAGCCCTGGATCTAAAGTTCCCAGTCATGGTACTCATTCTTTTGCATCAACCTATGCTTTCGACCTCATGCAGGTTGACTGGACCCAAAAACCGGTTAAATTCCACAGAAAAAGTACTCTGGATCATGTTTTAGGCCGGGTGCATTTAAACGACTGTTACTCCTATGGAAAACCTATTTACGCACCTATTTCTGGCAGGGTAGTGGAAGCCCTTGACGGATACCCTGAACGCGACCCTGTGCAGCCACTCCGTGATATTTCATTGGCCTTTAAGAATGCCTGGTTTTTTGATCCCCACAAGCATAGCATCCAGGATATTGCTGGTAATTTCGTTATAATTCAGGGTGACCGAATATGGGATGGAATATGGCTATTTCTGGGGCATATGAAAACTGGTTCGGTAAAAGTAGAAAATGGTGATTTAATCGAACCTGAAGATCTTTTAGGGAATTTGGGTCATTCTGGTAACTCAACCGCCCCTCACCTTCATTTCCAACTCATGGATGGCCCTGATGCAACCACTGCTAAGGGTATCCCCTGTTGTTTTGAGGAATATGAATTATATCAGGATGGACACTGGATCACCGTGGAAAAGGGAATTCCTAAAAATGAGGATAGGATTCGTTTATAAACTTCGATTATTTTTTAATTTTAGTTACCCTTTATATCTGGATCCAGGATAATGTTGAATTTGAAATCAGTTAATTATATATATCATGATTAATAATGTTAAATTGATTATCATGTTTAATCATGGTAAATTAACCATTACAAGTGATGCACATGTTGAAAATAAAAGGAATATACCAACTCCCTGAAGAAGAAGATGGATTCAGAATCTTAATTGATGAATCATGGCCTGAAAACTTATCCCGAGAAGAAGCTCAAGTTGATTTATGGCTTAAAGACGTATCCCCGCCTGATCCTGACCAATTATATGAGGGTGATCTAATGGGCTCAGCTGATGTTAGGGGGGAAAATCCTGGGGAACTCTGGAGGAGAACTGCTATAAAACTTATCAGGGATACTGAAAAAGAGAAAGGAACTGTCACATTTGTATGTTCCACTCTCCAGAGCATAAAACAGTTGCAGTTTTAAAAACACAGGCGTAGTTTAAACCAGTCACATTTTTAAAACACTTCCAGTGAATTCCTCATTTTTTTATCGAGATGGTGTGAAGTTGGTAAGTATGATTACTTATCACTCTCTCTACCTCAACTGCCTTGACCTTCACTCCGCATAGTAACATCTACCAAGGTGTACTGGTGAAGCCCATATGCAGACTAAAAAATTCGTTCTCCTGGACATTGATTACGTCACCCGGAATCAGGAACCGGTTATAAGGTTATTCGGAAAGCTCATGGGAGAAAATGAAGAAGGACACATCATAGTACTGGATAAAAGCTTCAAACCCTACATCTACGTCATTCCTTCTGATCCTCACTGTATCACTGACTGCACACATGAGTTAAGTGAATTAAAACTTATCTCGGTGGAAATGGTCCCCAGGAATGATATGGGGGAACATAAAGAGGTCCTGAAGGTAACCTTCAAGCATCCCCGGGATATTCCCAAACTCAGGGAGAAGATATTGAACTTACCTTCTGTAAAGGAAATCAGAGAACATGATATTCCATTTTACCGCAGATACCTCATAGATAAAGGATTATTTCCCCTTAACGTGGTGGAAGTGCAGGGTAAGGTCTTAAATTCTGCCCAATCTTCACGGAGATCACAGGGATTAAACGGACATGAATCACAAGGGGCAACCGAAGGATCTGAAAATAACAGAACACCAAAGCCATGCATCTTCCAGATGGAAAACCCTCCAAAACCCATGGATTCCAGCCTACCAGAATTCAAGTTTTTAAGTTTTGATATTGAGGTTTACAACCCCCGGGGCATGCCCCAATCAGACCTGGACCCCATTATCTTAATCAGTTTCTCCAGTAACCAGGGCTTCAGGAAAGTCTTATCCACCAAAAATCCCCCAGATTCCTCAGACCCCAATGGCAGCCCCTTAGACTTTGTGGAATTAGTGGATGATGAGAAGGAATTACTGGAGAAATTCGTGGAAACTGTGGAATCAGAAAACCCGGACATCATCCTGGGCTACAATTCAGACTCCTTCGACCTCCCCTACATCCGGGACCGGGCCGCTAAACTGGGGGTGCCTCTCAAGCTGGGAATAGATGGATCCCCACCCAAGTTCACCAGAACAGGTTTCACCAACTCTGCAATGATCAAAGGCCGGATCCACATTGACCTTTACTTCAATGTCCGCCGTTATATGCATCTGGCGCGTCACACCCTGGAACATGTTTACCTGGAACTATGTGGGGAGAAGAAATTGGACATCCCCGGGGATGAAATCCACATCTACTGGGATGAAGGAGGCCGTAGACTGGAAACTCTCTTCCATTACTCCCTCCACGATGCAGTGGCAGTTACCAGGATCGGGGAGAGAATGATACCCCTCAGCACAGAGTTAACCCGTATCGTGGGCCAACCATTATTCGACGTCTCCCGCATGGCTTCTGGAAGGCTGGTTGAATGGTATTTAATCAGAAAATCATTCCAGTACCAAAATCTGGTGCCTAATAAACCCAGCCCATCAGAGGTAACCCAACGGGAAGATATCCATGTGGTGGGAGGATATGTTAAGGAGCCGGTTAAGGGTTTGCATGAGAATATCATCTACTTCGATTTCAGAAGCCTCTACCCCAGCATCATAATATCCAAGAACATTTCCCCGGACAGCTTCACTTATGAAAAAGAGCCCAAAGGAAAAAATTGCCATGTTTCACCAGAAGATGGTTATAAATTTCACAAAGAACCAGTGGGATTCATACCATCGGCTATTGGTCAAATTCTCCAGGATAGAATAAGAATAAAATCCCTCATGAAACAGTCCACGGACCACAGGCAACGTCAGGTTCTGAATGCTCAGCAGGAAGCATTGAAAAGACTGGCCAACACATTTTACGGATTATACAACCACAGCACCTTCCGCTGGTATAGTCTGCAATGTTCAGAATCCATCACTGCCTGGGGAAGAGACTTCTTGAAGAAGACCATGGATGATGCTGAAAAACAGGGATTCAAACCAGTATATGCCGATACTGATGGATTCTTTGCAACCTACCTTGGACCAATAGATGAAGAGACAAATTAGAAATTGCCTACCTTGGATCATTCGATGAAGACTTAAATAGAAAATTTATTCGGCTTCTTTTTCCATAGAACTATACTAATAGCATTCACTAAGATTTTCAACTTTTTAAAAAAATGGAGAGTAAAAATATGAAAATCATTGGAATTAATGGAAGTCCCCGGAAGAATTGTAACACCGCAGCCCTGATTGGAAAAGCCCTGGAGGGAGCCCAATCAAGAGGGGTAGAAACCGAACTCATACACCTCTACGACCTGAACTATAAGGGTTGTAAAAGCTGTTTTGCCTGTAAACTAAAAGATGGGAAAAGCTATGGTACCTGTGCTGCCAGAGACGATTTAACCCCAGTTTTGAAAAAGATCGAAGAAACCGATGCCATCATCCTCGGATCTCCCATTTATCTGGGAACTGCCACCGGAGAGATGAGATCCTTCCTAGAACGACTTATCTTCCCCTACCTGGTCTATGACCCTGAAGGATCAACTTTATTTCCCCGGAGAATACCAGTAGGTTTTATTTACACCATGGGTGTGGTTGAGGAACTCATGGAAGAAATAGGCTATCATCAGTATTTTAACACCATAAAAAAACTCACAGAACGCATAATCGGTGAATCAGAATCACTCTATGTCACCGACACCTACCAGTTTGATGATTACACTAAATATGTTTCATCACGCTTCAACCCAGAAGAAAAACTAAAAAAGCGCAGGGAAGTCTTCCCCCAGGACTGTGAAAAGGCCTTCCAGATGGGGGTTAGATTTACCAGCAAATAGATGAAATATCTAGCATTTTTAGTACCCTGGTTGGACATTTATCTGCATCCCCAATGTTCAATGGGATTCAATTACCTCGGAAACTATAAAACCTGATAATGGCCCTTTTTTTATGAATCATTATGAACCATAACCAACATATTAAAATTTAGTTGAGTGAAAGATCATGCCTAAGATTAAACCCTTCCAGACTCATGCCGGGAAATACGATGAATGGTATGATAAGAACCCTCTAATTTACCAGTCAGAACTGGAAGCAGTTAAAGAACTACTACCTAAGGGGGGGAATGGATTGGAGGTTGGTGTGGGCAGTGGACGTTTTGCAGGTACACTTAAAATCAAATTGGGCCTTGACCCCTCCTCTGCAATGGGGAAATTAGCCCGGAAAAGGGGTATTAAATTCATTCAGGGAGTGGCGGAATCTTTACCATTTCCGGACCGGGAATTCGATTTTATTTTAATGGTCACTACCATCTGCTTCCTGGACGACCTTGAAAAAGCACTCCTGGAAGCAAACCGTGTTTTAAAACTAGATGGTTCCATTATAATAGGATTCATAGATGCTGAAAGTCCATTAGGTCATTTCTACCAGGAACATAAAGGGGAAAGCACATTTTACCGGGAAGCCAGATTCTACACGGTAAAAGAAGTCATACTTCACCTGAAAAAGGCACATTTCAATGATTTCCAGTTTAGGCAGACCATATCAAAACCAATGGGGGAGGTAAAGGATAGGGAGCCAGTGAAGGAAGGGCACGGTGAAGGTTCATTTATAGTGGTTAAAGGAGTAAAATTAGTATAATCAATTTATCAGAATTAGTACATAGGTGATAATGAATGGACAGTGTAATCAAAGCTCAAAACCTCACCAAAATCTACGATGACCTCACTGCAGTGGATGGTGTGAGTTTTGAAGTGAAAAAGGGTGAGATATTCGGATTCCTGGGCCCTAATGGTGCGGGTAAAACCACCACCGTCCGGATGCTCACCGGGATAATCAAACCAGACCAGGGTAAATCTGTGATCATGGGCTATGACATCCAGAAGGAATCCTTAAAGGCCAAACAGAACATTGGTGTGGTCCCAGAAACTTCCAATGCCTACGTGGACCTATCAGCCTGGCAGAACATGATCCTCATGTCCGAACTCTACGGAATCCCCCGCAAAATTGCCGAGGAAAGATCCAAAAACCTCCTGGAGAAAATGGGACTCTACCAGCGGAAGGATGACCCGGTGAAGGGATTCTCCAAGGGAATGAAACAGAGACTGATCCTGGCCATGGCCCTGGTTAACGACCCCGAACTCCTCTTTCTGGATGAACCCACCTCTGGTCTGGATGTGCAGAGCACCAGACTCATCCGGAAAATACTCCAGGAATTCCCTCAGAACGGGAAAACCATCTTCCTAACCACTCATAACATGGACGAGGCCAGCCAACTCTCAGACCGGGTGGCCATCATCAACCATGGTAAAATCGCAGCTATAGATCGTCCTGAAAAACTTAAAAATCAGATTAAAAATCTCCACTCAGTGAAGATAAGCTTTGACGATACCGTGAACCTGGAAAACCTCACCGGAATCCCCCACATCAATGACCTGAGAAAGGAGGGGGATAATCTCATAATATCCACCGATAACGTCAGTGACCTCATTACCTCCTTAACCAGCTTTACTGAATCCAGAAACATTAAGATAATGAGTTTGAACACCATGGCCCCCTCTTTGGAAGAGGTTTTCATCCAGCTCACCGGGGAGGATGAATAAACATGTTCAACCTGGACCAGTTCAAACGATCCCTGGGGATTATGAAAAAGGACATACGTATCTATTACCTAAAGGGACCGGTAATTATATTCGGCTTCATGATGCCGTTATTCCTCTTCCTGGCATTTTTTATTGGCAGCCGAAATCTGTCACCAGAATTCCTGATATCTGGTTTAATCGGGATGACCGTGTTTTTCACAGCCACTGCAGTTTCCCCTATAATTGCACCATGGGAAGCCCAGGTGCAGACTCTGGAAAGGCTGATATCCACTCCCATATCCATAACCACCATCATTTTGGGGGATATGATGGCATCCTTCATATTCGGAATCATAATACCCCTGCTACCCATTGGGTTGGGATTACTCATGGGTGTTGGTATAATCCATCCCTTAACCCTCATACTGGGCCTGGTACTGGCAGCAGCGTGTTTCTCCTCATTCGGTCTGATACTCTCTGCCCCACCATCCAACATCCCCTCTAACATTATGATGATCTCATCCCTGGTGAGATTTCCACTGGTGTTCATCAGTGGAATATTCATACCCCTGGAGACCATGCCTCCCTGGGGACAGATCATCGCCCTGTTCTCGCCCCTGACTTACTTCACGGATCTGGTTCGTTACACCCTTCAGGGAACCAGTTATTTCCCGGTTTTATGGGATTTTATAATCCTCCTGGTGTTCACAGTCCTCTTCTTTGCCCTGGCTGTGGGGTTACATAAAAGAACCATGAGTAAGAGGATATAAGGGTCAGAAGTAAGAGGATATATCATAAGTAAGTGGATATAGAGTTGAGGGGGTAATATATCCCATCATCCTTCTTTTTTTCCCATCATCCTCCTTTTTAGAGGATTAAGAAGATCCATAATCAATAAGATCAAAATATCAGGATAATCTACGATATAAATCCAGATAACATGGGGTTATTAAAATAAGATATGAGTGCAGGGGAAGGGATTCGAACCCTTGAAGGCCTACACCAATAGGCCCTGAACCTATCCCCGTTGACCGCTTGGGTACCCCTGCAATATAACCAGATGGTTGGTCATGTTATATCAATTTAACCCTTTTTGGGGTAGATGATCTTCACACACTTAGTTTTAAAGGGAAACTCCTTAAATGTGATAAGTTCATTATTCCGATTTTTAAAAGCTTTTTTACTAAAAATGGGGGGCATAGATTTAATGCATTTATTAACATAGATTTAATGCATATTAAAGATTCAAAATAATCCTAAAATGAGTGCAGGGGAAGGGATTCGAACCCTTGAAGGCCTACGCCAGAGGATCTTGAGTCCACCCCCTTTGTCCACTCGGGTACCCCTGCCTGATCTTAATAGGTTGAAGATTGCATATTAATTTAACTTTTAAGGGTGAATGATGAAAACTGGATTTAGTATGAATCTTAAAGATTCAAATGATTTTAAAATAATAGAAAATCTAAACGGGCCCGACGGGAGTTGAACCCGCGGCCACCTGGTTAAAAGCCAGGCGCTCTCCCAGACTGAGCTACGGGCCCTTTAGAACAATTTACCCTGGAATTAAATCATAATTATGGGTTTCCAAATCCCACATTCCAACAGGGAAGTAATGGATTTGTTAAGCTAGTATTTCAAGGTATTTAAATATTTTGGTTGAGATTCTATGGCATTGACACAGTAACCTTCTGTGAAAACTAATATTTCCCTATCTAATCAAAAAATGGATACATATCAACCATTTTTTATTAAGGTAAAAGCCATTTCAATAAAAATAGACTATGGTAGGATTGGCAAAGGAGGGGAAAATTTAGGGGGTTAATATTTTTTGGTAAGTATCCCACAACTTATCCGCTAACTCCTAAAATTTCTCTCCCTAAACATATTATGATCTATTCTCCTATTTATATTATATCATAATATTGTATGTGAAGTGATTAAACTCATGTTGAGTGGTTCGTTCTGTTTGAATTTCTATATTTCTTGGTAGATCTAAACTGGAAATAATCCTCATATACTGGGCATAGGGCTTTTAATCTTAACATCCGGTAACCGGAACTCACAACCTGTCTTTTGTGATTCTCCTACATCATAAACTGGAAGATTTCAAATCATTCACCCGGTTTTTTTGGCAGGAGTTGTTGGGGGTGCTGATGCTAATAGAGTATATTGATAGAAAACCTCTAAAAAGCGAACTCACAAACCAGGCAGCGGTGGTCCTTTTCGTATGGGTCCAGGTCCACTTTATCCATCACCCTGAATCCATGTTCTTTTAACCGGGATGCTTCCTCACGGAATATTTTCCTTGGTTTACGGGTTACATCAATGCTCCGGGCCTTGATCATGATCATACCCTGACCCTCATCATCCATGAACATCCGCATGTTATCCATGAATATATCAGTCTGGTTGGGCTGAGCCACATCAGAATAAACCAGGTCCACCTTCTCCAGCAATCCCCGGTAATTGGCAGGTTTACTGGCATCATCCAACAGGGGGGTCATGTTTTTTCGTCCCCTGCAAACCGTTAATAACTCTCTCATCATACGTGGGGCGAACTCCACACAGTAGATCACACCATCGGTGAGGATATCTGAGATATGGGATGGGGTGGTACCGGCAGAAGCACCTAAATACAAAACATGGGAATCTTCTTTAACTGGGAAAGTTTCCAATCCCTTCAAGAGGGCAGCTCCCAGTTTTGAACGACGAGGATCCCACAGGCGAAACTCAACATCTTCATAATCCACCAGTTTCTCCCCGTAAACCTTCACTCCAGGGTTGAGGTTGCAGGTGGCCAGGTGACCGTCCAGTTTATACACGCCACGGATTTCATCTCCAGATTCCAGTTTAAACTCCATTTTACATGTTCCTATAATTAGTTTATAAAAATAAGTCTGCTCTTAGGTTTACCTTGTGAGTTGACAACATATTAAATTTTCCAGTACTCCAGTGGATAATTCCACTATTTTAGCAATACCCATATTTTAGTAGTAATAATTCTCCTGAACTCCCTGATAATCCTGCTGGAAGTAGGGTGGGTTCCAGTAAGCCCTGGGCCAGTTCCGGTAGAGGAAATATAAAATAATCATCCCGGCCACAATCAGGAGGAAGGCTGCCACACCAATGTTGGGGTGGGGTGTTGATGAGACCAGGGCACTGTTCTGCTGATTTATATTGCTCAGCATCTGCATACCATATGCTAACAGGTTGTTGAGCATGTGGCCGATGATGGGGATGATGAGGGTTCCGGTTTTAATGTAGAGGATGCACATCACCATGCCGAAGACAAAGGCCCCGATGAAATCCGCGTGCAGCAATCCAAAGATGATTGAAGAGGTCAGTATTGCCTTTTTCAAACCCAACTTGAAGGTGAACCGGTGCAGCATCACTCCTCTGAAGAGTAACTCCTCCACAATGGGGGCGGCAATCACTCCTGTTAAAAAATCCAGTAAGTTCATGAATGGGGCTAGTGGAGTGTCCTGTGGTGTGTAAAACAGGCTGGTGCGTGGTATTTCCCCTAAAATCCCCGGGTCAATGGTTGATATTATGAAGTGGGTTAGTTCATTCATGCCCAGGGAGAAAAGGATCACTGCAAAGACAATGGTCAGGAGGAAGAGCCAGTTGTAATTTATGGGTATGTGGCCAATGAATCTGGAGTAGTCCAGGTTAATTTTCCGGAAGTTTCTGAGCATCCAGTAGGATATGAGAGCATAGAACAACAAACCGTAGGCAACTGACCATTCAGCACCTTTCAGTAGGCTGTGGGATGCCAGTATGAGTCCGGTCATTACTATAAAAAATAGAATGATCCATAAAACCAGATATCTTATTTTCACTCCCTGGAAGGTGGATTCATTGACCATGTTCCCCTATTTACAATCAAGTAATATAAATATATATGATTAGATTATTCCGGTAGCGTTTTATGTAAAGTAGGTGTTTTATCTAAAAATTTTTATTATGATATTGGGCTAAATTCTCAGTGGATCCCCACCCGCCGGGAAAACTGGATGGTGTAAACTGCCAGTATAATTGAAAAGATACTGGATATTATGGATAGTATAACCACGACCTCTACTATTTATCACACCTTTTTAAGATTTAATAAATGGAACCACCAATAAACCAACTTACACATCAGCAGATCAACTCATTCACACCATAGTTTTGATGTATTACCAATGATTCACATTTTTTGTCATTTTCTGTATAATAAGGATAACCACCCTCCATCAATACTGGTAATCACCCTTCTTAAAACGGAACTTATCCTTTTTCTTCTTCCGTTTTTTGTCCGTTTTCTTCTTGGATTTCTCCGTCCGTTTAGGGAAGGGATGTTCTTTGGTTATCTCTTCCAGGCGCTTCTGGAAACCCTCCTTCACTTCTGGGTCGTATTCTCCGGAAAAGTAATCCTTACGCACTGCCAGAGAGATCTTACCCGCCAGTGCCCGGGACACCTTACCCCGAATCCACCACCGGGAACCCCGGACATCGGGATGCTGGTAGATCAAACCATGTTTAGGTGGGCGTTCACCAGTTTTCAAGTGACGGAACAAGGCCTTCTCCGCACCCAAAATCTGAACAGTGCTGGACGGTAAAAGGGCCAGACGTTTAATACCACCGGTGTGTGCTATTAGTTTAGCCCCCAGAGATGCACCCACCAGATCACGCAGGTTAGGGGCCATCTCTTCCATCTTCACATCAACATAATCGGTGGTGGACTTCTTGGATTGTTGAAGGGACTGTATGGTCCTGGCAAAACCCTGGATCACCTCCAAATCAGAGGGGGATAAATCAGCACCCAGGCTCAGCTCCATGGTTTCGTTGGAAGTTTCACCCAGGGCACCGGACTCTATAATGGTGTCACGGTCCCCGTATTGGGCCACCAGCTCTACGTAACGGCCATGATCCCGCACATCATCCATTTCTGGGAAGTGCACTGGATACCATTCCCGGATCCTTTCCACCAGTTTAACTTCAGCCTCCTCCAGTTCTTCAATGGCATGGATGGCCTGTATGAGTAGAAGATCACCTGAATGGGAGGCTTCCTTCAACCTTCGTTCCGTAACCTGGAAGGCTAAATCCCGTTTCACACTCCACAAATCATCTGCTGAATCCAGAAAATCAGCTTCATGGAGAACCTCTCCCAGGTTACTCCTTAGGTAATCTCCACCTTTACTGGGGATTTGATAGGTGAATTTAGAATGATATTTAAGGTCCTGATAGTGATAACTGCTCCGTGAAGTTTCAATAATGATCTCATCACACTTTTTACCCACTTTTTCCAGGAGAATCTTCTCCTCAGGGGTTAATTCCTTCTCCTCCATTTGGAACCATTTTTCCAGGAGTTCCGGGTGTGGGAAAAGTTCATAATCCATTAGGTTAAAATCTTTATCCAAGACTAAGAAGCCTGCAAAACAACCAACTACATAACACTTCATAGACTTTAATCTGTACTTGAAAGAATTTAAACCTTCTAAACTTAAGGTGTAATCATGCTGGAAACTGAAATATGCCAGATGAAAATGAGAAACCCCACCGCACTGGCAGCGGGGGTTCTGGGAAGCACGGCAGCATCCCTTAACTGGGCAGCTAGAAGCGGAGCCGGGGCAGTGGTAACCAAATCCTTTGGAACAGAGCCTAACAAAGGTTATCCCAACCCCACCACCGTGGAGGTGGAGGGTGGTATAATCAATGCCATTGGCCTATCCAACCCTGGAGTGGAATCAATCCAAGCAGAACTGAAAAAACTGGAAGGCAATGTTCCCCAGATAGCATCAGTCTATGGTTCCACACCAGAAGAATTTGCCTCTGTAGCAAGTCAGGTGGAAAACCTGGTGGATGCCCTGGAACTCAATGTATCCTGCCCCCATGCCATGGAAGGATGCGGAGCATCAATAGGCCAGGATCCAGAGTTAACCCACCAGTTCGTGAAGGCAGTTAAAAAGAAAGTTGATATCCCGGTGATTGCCAAGTTAACCCCCAATGTAACGGACATTGTGGAGATTGCCCAGGCCGCTGAAAGTGCCGGTGCAGATGCACTGACCCTCATAAACTCCCTGGGTCCGGGAATGAGGATCGACCTGGAAACTGCCCACCCCATACTCTCCAACCGTTTCGGGGGAATGTCCGGACCAGCCATAAAGCCCATAGCCCTGCGCTGCGTGTACCAGACATACCAGAACGTTAAAATACCCATAATAGGTGTGGGTGGTGTAACCAACCATCAGGACCTGGTGGAATTCCTATACTCTGGAGCCAGATGCGTTCAGATCGGAACCGCAGTCATGTACCATGGACTTGAAGTCTTCCAGGAGATAGCCACAGGACTGGAGAAATTCATGAATGAAAAGAACTACCAAACTGTGGAGGAGATGGTGGGACTGGCCCACCAGTAATAGGAAGGTGTAAAACACATGTTAAAAACGAATACTCCTCATGTCCCCCAGGTAATCCCAATTAAGCGGATAGTTGAGGAAACACCCACAGTGAAAACTTTCTACTTCCCCTGGGAATTCACCAGGGGTAATCTTTTATCCCCGGGGCAATTCATGATGGTCTGGAACTTCCAGGATGAAAAACCAATGTCCATTTCCAGCATCGACCCAGTCAATGAAGAGATTGGTATTTCAGTGAAAATGGTGGGCCCCTTCACCCAGTCACTCCACAAACTCCAGGAAAATGATCAGCTTGGCTTAAGAGGGCCATATGGTAGTGGGTTTGAGATTGCCGGCTCCCGGGTCCTGGCAGTGGGTGGAGGTATTGGGATGGCACCAGTAGCTGCCTTCACTGAAGAATCATCCCGCCGGGGGGTACCGGTGGATGTCATAACCGCTGCCACCACCCAGAGGGAAATACTCTTCCCAGAACGCCTGGAAAAGGCAGGTGCCAATGTATTCCCAACCACTGATGATGGAAGCCATGGTTTCTGCGGATTCGCCACCGAACTGGCGGAGAAACTACTAAAAGAAAATAAATATGACATGGTGGTGGCCTGCGGCCCGGAGATAATGATGAAAAAACTATCCCTAATCACCGAAGAACACCAGATACCATCCCAGTTTTCCCTGGAACGGTACATGAAATGTGCCCTGGGAATCTGTGGACAGTGCTGTGTGGATGATGTGGGCTGGAGGATCTGTGTAGAAGGACCGGTATTCTGGGGAGACCAGCTAAAACTCATATCCGAATTTGGAGAATACCACCGGGATGCATCTGGGGTTAAACATCATTATTAACCAAGGATTAATAAATAAGAATATAATTGCCCATCCATGGGAAATCCTTTAAAATAAAAAAAAATCTTAGGTGAGGTAGGGAGTTTGCAGTAGCCTTGGGGTGGTTAAGGGAGTTTTTATTAAGGTTGTAGGGGTTATTTAGTCATGTTTCAATATGAATACGTGTTAAACTTTTTATGGATGAGGAACTTCGATGATTTATAAAATAAAGGGAACCCTCACTTCAGCCTTGTTTGTGGTTGCGGTTCTCCTGGTCCTGTCACTTTTAGTATTAACCCCTATGCTGAGTATGATAATACTGGCTGGGGTTTTCGCCTATGCAGTACGCCCCATAGCCCGGAGGCTGGAACCATTCCTCCGTTACCAGTCCCTGGCCATAATGGTGGCCATGGTGGTGGTGATACTGCCCCTGATCATCATTGTTATCTACTGTATAGATGCACTCATACAGTC